>DMST01000355.1:0-6968 GCA_003454975.1 Cytophagales bacterium | reverse complement strand
GGTAGCTGATAGTCTTGATGCACCAATTGAATATCCGGATGGCCTGGGATGAGCTCATGAGCAAAGGGGGCAATCGACGTATTCTTCCAGAAGGGCTCACCGGCGGTAGGAGGTAGCAGCCCGGCTATTATTTTCAAAAGCGTAGTCTTGCCACTACCGCTAGGCCCCACCAAGGCCATAATGGTACCCGAGGGCAAACTAAATCCTACGTCCTGTAAGGGTTCGGAACCGTCAGGATACTGAAAGGAGAGATGAGAAAGCGTAAGCAAGGCCCGGTAGTACAGAATCTGGTAAGGGGGCAAAGCTACGATACAGAACCCAATTACTGGAAAAAATAACGGGCTGACGAAAACGTCAGCCCGTTATGGCGCTCCTTTCCAGGAGGTAAAATAATGAGGAGAAAGGAAGTGCCAGGTCCCTATACCGTACCTTATGCAGCCATCGGCTTAGAGTCTTCGTCTTGCTGTTCCAAAGTACGAGGAGTGATGCCACCTTTGGCTGTGTTGCGTGCACTGTAGTATATCCACCATTCGGCCACCACCGCCTGTAGTCCCCAGCCGATCCAGAAACATACCGTCAGGATGTCTCGGTCAGGAGTGCTGGGAGACAAGAAGTTAATGGCCATGAAGGCAAAACGGATCGTGGAAAATCCAAAACCAATCATAACGGCTCTGAACATCCAATCCCGGTGCAGCTTGAATTTCTTTTGTATAGCGGTTCTCCAGCCCATGATGACGGCAAACACCATGTATCCGGCAAAGATGACCGTAGCGATGAGTTCGCCGATTCCTCCGAAGGGTACAAATATGGCGATGGAAATACCAGTGAGACCCAGTACGATAGTGACGAGAACCCAAACCCGGCCCAAATACTTGTGCAATTTTCTGAAACGAGTCTGAAACTTCTTAGAGAACTGGAGCATGCCGATCACCAAATACAAGACCCCAACTACCCGGTGGCTAAAATCCTCAAGAGTGCGGTCGGCAGACTTAGGCATATGATCATTTACATATTCTGCTCCATATAAAGGAGTCATGATGGTCGTGTACCATGAAGAAGGTATGATATACTTACCCAGTGAAATAAAAATTCCCATCAATACCAATCCCCAGCCTATACCTACTCCTATTCGTGCAATTTGTTCCTTAGATACTCGGTTCATGTTAACCTCCTTTAGTTTACTGTTACTTCTCGTGTGTTGTCCTTGTGTCGTGTTGTTATCTAAAGGAACGGAAAAGCCGTTTTTTCTATGTCGAAGGAAGGAGGCTATCCTTACAAGGTAATATTTAGCCCAAAATTTTATCAGGAAAATAATCACCGAAAAAGAATACACTTGTGAAGAGAATATTGTATTGAGTGTCAATTTTTTATTTGAAAAACACAATAATGGCTTCATCATAAAGGAAAATGATGATTTTCAGTTAAAATAATACAATGGGGTAGGGTAGTAGCTGGTATGTAGGTGCACGAATTAATTCTGAAAAAAAATAACCGGACTGTATTCAAATTGAGTTCAGTAGCTCAGAATAGCACAATGTTATTTTACAAGGAGAGTATATTTTATTGTGTTTGCGATATGTACCGATGAAGGGTGCTTTTGAGCTAATGCTCTGATTTATAGGTGTTTATTGATTGTTGCATCGTTAAAACGGTGCATTTTATCGATGAATCTTGCCTGAGCTTCGATGAATAAAAATGCAATTAAAACACTCGATCTCTTAAAAAACATACACCGACCCACCCAAGGGAGGTAGGGTAGTGTCGGTGCACAAAGAAAAAGTCCAATTAATGTTGCAACGGCTAATTTCCGATCACTCCAGAGCCTATTTGTTCCTCGTCTAGGTACCAAGCAAAAAATTGCCCCGGCGTAACACCTCGCTGCAATTCGTCGAAAATCACATATAAACCGTCAGCTTTTTGGTACAGCGTACAGTGCTGGAGGGCTTGGCGGTAGCGAATTCTTCCCAAAACATCTCTGGATTCTCCAATTTTAAGCGCCAAATCGGGGCGAATCCAGTGAATATCCTTCTCTGGGATGAACAATCCGGGTCTGTTTAGTCCGGGATGGTCTTCTCCTTGGCCTACATACACGGTGTTAGATTGGGTATCCGTCTCAATAACAAAAAGAGGTTTTGCCTTGCCACCTACTTGTAAGCCCTTCCTTTGACCAATGGTAAAATAATGAGCCCCGTTGTGCTCGCCTACTACCTCGCCGTCTGCCTTCGAATATAAAAAAGGTTGTACCAGTGCCTCAATGGTAGGCTCCTCTGCTTCGCCGCCAGCAGTTACCACCGCTGCCGTACGCTCCGCATACATAGGGTGGCTGGTAGATATCTCCACGATATTTCCTTTTTTCGGCTTTAGCTGTTGCTGAAGGAAATCGGGCAGCCTGATTTTACCCACAAAACAGAGGCCTTGAGAATCCTTCTTCTCGGCGGTCACCAATCCTTGTTCCTTGGCAATGCGGCGGACCTCAGGTTTTTCTATATCGCCTATGGGGAACAGGGCATACTGCAATTGTTCCTGGGTGAGCTGGCACAGAAAATAACTTTGGTCCTTGTTCCCATCTTTTCCAGCCAATAGCCGATGCACCGTTTGTCCGTTTACTTCAGTAGTTTCTTTTCGGCAATAGTGCCCGGTAGCCACATAATCGGCCCCCAGCTGTAGCGCCGTTTTCAGGAAAATATCAAACTTGATTTCTCGGTTGCAGAGCACATCGGGGTTGGGAGTGCGGCCGCGCTCGTATTCTGCGAACATATAGTCCACAATGCGCTCTTTGTATTCCGCACTCAAATCCACTACCTGAAAGGGAATGCCCAATGACTGGGCAACCAGCAGCGCATCGTTGCTGTCATCCACCCAAGGGCACTCGTTATTCAGCGTCACCGAATCGTCATGCCAGTTCCGCATGAAAAGCCCAATTACCTCGTGTCCTTGCTCTACCAATAGGTGAGCGGCTACACTACTATCTACTCCGCCAGAAAGCCCGACAACTACCCGTGCCATTGATTACCGAATTTATTATTAGGCAAAGGTAACACAACTCGGTGGGAATCGGTTCGCCTGCCAAAGCCGGCCGGTTGACAATCGGCCGCGTAAATTACCGGACCGGGTACAGCGTGTCCTGTTGCTTTTGCATGGGGGTAATGATGGCTTCTACCTGTTGGCGTAGCTCTTCTGGCAGTGCATGCCACTTGCCCAACCGATTCTCCAGGGCTGGAGGGAGATGTTCGTGCAGCGGGGCAAAAGGGATCTGGGCATGCTGGCAAATTTCCTGTAGGGATTCTTCCGGGTGGGCGGTGAGGTTTTCATATCGCACCACCAGGCAGTTCATGTCTTTTTGCCACTGGTCCAGAAACCACTGCATACAGTATACCCAAAAGTGGGCCCGGGCAATGAGGTGTTTCTCTGGCTCAGGTTCTTTCTTCCAGTAGTCACGGCTGGTTACTTGAGAACGTCCGTCTCGCAGTATGTATATATAATGTGTATGATCCTCCTGAGTGAGTGCCTTCAGCGTGTGAGGATAGAATAAGAGCCAAGGGTTTTTGAGCAGGGCTTTCTTCCCGCCACGCGGACGGAACTTACGGTGCCATTGCCGGCTAAACTGCTCAAGCTTCCCGTCTTGGGCCAACTGAGGCTCCTGCCAATAGCCAAATCCGTTGTGTTCAGTTACCTGATTATAATTCACGCCAAAGGGGATGGCCGGATACCCCAACTTGCGTAGCAACTTGAGCGTGGTACGTTCTTCCAACTCTGGTTTATAGCGGGCTTGCCTAAAATCCAGCTCGGGGTGTTTGCGAAGCAAATCTACCAGCAGCGTGGTACCGGAGTTCCAGTGCCCGTTGATAATAAGGAATTCATGTTTGTGCGCGCCAACGCTCATACGATTACCCGTGGTTATTCTTCAATGAAGCCGTAAACTTGCATTCATTACTTTGGAAATCTATCGATGGGGCTATGAAATCTACTTCTTTGCTTGTTTTTACGCTGGTTTTTGTGGCTTTGGGTTGCCAGAGTGCAGAAGATAAGGCCTTAGCAGAATTTGAGGTGCAATCTGACCGCATGGATGTTTTGGCTACTGACTACCCAAGCCTGGGACCTTGCTTGCGCAAAATACAACGGGACAGGGAAGGGAATTTCACGTTGGCCATGCGGCAGGAGGGGGAAGAACGGCTCAATCGGCTGCTGGCGCTCAATCAACAAACCGGGAATCTGGTGAACCGCTTGGATAGCTTGCCCGTCCGGCGAAAAGAGTTTGTGCAACTCCTGGACTCTTTGGTTAGCCAACAGAATTTACCTTTTCGGGACTATGATCGTCTGCGAAAGGCTGAGGAAGAGATGGATTGGGCGTGGCGGGTGCTGATGGAAGAGGGGGTTAGAGGTAGAGACTGCGAACAAACCCTGGAAGAACACTACCAAAGAGCAGTAGGAGCACTACAAGTGGCACAGGAACTAGGGGCTATTGAATAAAAAACCGAAGGTATGTACGGCCTATTCTCGCTGTTGCTGCTAACCTATTTGCCCCAGCCCTCACTGCTTACCTTGCAGGGCTCCGTAGAAATGGATCGTTCTCCAGTACCAGGAGTACAAATCCAGGTAATAGGAGGGAAGGGAGAAGCAGTTACAGATGCTAATGGGAGATATGTGCTATCTATTTCATCTACCTTGTCCTTAGTAGCCGTGCAGTATTCGTTGCCTGGTAGCTTGGTTACTGAAGTTAAAAATGTACCATTGGGAGGCTCCCTCCTTGAAATGCCAACAATTCCCGTGTTCCCTTACATGACCCTCCATGTATCTGAATTTGATAGGTTAAGCCCTACGGACCAACTAGGTTATCAACCGATGTACTGTTGGGCAGACTTGCTAGGGTATTTCCACCCTAACAAGATGGATGCTACCCAGCTAAAAAATTATTCTTTCCCCCTGTCGTTTCAAGAAGCCTCTGGCAAAGTGGTGATCCTTTACCAGGATTTGGTAGATGGGGTTCGTTAAGCGTTCACCCTTTTGGTCAGATCCACATATTTAGCCAACCAAGCAGTAGCCTCCTGCATATCATCACACACCTTCACATCTACAGGTTTACCTAAGGCTTTTAGGGCCTTGATGGCTAGGTTAAGGGTGATTTTCTGAAACATGCTGCGCGGAGAGATCATGCCTACGTTCAAGCGTCCTAGTCGTTTCATGGTGTCTGGCAAGTGCCTTTTCATCAACCAAGCCCTGCCTTCAGGGTCCGTTTGGTTCAACTTGCTGGCTTCTACCAATAAGGTCTGTGCACCCACCTCTTCCAAAGCATCCGTAGCTTTGATAAAAGCCGCCTTGTAGTCTTCCAGCTCCATTTTACCAGACAACTGCATAAAAATAAAGCCTGGGATATCAGGTTTCCTCAGGGAAATGTTTCCCTCTTCATTTTGATGAATAACGGGATATTTGGTATAATCCATAGATAAATATGAATTGAAATAATAAAATAATGAATTGAGATTAGTTATTTACCGATAAACGAATGATGAAGGAACGTATTTTATCGATGAATAGAATTCGGTCACTATTTCCTGGTTATGCTACTTTTCTGGGAATACATCCCAATTACTTTTGAAAGCGAGAGATGAAGAGGTAAGCAGCGTAATACTTCTCCTGACCTATGGGTGGCCTAACCAAACGAAAAAAGGCTACCCAAAAATGAGTAGCCTCGATCCCTTACCGTGCGTTGATTGGTCTTGGGGATCTGTGGGACAAATTCAAACCACAAATTATCTTCTCTCCATTTATACTGCCCCTTTGCCTGTTGCTCCTGTGTGTACTGTGCCGATTAATCTCAGGGCAACGCGTTGAATGGTACCTGCCGGTGATACCATAGCCGAGTTAATGTTTCGCCTGAACCCCTCCAGCATGACTCTGCTGGAAAGAAACAACCCTACTTCTACCATGCTGACCATCAATTTTTTCCCATAAGGCAGTACATGGGTATTATTATAAACCATAGTGATAGCCCTGAGCATAGCCAGAATAGTTTCCTTAAATTCTTGGATTTCTACAAATGCTATCAACTCTGCCATCCTAATGTTCTTTTCGTAGTTGCCTTACTTAGAAGATGTCTTGCATGTACTACCTTCTTCGTGTTGACGTGATAATCAGAGAATGAACTCAACCAATTTTGGATGTTTTCCCTGGTTGAGATTAACGGCACTTTTTGAAAAAGGGTAGACCTTTAAGATGGAACCAATCTTGAATTCTATGAATAGGGATGATTCAACGACGAATAAAATTTGGCAGTTCTATTATTGTATTATTCCGTTTAATGTGGCCTGTAAATGCTCAGTTATTAGGTTTTCCTATGTTGTTAGTCAATTTTCTTAGTGTAGTCCACCCTTTACTTAACCTGGGTTTTGATTGTACTTTTTTTAGAATGGGTTGTAATGGGATAGTCTTTGGGGTTGTGCTGGCTAAATACTCATGGCAGGCTTCAAGCGTTTTGTCTGACCATTCGGGCCTGAGCCTACAAGCACTACCCACAATGCCAGTCACCATGGCGGTAGCATCGTAGTATTCATGACTCACTCTATTGAGGATTCTGGGAAAAATCCACGAAATGACCTTTAGCCAAGGCTGAGGCAGCGATTGACGGATGATTCGGTTTAGCTCCGGCTGAGGTAAGTTCATGGGCGGGAAGGTGTCGAAGTAGTATAGCTGGCCCTTGTGCAAAGCATAGTTGCGTAGGGTAGGATGGAAGCCCAGAATGGTATCCGGGTGATGGGCCAAATGGTCTAAGTAGTGCAGGGTGTCCTGTAAGATTAGGTTGACAATCCGCTGATATTCCTCCTGGGAGGCTATACCTTCCAGGGTTTGGCGGACTAAATCTTCCTTGGTGAATGCTTCTTGAACAATAAGCGGTACCCAGCGGCCCCCCATGGTTACTAGCTCCATGCGCGTGTCAGGAATTCGCCTGCCGGGAGCGGCCAGTTCCTGCA
>DMST01000257.1 GCA_003454975.1 Cytophagales bacterium | reverse complement strand
GGCGGCTGCTTCGGTCTCACCAGAAAGGTTCTTTATCCGAAGATCAGCATCGTCCTCAGCACGCTTAGTAGCCTGCGCTGGGGCCTCGTCCTCCTCAATTACTAAAGACTCCGAACGCTTCGGGCCGATATGCATCGACGAAGCCTCCTCCTTTTCCTGTGCACTGCTCTCAAACTCCTTTGCCAGAAGCCGGAACTGCGACATAGGAATTTTCGCGTTCGGATTGTCTTCCACTTCGTGACCCTGGGAAGCCAAAAACTCTACGATCGTATGACGACCGATATTGAGTTTTCGAGCCACCTGGCTCACACGCATCATTTTTTCTTCGGACATATGCCCCAAATATCTCCTTTTTTTAAAACTTATTAAAATCAGCTCTCTTCGAACTCTTTCTTCAGCACATCTAGAATATCTCCAATTGTTTCTTGCTCTAAATCCGTACGACGCTCAAGTTCTTCTACGGAAAGTTCAAGTACTTGCTTGGCGGTATCCAGACCCACACGCTTCAGTTCGTCGATGATCCAGTCTTCTAATTCATCAGCAAATTCGTTCAAATCTACGTCCTCCTCTTCGAACTCATCCAACTCACGGAACACGTCGATCTCATATCCAACCAGACGACTGGCTAGCTTGATGTTTTGTCCTCCTTTACCAATGGCAAGTGAAACCTGATCCGGTTTCAGATAGACTGATACGCGTTTCTCTTCCTCTTCTACCTTGATACTCTGAATTTTAGCCGGGCTCAACGCACGGGCAATGTACAGGTCAAGGTTGTCAGTGAAGTTAATTACGTCAATGTTTTCGTTTTGCAGTTCCCGCACAATAGCGTGAATCCGGGAACCTTTCATACCCACACAGGCGCCTACAGGATCAATACGATCGTCGTAGCTTTCTACTGCAACTTTGGCTCTTTCCCCGGGTTCGCGCACTACCCTCCGGATAGTGATGAGTCCGTCAAATACCTCGGGCACTTCGTTTTCGAACAACCGCTCCATGAACAGCGGTGAGGTCCGCGACATAATAATCTTAGGATTGCCGTTGACCATTTCTACCCGGTGGACGATGGCTCTGGCGGTATCCCCTTTACGAAAACGATCTTTGGAGATCATTTCGTTCCGCGGTAAGGAAAGTTCGTTGCCTTCCGCATCAATCAATAAGGTTTCACGGCTCAAGGTTTGGTAAACCTCGCCTACTATCACCTCCCCTACCAGATCCTTGTATTTCTGGAATAGATAATCTTTTTCCAGATCTTTTACTTTCTGGATGAGTGTTTGGCGGGCAGTCATTACTGCACGACGACCAAAGTGCTCCAGTTTAATCTCTTCTGCTACTTCTTCCCCTATTTCAAAGTCGGGCTCAATTTTTTGGGCCTCAGTAAGGCTAATCTTATCGTGGTCCCAAATATCCTCGGAGTTGTCGTCCACAATTTCGCGGAAACGCCAAATCTCCAAGTCACCCTTATCTGCATTGATGATAATGTCGAAGTTATCATCGGTTTCGTATTTCTTACGGATCATGGTACGGAACACGTCCTCCAGAATCCGGATCATGGTGGGTCGATCAATGTTTTTTTGCCGGGCAAATTCGGCAAAGCCTTCTATGAGTTGTACCGTATCCATAGTTTAATTGAATGACACTAATACCATTGTTTTCGATATATCTGTATACGCCCACCTTGTAGGGGTAAGCGTTTGTTTTTTTTCTACTTTCTTTTCAACAGCCACTTCAAAATCCTCCTCGGTCACGTCAGTGAGCTTTCCTTCCCAGCGGTTGCCATCGGGTAGGGTAACTCTAACCCGGCGCCCCATATTTTTTTTGTACTGGCGGGCAGACATCAAGGGATGGTCCAAACCAGGAGAAGAGACTTCTAACCGATAAGCCGAGCTCATAAGTTCCTGCTCCTCCATGATTCCCCCCAATTGGCGGCTAATGCTGGCACAATCGTCAATGTTGATACCTTGATCACCATCCAAAAGCACGAGCACCTTTTGCATGCCCCCGTCCAGGCCTTTGATAACTACATCTACCAAAAACATGGATGGGTCTTGGAGTAATGACTCCACAATCGCCTTGATCTTTACCTTTAGATCGGTCAAATTTTCTTCGTTTTCGCATACGAAAAGAGGGGACTTTGTTGGTCCCCCCCAGACGTAAATGACTGAATACGGTGCAAAAGTAGAGTTTTTTCAATCAATTAGCAAGCAAGCGACAGGTATTGGGCCAGGCATTTAAACCCGGGTGTGGATAGTCTGGTGGCGCGCAATATTTGGGCTAGCATAGCCTACGAATATTTCGCGTTGGGTCCAAAGTCTAAACAGTTAATCAAGTGCTTGTAGTTCCATTACACAAATTGCCTAGAAAACAGACAGGTTCGTTGTAAATTCAGCTTCTCAGGAAGGGCTTATTTTCCCCCAAAAGTTAATTCCTATAACAGCGAACCCGGTTTGTGTCACCTTGGGTAACATATGTCGGGGGGAGGCCTGTTTCTTCCTAGGAAAAAATAATACCTTTCGTTGGTGACCAGGGGCCAGAGGGCCCAGCTTTGTATTTTCACGAAGGGTTGTGAACCATTACGAGGCGGTCAAGTGTTGAAACATTGATTTAATCAAGGTGTTACCCTTGTACATATGATAGGCTATCGATTTGGAAGATTTGAGCCGAACCTGAAAAAAGGGGAAGGCAGTTTTGATAACCTCCTTAACATCTTCATGCAGCTAATGGTGATGACCTCAGGAGATGTAGGGGAGGCATTGAGTTGGTTGACGAATTTGGACCAGCGCTATGACTTGACCCCGGAGGGCTATGGAATTGGTGATTTCATCCAGGACCTGAAAGACCAGGGGTACATTACCGACCAAAACCCTGAGGGTAAGTTTGAGCTGACTGCTAAAAGTGAGCAATCGATTCGCCGTTCGGCCCTGGAGGAGATTTTCGGTAAGATGAAAAAGGCAGGCCGAGGCAATCACAATACTACCATTACAGGGCAGGGAGAAGAGCTGGGTACCGATCGACGAAATTATGAATTTGGGGATCTGCTGAACCAAATTGATATGACTTCCTCGATTCGTAACGCCCAAATCAACCATGGTTTCGGCGATTTTATGCTCACCGAGGATGACCTGGAGGTGGTGGAGAATGAATACAAAACGCAAACCTCTACGGTGCTAATGATTGACATTAGCCACAGCATGATTTTGTACGGGGAGGACCGAATAACTCCGGCCAAAAAGGTGGCTATGGCCTTGGCGGAAATGATCACTACCAAGTATAAAAAGGATACGCTAGACGTAATTGTGTTTGGCAACGACGCCTGGCAGGTAGAGATCAAGGATTTACCTTACTTAAGTGTGGGCCCCTACCATACCAATACTATTGCGGGTTTGGAGCTGGCAATGGATTTGCTGCGCCGGCGTAAGAACCCCAATAAGCAAATCTTCATGATCACGGACGGGAAACCAACATGTATGAAGGTGGGCATCAAGTATTACAAGAACAGCTTTGGGTTGGATAGTAAGATTCTGAATAAGACCCTCAACTTGGCTGCCCAATGCCGAAAGCTTAATGTTCCCATTACTACTTTTATGATTGCTTCGGATCCCTATCTGCAAGAGTTTGTTCGCGAATTTACCCAAGTAAACCAGGGCAATGCATATTATAGCTCGCTGCAAGGCCTGGGTGATCTGGTATTTGAGGACTTCCGTCGCAATCGCCGCAAACGCATGTGAGGAAATTAGTCGGGAACGCTAACCCCACTTGCGATTATTTGTTGTACTGAAAACACGCTTTTGAAAGTAGCCGTTGCGCTGCTTTCTACCCCCTAACCTTGCCGTATGAATTACCGAGACATTCCTTCGGAAAAGTTACTACAGATTAAAACTCTTGGCGAACTCCGCGCAGCCGGCTATGAACCCCGGTCAGTAAAGGAGGAGCTACGGGAAAACCTAATGGCTCGTTTGCAAGCCAAGCAGCCAGTATTCGAGGGTATTTATGGATACGAACATACTGTAATTCCTGATCTGCAACGGGCCATCTTGGCTCGCCACAACGTGAACTTGTTGGGGCTTCGCGGACAGGCTAAAACCCGGCTGGCCCGCAAGATGGTGGAGTTGCTGGACGAATACATTCCCGTGGTGGCAGGTAGTGAGCTGAACGATGACCCCATGGCTCCGCTCTCCTATTATGCTCGCACACAAATAGAGGAGCACGGAGACCAAACGCCGGTTACCTGGATGCACCGCGATGAACGCTATACGGAAAAGCTGGCTACGCCTGATGTATCGGTGGCGGATTTGATAGGCGATGTAGACCCTATTAAGGCAGCAAGCTTGAAGCTAGGCTACAACGATGAGCGGGTGATCCACTACGGCCTGATTCCACGCTCACACCGTGGTTTGTTTGTGATCAACGAATTGCCTGACTTGCAAGCACGAATCCAGGTGGCACTGTTCAATATTCTACAAGAAGGTGATATCCAGATTCGGGGCTTTAAGCTGCGGCTTCCTCTCGACATCCAGTTTGTGTTCACGGCCAATCCGGAGGACTATACCAACCGAGGTAGCATTGTAACTCCGTTGAAAGACCGGATCGATAGCCAGATCATTACGCATTATCCGAAGAGCATTGAGATTGGTAAACGCATCACCCAGCAGGAGGCCAAGCTGAAGGACGAGCAGCGCGAGCGGGTGATAGTCAACGAAGTGGTGCAGAACTTGGTGGAGCAGATTGCTTTCGAGGCTCGGGACAACGAGTATGTAGATGCCAAGAGTGGGGTATCGGCGCGATTAACCATCAGCGCTTATGAGAATCTGGTGAGCGCTGCCGAGCGCCGAGCCTTGATTAATGGTGAAAACGAAACCCACATCCGCGTAGCGGACTTTGTAGGGGTACACCCGGCGATTACGGGTAAAGTAGAGCTAGTGTACGAGGGCGAGCAAGAAGGGCCTGGTATTGTAGCAGGCAACCTTGTGGGTAAGGCCATCCGTACCATGTTCCTGGAATATTTTCCTAATCCAGAAGAGTTCCGCAAGAATAAGGAAAAGAAGGAGCGAAAGAAGGATAAAAACCCTTACAACAAGATTGTAGAATGGTTTGGCGAAGGTAATGTGGTGGATGTATTGAGTGAGGCCTCGGACAAGGAGTATCAGAAGGTGCTAGAGAATGTGCCTGGTCTTCGGAAACTCGTGGATGACTACCATAGTCGATTGGAGTTGCCTCAAAAACTCTTCCTAATGGAGTTTGCCTTGCACGGGTTGGCTGAGTACAGCATGTTAAGCAAGAGCACGATTGAGCGAGGACTTCAATTTAAGGATTTGCTTAGTAGTATGTTTACCATGCCGAGCCTGGGTGAGGAGGATGACGACGAATTTAATTTCCGATAAAAAAGACTATTATCCTATTGATAAAGGCCGCCTTCGGGTGGTCTTTTTTATTGTCAAAATTCTGTTTCTATAAAGAATAGTATACGCCTAAATCCGCTTACATGCATAGCAAGATTGATATTTAGCAATATATAAATGGGACAAATAATAATTCAGTAAAGTCTTGAAAAAGGGAAATGGTATCCGTAGTATAAGGTTCCACTAAAACACCCATTTTTATGAAAAAGCTAACCACTAAATTCACCGCCTTGCTTAGTATTTTAACCTTAGTGTTTTTAGCAGGCCTTTCCACTGAACAATCACCTGCATTCGCCGTTGCAGCACC
>DMST01000183.1:3274-9494 GCA_003454975.1 Cytophagales bacterium | reverse complement strand
GTGGAGGGGGTGGGGGCGGTGGTTGCTCGGTCAAAGGAATGTCTTGCATTTCCTCGAAAGTATCCTGCACCTCGCCAAGGTCGGCAACATCAGGTTCGCCGGAATTGTACTTGAATGCGCCAATCACCACTAGCAACGCCAGGATGAAGCCTACATTCATGAACAATCCGCGGGTCTTCTCTAAGTCAGCTCCGGGATTTTTCTTCGCTTCCATAATTAAGCTTTAACTAAAACTTACGTTATTCAAAGATAAGTATTGGATGTGGACAAAAACAAGATTTGGATCAGGATTTATATATCCCATAAAAGATCGCATATCCTATGCCACAGCCCAATGAATCTGCTACAATGTCTCCGTACTCCAAAGTACGGTCCGGTATCAACGCTTGTAATCCTTCAATGAGCAAACCGTAGGCCAAACAGATAGCCAAGCTAAGCCAAACGGCATTGAAACGGATATAGAGATATTTGTATTGCTTGGAAAAGCCCACCATCATAAGCAGGACCAATACCGCAAATACAAACAGGTGGGCAACCTTATCGAAGCCCAGCCAACCCCAAATGTCGGTTTCGGGCATAGCTCTTCCTGGTGCCAGTGAAAGCACTAACACCAGAATAGCCCAAAGCCAAGTAAATAAGTTGTACCGGAAAAACACGCGGAAAGAGGCGCGTTGGGATTATTGACCGATTAGCTCCTTGTATTGAGCAACTGTCAGCAGGCCATCTACCTGCGAAGGGTCGGCCATTTTGATTTTGATCATCCAGCCTTCGCCGTAGGGATCAGAGTTTACCAACTCAGGCTCCTCGTCCAGGCGCTCATTGAGAATCTCTACCAGACCGCCTACTGGCATGAAAAGATCTGACACCGTTTTCACTGCCTCTACGGAACCGAATACTCCGTCTTTGTCCACCTCTTCGTCAAGCTGTTCTACATCTACATATACAATGTCACCCAGCTCACCTTGGGCATAGTCAGTGATACCGATGACCGCATACTCACCGTCTACACGAACCCACTCGTGCTCCTTGGTGTACTTCAGATCCTCAGGAAAGTTCATAGCTCAAAATGTTTGCGTCAAAATTACATCCATTTTCGAGAAACCCCATTCCACCTCAAGGTTTTTACTGGGCCAAAGAAAGGCGCAGCTGGACACCAAACGCAGTTGTTCGTCGGGGAAAGGACTGGTTGGTTCGTGGAATGTTACGGCTGTGCTCAAAATAAGTCAGTATTTGCAACTTCTGATTGACGCTATAGGTAATAGTAGGTCGTGTTTGGAAGTTGAGCATACCTGCTGTTACCAACGGATCTTCGTCAAACTTCCGCTGCACAGTCTGCGAGTCTCTTAGCGTAAAGCCCATTCGGAAATTGACATCGTTTTCCAGTACTACTGGAGCACCTTGCCAGCGCACGGGTAACCGCAGCCCCGATTTAATGAAACCAATGTCCATGGATACATCTTGACTGAATAGGTCTGTCACCTGGCTATTAGCAATATTGAGTGCAATATCCCGCTGTCGTTTGTAGTCAATCTTGAAGGTCAGCTTATTCTTGGTGCGGAAATTAATTCCGATCAGAGGAGAGAATTTCTCTGATACTACTACCTGATCCAGAATATACTGCGGCAAGAAACGACCTTGATCATCTACTTCGGTAGGCACATTGAATTGCTGGATGGGCACCGACAGGCTCAGATTTTCCGAGTAATTCAGCGAGTTGGTATAGTTACCTACCGTGAAGGTACTCGTATATCCGTGCGAAATAGTAAAGGAGCTAAACACCTCCTTGATACCTTCCATTTTAGACAGGCCGCTATAATCCACTCGCCAGTTAGGCAAGGGTATAGACGGGAAATTCCTTATCTCCGTAGTATTGGGGTCTAAATCCACCACCGCCGCCAAGAAGGAATTAATGAGCACATCCTGAGAATTGGTCCGGAACTCCCCTTCATTGTTTGATTCAGATTGTAAACGTTGGCGGTAAATCTCTCGGTTATTAGACATCTGATTGAACACCGTAGATGCTCCCGTTTCCGTATCGAAAGTTCCGAAGGCGGTACGAACAGTAATCAAAGAGATACTGTAGTTACCGGTACGCGAAGGCGTAAGTGAAGCAAACTGACCGGAAGCTGTATCGTACCGGAAAATCTCCTGGAATCCATCCGTTCTTCGACGATCCGCGTTCAAATTGATCCGGAAATCCGGGAAGGGTTCTACAATACCCCGGAAGGTCAGGTTCTCCGTTCGCGCTTGTATAAAAGGCTGCGTAAGGATGGGACTAATCACCAGCCAGCCGTTGGCTACCGCCTGCTGTTTGATGTCATCACTTTGGTCACCCAAAAGGAAGTTCCACCCAGGGGCAGTAAACGTACTGTCCATTCCCAGAATGAAGGGAGTAGGGCGGAAACCGGGCAACATGGTACGCTCCTGAATTCCGTAAGTGAAATTGACGGATTTGACCATCATAGCCACCTTGAGTACTTCCTGTAGTCCTTTTTCGAAGGGGCTCGGCAACAGCGAATCCGGCACCGGATCACGGGTAGGCCGGGGCGGAGAACTGAGCTCTTTCAAATAGGTGACTTTATTGTACAGTTTGGTAAAATCCAGTCGGCCTGTAAGATTCATGTTCCGACTGTTCTCCATCACATTACCCAGGCTATCAATCTGATCGAATGAACCGGCGGTCCAAATGTAGCCTACATCATAACTGGCATCGGCGTTGATCCAATCCGTGAGCGGGAACTTATTAAAGGGAACCGAATAGTTGGCCCGAAGAGTCTGATTGAAGTTCTTCATCCGGCCCAGGTTCTGAATATTGGCCAGGATAGAGTCTTGCTTCACTTGCGTATTGATGTCACCTTCTGGTTCGTCAATCAGGGCATTCACCGTTGCATTATACTCTGCAGTTAGCTGAGAGGTTAAATTCCACCGGGCAGAGTACCGCCGATTAAACGTGAAGAATTTCTCGTAATAGGGATCGTCAAAGTTTGCGGTCAGGTCTGCCTTTCGTAAAACCGTCCGGGTAAACTGGCGCTCCAGGTCCCCTTGTACGAGGATGTTCTGGGGGCTGAAATTGAAATTCACCGTACGGATGAGCTCTAAATAAGGGCTCTTCAGGAATTCAATCTTCTCGAAGGGCTTCAGCTCCAAGGGTGGCGGACTGTAATTGTACACTACCCCACCTGCATACCGACGACGGGTAAAATCGAACGTATTAAAGTCATCCCTACTCTGTTCACTATAGGCGTAGGACAAGCTGAAATTACTAATATCGTAGGGCATCGGAATCTTCTCCAGATTCATTCGCTGCTTGCCCACATTGGTAAAATTGAGCGACCGACGTTCCGTATCTGCAGTCACCGCTTGGAGATAATCCGCTCGTTCCGTTTCGTCATTGATGGCCCTAAGCGCCACCTCCAGCGGTGTATCCGGGTCCCCAGGATCAAAGAACGGAGTAGAACGTCCTCTTTCGTAGCTCACGAACATAGGCAGGCGGATACCCCATTCTTTCGGGAAGAATTTATCTAAAGTTACGTTGGCCGACACATCGAAATTCCAAGACTCGTCGCGGGTGCGCTCGTAAATTTTCTGCTGAATGTTACCATATCCCGCGGTAGTGTAGCGCCCACTGGTCGTAATATCTGCCAGATCAGCCAGCTTGGTACTCAATCGCACGTTGGTGGCCCATCCGTTATTCTGGTCAAAGTCGGTTACGCGTAATTCGTTCGCCCAAATACAAACGGTACGCTCCAAACCATCGCCGGCACGGTTTCTTACCCCAATCATCAACACCTGTACGGAGCTAATATCTGGGTTACCTTTTACCGTCACAAACTGGTTCTCAGAACCAATAAACTGACGTGGGATCAACGGATAGGGTAAGGTTTCTGGCAAGCCTTGACGGTTCCGCTCGGCCTTCAACTGAAAGAGGCTATCCAGGCTCATGTTGATCTCGTTGACCTCTGGCCACACCATAGCCCGATCTCCTTCGCTCTCACCATCGTAGTTCCCGTTGGGGGTCATGGTGAGGGGTACCTCTATCTCATAATAGTTATCCGTTACGTCCGTACCCATCCGCAAGAAGGCCGTAAAATCACCATCTTCTACTAGCGGGTCGGGCGATTCAGCATGCAAGAACATCTTGATGGTCCCGTAATTCACCAGGTCCATGTTTACATTCTTGTACACCGCACGGGTATTACCATCCTTAAGATCGGTCACACAAACCGAAAGCGCTTGTTCGTTGAGGAAGCGGGGTACAGGGCTGTTGATGTCCCGGTCCTGATTTATACCCGGAGGCAGCACGTAGCTTACCCGATCTGGACCACCTTGGGCATTCTCATTCAGGTTAACCACACTGGTAAGAAAATCAGGATCCTCTTCCTCTGGTAGATCGCCAAAGCCCAGTTCATCCAAATTTTCAAGACTCTTCCGCCACTTGCTACCCACTACCTGGAATTTACCAAAGCGCAATACTGCCGGCTGCTGCCAGTCGGTCATTACCATCCGAATGTACCGGATGGACTTAAAGCCCTGGATATTATTCACGCTACGATCGGGCTTACGAATGGGGATCCGGAACAGATACCAAGAAACCGGTTCGGGGAATCCGGAAACACTGGCCACTACCCGGTCTACTATGTAACCCTCTCCTACTCGCAATTGGCCAGGCCGTAGGTCCAACTCGTACTCGTAGTATTGCTCCAAATCACTTAGTGTGAAGTCGCGGTTCAAATCCTCATTATCAGGATCTTGGTAATTGCCAATTTCTGCGTATCCCCGACCTTGTACAGGACTTGAAGGGGTGTTGCCTTCAAAACCGTTGTATTTTTTGTAGCGCAACAAGATGGGAGCTTCCTGTTGGTCATAATCTTCGTTGAGGAAATAGCGATAGTTGTCTCCGGCAGGGTCTTCTGCCACTATATTTCTTACCGAAGTAGGGAGAGCATTCAGCCAGTTGGATACCGCCTGTACACTCCCTTCGTTTTCGTCGCTGACACCGTCCAGCCCTACATCCTGAGCATCCTGACCATCGGCACCATTAATAAAGTTGTCATTATTATAGGCCTCGGTAGTAACCCGGCCGTAGTCGTTAGTCACAAAGTCGAGATCATCATCTGTGGCGGGAAGGCCATTCTCAAAACCATGCCTCCCGTCCGGGATCACATCCTCGGATACATTCCCTAAATGGAAGATGAGCTTACCACCCGTGGTATTGCTTTGGTCAAACGTACCGTCTTTAATGATCCCGAATTCATCAGTAATGAAGGGGTCTAACATCCAGAACTCGATGTATTCTACGTTGACAGCATCAAAGTCATTCTCCGTAGTGAATGCACGCGTAATACCTCCCCAGTTCTGGCGTGGATTCCTTAGAAATCCGTTATTATCCAAGTTCGGGTTGTAGTTATAGGGCCCACGCTCGTAGGGAAAATATGCCAAGTCAAATATTGGCCAGTTGGCTTCTAGTACCAGCGGGTCACGACCGGGGAATAGTTCTGTACTGCGAACCTCACGTACATAGTGGTTCATCAGGTCATCATCGTCCAGATGATCAGGCCGTGGATTTCGCGAGGCGTAAAAGAGGTTATCCACTTGATACCAAGCCATCTTCGCCCGACGATAGTTGGCCCCCAAACCTTCGCTAGGCGCCGTAGGGTCACGAAAGCGATTGCTACCACCATCATCCGGGGTAGCCGCCAGCGTCCAGTTAGCCTGCGGGTTATTGCCCATAGTAAAAGGCGTATTGGCCTCTTCAAAGTCATCCACATAGCTGGTCCCCTCGTTGTCCACGAGGTTAGAGGTACCGGGACGAAGCTGGGCAAACTCAGCTTGCAAGTTGATCGTGGATATCTCCTTGGTTTGAATGAGTGGAAGGAAATCGACCATTCGCGTAAGAAAGCGTGAGTCCTTACGCAAATTCATATCCAGCCCCCAGTTGGTGTTGGATACCGGTTCTAGTCCTATTTCATTTCTGGTAAACTGAGCTTGTTCGTTCAAGTGCAGCAGCGTTGCCCCAAAGTTGATGTCCTCGCTGAGGTTATAGTCTGCTCGTAATCCGACCAAATTTTTCCGTTGGAAATTGAAGAGATCATCCTTTTCAAAGGAAATACAGATCTCCTTTCCAGAAGCCATGATACTTTCATCCAAAATCCGAACCCGGCCGGTGAAAGCGTCCACCTGAAACTGAGTACCCTCTTGCAGGGGCACACCGCCCGCCGTG
>DMST01000183.1:0-3249 GCA_003454975.1 Cytophagales bacterium | reverse complement strand
CCCGCCGTTACGGTTACGGTTCCTTCCGTAAGGGCAATGGCCGAGAGCATGATCTCATTATTACCCCCACCTGAGGCCTGATAGGATCCTTTAATGTAGAATTTATTGAGTACGGTTACCAGCTCGGCATCCGCGCGAGTAGTTCTGTACAGCGTATCATACACAAACTTATTGATGAGGGCTTGTTCTCGCTCGGCATCAAATTGGGACTGCAGCGTTCGGCCAAAGGGTTCTAACACCGGAAAGAGCACGTAACCGTAGGTGGAGTTGACAGTAAGGCCATCCACATAGTCGAAGTTACCGTCGGGTGGTGAGTCCCCATTTATATTGAGCCGGTCCATACCAAAGATCCGAACCAACGGAACATCCTTGGTTTGGATACCCTCTTGCAAGTGGGGCTGGTCTTGACCGGTGAGGTCATCCCGATAAATGATCCGCAACTGGAAGTTTTCACGGCTCAGCTGCGAAGCACCCAGGTTGTAAATATTTTTCATCATCAGGTCCCAAGTAGGTACCCGAGGGTTAATCTGTGTAGGGCGCAGCAGCTTGAGTAGGATCACATCATCGTCTGACCGATCACTGAAGTTCTCAGGCAACTCCCCTACTTGGTAGCGCTGACCGTTGTAAGTGTACTCATAGGCCACGGCCAATACTTCATCATTCTGCAGTTTGCGGAATAAACTGAGGTATCCCAGCTGGCGATTGTAGGTAAACTCTTGCTCGCTCAGTCGGCGAGCACCGGTGATTTTCTCAAAGTCTACGGTGCGGACCATGCCCACATTCTCCAACTCCTCATTGATCAGGTTAGGATCTCGAGATACACCTTGTAAGAAGGAGAATAGGTTATTGGCTGCATTGTCGCTAGGCAGGTTACCACCACCGTTGAGCAGTGGGAATACGGGCGACCCTGTTTCATCCAAGCCCAGGTTGTTAGCATTGCCTTCTCCCAAGTCCATGAAGGCTGCGAAATTCCGCAGCGTAGCCGTTTCCTGGTTTCGGTTAAGCACGTACACCACCACCCGCGTTACGTTCACACTAGAAGTCACTGTAGGCAGGTTGGCCAGCCAACGTTCGTAGTTGTCACGGAAAAAGTGGCCGAGGAAAAAGTGGCGGTTCTCGTCGTAATCCGAACCACGGAGCTCAAACTGACGGCCTTGCACGCCCCCCTCTATACAGATCTGTTCTTGGGTACTCCGCTGGGTAGAGGCGACACCCGTCACATACAGGTTACCAAACTGCCACTGGGTTTTCACCCCAAACAAGTTCTGCGCCCCCGTAATCAAGGTATTGTTGAGCGGTAAGCCGACATTACCAATCTCAATTTTCTTAATGATGTCCTCCTCAAAACCCGTGTATTCCACCCGGAATTGGTTTTGAAAATCGAAAGTACGTTGGTTATCGAAGTTGGTAGTGATTTTGAGCTTTTGCCCTACGCTACCCACCACGTTCATGTTAATCCCCAGATCGAACTCGAAACCACCCTGCCGTTGCGCGCGAATATTTAGAGCAGGGTTATCCGTCCGTTGGTAGCGAAAACCAAAGTCTAGGTTTACAAATCCACTAGGCTTCAAGGAAACCTCCGTACCGCCAAAAATCCGGTCGAAGGCCTGACCTACATATAGCTTTGGAATAAGGTTCCGGCCACTAATGGCACTCTCTCCGTCTAGCCCCGCAGACTTCTCTTGAAAGTAGTCTTCCACCATTTGCTGGGTCTGGAGCTGGTTGAACTCCTCAAAAGACATAAGCGCCGTAGGCCGGTAATTTATCTTACCTATGGTCTCATAGATGGAGTAGTTCATGCTGGTGTCAATCTCCCCTTTGAGCTCTAGTCCGGTAGGATTTTGCAATAACAAGGGGGAAGGACTCTGCTGGAAACGGAAAGGGTCTCCATATCGATCGACAGGCTGGAAGGTAGGCTGACGTGTTTTCTGGTAAGGTAAATTTGCCAGACTGTCTGCGATCAGGCTGTCTCTTCGTACACTATCTTGCGCGGGAGTGTTCCGCTGCTGAAAAAAATAGGCTTCGGCCTTGGCCTTTGGTGCTGCAGGTCCCCAGGTGGTTGAGACCCATACACAAACCAGACCGAGGATGATACGCGCGCTCCTCGTCTTCAACTGGATTCTTTTTTAAAATTAAGGTCAGGTAGCTTTCAGTGCTAGTTTGATGAGATCTTCCACTGACAAATCTTGCCCGTGCTTTTTTATGACCGCATCTAAGGTTTTCTCGGCAGCGTTTTTCGCGATGCCTAAGGTAACCAATGCTGTTAACGCTTCATTACGAGCAGTATTGTGTCCTGCCCCTAAGTTTACGCTGCTTGCTGAGTCGCCTAATCCTGCCTTTCGCAATTTATCCTTCAACTCCAAAATTACCCTTTGGGCAGTTTTGGCTCCAATCCCTTTTACTTTTTGTATGGTAGCTACCTCTTCGTACACAATAGCCTGCATTATTTCTTTGGGCTGCATACTGCTTAGCATTACCAAAGCCGTTGTGGGCCCAATCCCCGACACAGAAATCAGGTCCAGAAAGAGTGCTCGGTCAGCTACATCTTTGAACCCAAACAAGGTATGAGCATCTTCCTTGATGTGTAGGTGTGTATGCAACATGAGTTCACCGGTGGTGTCCCGAATGGCCTCATAGGTAGTAAGGGGTATATGAATGTGGTAACCCACCCCTTGTACATCCAGGATGACATGGGTGGGTTCCTTCACTGCTAGTTTGCCATGAATGTAGGCAATCATAAAGGCATTTCTTGTTGCTGGGCATCCACTACCGCAATAGACACCATATTCACAATATCACGTACCGAGCTACCTAGCTGTAGCACATGTACCGGTTTTTTCATTCCCATCAATATTGGCCCAATGGCTTCTGCCCCGCCAATCTCCATGAGGAGTTTATAAGCTATGTTACCGGACTGAAGGTCAGGGAAAATCAGCGTATTGGCCCCTTTCTCGGCTAATTCAGAGAAAGGGTAGTTTTCCTGCTGAATTTTGGTATCCACCGCCACATTGGCCTGGATATCCCCATCTATGGTCAAGTTGGGCCACTGGATTTTTGCTAGGCGAACCGCCTCCGCTGCCTTGGTGGGCACATCTCCTTTGGCCGAACCAAAGTTGGAATAGCTAAGCACCCCTATGCGTGGCTCGTAGTCGAAGAATTTCACCACCTGAGCGGTCAGACCAATGATGCCCGACAACTCCTTGGCCGTAGGGTTCAGATTCACCGTAGTATCCGCCAGGAAGTAGGTAC
>DMST01000193.1:57589-66664 GCA_003454975.1 Cytophagales bacterium | reverse complement strand
CCCTGTTCATTCAATTCGAGATAGGGAATCTGCTCAGGATCTACCTGGATAGGGCCCGCTGGGGCCGAAAATTTAAGGTCCTGTGCGAATACCACCGTGGGAAGCAAAAAGAATAGAAGCAGCCTCATGTTTACAAAAAGCAAGGTGTAGGTTTTACGCATGATGAATAGGAAAGATACTGGTTTTTGGACCAAGAATCAGTAGTTGAATGGGCGACACAATTTATAGTCATAACTATGTTTCGCGCTAGAATTTGCCGCTTATCCTAAGGTACTGAACATCAGGACTCAGGTGCCGTATGTAAAAGCATCATGCATGTAACAAAAACCGGTATTCTGGTAAAAAGCTGGCTCATGATTCTAGCCATTGGTGCCCTCTCGCACCTAGGCTATGGGCAGCGGTACCAGTTTCGGCAATACAGCATGAGGGATGGCCTGTTGCAGTCACAGATAGGCTTTATGGGTGAGGACCCTAAAGGCTATATGTGGATAGGCCACCTGGCAGGAGGCATCGCCCGGTTTGATGGTCTTAATTTTACGGGATATGATTATTCCGATAACAAAATAGGGTTAGGGGCCGTGGTGGACGGTGCTTTTGATAGCCAAGGCCACTTGTGGGTTCAGACTACCACGGGCCTCTTCGAGTTTGATGGCCAAGCCTTTTCACCCTATCCGCTAGAACAATCCTACCCCTTGCCTACTGGCCTGGGCAAACTAGACGTATTTGCCCCTGATTCCATGTTTGTGTTTACCCCATCACCGGGTATTCTTTCCATGGTACTTACTGATCAGGATACCTTGTTGATTGACAGTTTACCAAAAGGATTTGAACAGCACATCGCCATCAACATAGTGAAATACCCAGCTTCAGGAAGTTCCAATTTAGTAGTTACAGGTGGGGGTGGGTTTTTCCATTACCAAGCAGGCGAATTCTCGCCCTGTCCCATCCCATCACCTCCATTGTCGGGTGGGATCAATGACGTGCGAGTAGACAGTAGAGGCATATTATGGGCGGCGGGTATATCAGGAGTCCACTATTGGGACGGCACTCAATGGCATGACATGTTTGAGGAATACCGGATACCTCCGCCAAAATCCGCTATTCGGATCGCTGAACAGCAGAACGGTGCCTTATGGTTCTCCTCTTTGGCCGGGGCTTACCGGTATTGGGATAGCACCTTAGTCCATTTTGGCAAGTTGGAGGGCCTTACGGACAATCAGATCATGGGACTGTATGGAGACCGTGAAAATAACATGTGGTTTTGGACCCAGGGCGAGGGCATGTTTACGCTGAAGGGAAATCGGTTTCGATACATTTTGGCGGCAGATGGACTGGAATCCAATGTGGTGATGGGCCTAAGGCCCTACCAAGACAGGGTATTCATAGGAACATATGGCAACGGCATCTACACTTATTCTCCAGAGAACGGTATTGAAGGAAATTTTAGCGCCGAGAGTAATGACTTGCCGAGTAACCAAATATTGACCGGCTATACCGCCAAAAACGGAGATCTCATTTTTGGCTTCCGCGCTGGCGGATTTAGCAGATACAACGGAACAAGATGGGACAACAGCAACTATGACCCTCAATTAGGGCCTTCGCTCACAATAACCTTTGCAGAAGACCAGAAAGGAAACCTGTGGGTAGGTGACCTGGGTAAAGGGTTATATCGGTTCCACGGTAGCTCCTATGAACGCATTTCCACCCGTGACGGACTACCCTCCAACACCGTACGCACAGTATACTATCACGAAACAGACAGCAGCCTGTGGGTGGGGACCAATAAAGGCACTGTCCGGTATAAGGATGGTGTAGTCTCAAAACTGCCTTTCACAGATTCCCTGGCTGACTATACGCTATTTGGGGTAAGTACTCGGCCCGACGGAACGGTGTGGATGTCCCTACTGTGGGGAGGAATTGCCTCTTGGGATGGAACTACCTTACGGCATTTCACCACGGCAGATGGGCTGACCTCGAACGTAACCTACTTACACGAATGGGATACCGCAGGCAACCTGTATTTGGGCACTGAAAAGGGGCTGGATAGGGTGGTATTCTCGGATCAAGGTACCATCTCAGATGTGCGGCATTATGGGTACGATGACGGATTCCTGGGTATTGAAACGAATGGAAAGACCTCCTGGAAGGACAGCCTGGGACGGTTATGGATAGGCACGGTGGATGGGGTAATGATACTGGATCCGCAATACGATAAATTGAATACAAATGCTCCGAAAACTCTTATTACGGCTGTGGAGATGAACTACGAACCTGTAGACTGGGCTGCCCGAAATATTGAGATCGATGCGTGGAGTGGTATGCCCGTTCATGAGCCGGAATTTGACTACACTGAAAACAATCTAACCTTCCGTTTTATCGGCATTAGCTTAGCCAATCCAGAAAATGTAGCATACGGGTATCGGTTAACGGGCCATGATGTTCGTTGGTCACCCATCGTAGATTACAATCAAGTAACCTATTCCAATCTAAAGCCAGGTGCTTATACATTTCAAGTACGTGCAAGAAATCGTGACGGCTTTTGGAGTACCGAACCAACCGAATTCACCTTTCATATTCTTACGCCCTGGTGGCAAACCACTTGGTTTCTGGCTTCGAGCGTTTTAGTAGCTCTTATGCTGATAGCCGGAGTAATCCACCTGCGTACTTACCGTCTACGCAAAGCCAAGACCGATTTGGAACTAAAGGTGAGAAACCGCACCGAAGAGATTATGGCTCAGAAGGAGGAGATAGAGGCGCAACGGGATATGATCGAGCAGAAAAATCAGGACATCACCGATAGCCTCAGGTATGCGCAAAGTATCCAAAGAGCCATCTTACCCCAGCAAACCAAAATAAAGCATACCCTACCCGAGCATTTTATCTTTTACCAACCGGTAGACATTGTAAGTGGAGATTTCTATTGGTACGCTGAGCAAGAAGGGCGTTACTACCTGGCTGCCGTGGACTGTACCGGCCATGGGGTACCCGGGGCCTTTATGTCACTCATTGCCTCGCAGCATCTCAACCAGATTGTGATTGAAGAGCAAATTAGTGATCCGGCTAAAATTCTTAATGAACTCAATGAACGAGTACGGGCTACCCTACACCAGAAAAATGGCCAGAAGGACTCTCGTGATGGTCTGGACATTGCTTTGCTAGCATATGAGCCCACCAAACATTTTGTAGCCTTTGCGGGTGCTAAACGGCCCTTGTACTATATCAACAATGGGTCACTTGAAGAAATCAAGGGTGACCGCCGGTTCATCGGTAGCGGATTGCACACCCAGGAGAATAGCGGTTTTACCACCCACGAGATAGCACTAAAGGCCCCTACCACTTTTTACCTCACCTCCGACGGTTTTGCTGACCAGTTTGGAGGGCCAAGAGACCGCAAATTTATGTCAAGCAAGTTGAAAGAAACCCTGTTTTCTGTCTCTTCGCTACCCATACACCAACAGAAAGCGGCACTACGTCAAACCCTGGATAGCTGGATGGTGGGATATCCGCAAACCGACGATATTCTGGTGATGGGAGTCCGGCTCGGACAATAGTAACCTACCAGACGGATGCCTGTGGCAGTCGCACAACTCTGCCAATCCTTCCGTATCTTCCCGCTACTACGAAACTTACTACCTATGAAAATGAAACGTTTCCTTGCCGTTTTGGGGGCTATCGTATTGGTATTTCCCTTAAATGCACAATTAAAAGCCGACTATATTCAGGCGGAAGCTGCCAAGCAAGTGGATGCCTACCTGCTCGATTTATACAAACACTTTCATACCCACCCCGAGCTGTCCTTTTACGAAAAGGAAACTTCTGCTCGTGTAGCTGAAGAACTAGAAAAAGCAGGTTGTGACGAAGTCATCACCAACGTAGGCGGATACGGTGTGCTAGGCATTATGCGGAACGGAAATGGCAAAACCGTGATGGTACGTGCCGATATGGACGCGCTACCGGTACAGGAGGCTACAGGTCTGGAATACGCCAGTACTGTAACGACACAAGATGATCAAGGCAATACGGTGTACACCATGCATGCTTGTGGACATGACGTACACATGACTTCGTTCATTGGTACTGCCCGCATGCTAGGTAGCACGCGCAATAAGTGGAAAGGCACCATCATCTTTTTAGGCCAGCCCGCCGAAGAACGCGGCGGTGGCGCCGACGCTATGCTGAAAGACGGCCTG
This sequence comes from Cytophagales bacterium, assembly GCA_003454975.1. GTDB lineage: Bacteria > Bacteroidota > Bacteroidia > Cytophagales > Cyclobacteriaceae > DMST01. The sequence continues at coordinate 62,474 of DMST01000193.1, read as the reverse complement.
CTGGATAAAATTCCTCTACCGGACTACGCCGTGGCGCTACACACCTCGGCTTCCCTGCCCGCCGGGCACGTAGGCTACGTAGGTGGATATGCGATGGCAAATGTGAATTCGGTAGACATACACATCAAGGGCCAGGGCGGACACGGGGCCTATCCTCACACCACCAAAGACCCTGTAGTTTTAGCCGCAAAAATTGTTTTGTCTTTGCAGACTATTGTGAGCCGAGAGATCTCCCCACTAGATCCGGCCGTAGTTACCGTGGGTTCCATCCATGGCGGTACCAAGCACAACATCATCGGTAACGATGTTCACTTGCAACTCACCTTGCGAAGCTACACCGAAGAGGTTCGCGTGGCCCTAATTGAGAAGATCAAGCGAATCTGTAACGGGGAGGCTATGGCCTCCGGTATCCCAGAAGAGATGTGGCCCGAGGTGACGGTATTTGAAGGCACTCCCTCGCTGTACAACGACCCTGTTCTTTCAGAAAAAGCAGCGGCTGCCATGGGCAAAATTCTAGATACGGAGAAAATCCACGTGCTGTCCCCAGTCATGGGTGGTGAAGATTTCTCCCGCTACGGAATGACCGAAGAGGATATTCCGATTTTCCTCTATTGGCTAGGGGGAGTCCCTCAGGAAAAGTATGATAGAGCTCAGGCCGGAGAAATCAGCTTGCCTTCTCTGCATTCAGCGCTTTTCTATCCGGATCCCGAACCTACACTGACCACCGGAGTAGAAAGCATGGTGTCCATTGTGAACTCTTTGCTACTAGAGAAATAAATTCACTAAAGGGACTCGGGCGGATTTACCCCGTCCGAGTCGTTTTGGATACCAATTATTGCTATTTCGTTGGCTGCAGAATCTCTAAGTGCCAATCCGAATAGTACTTCTCAATGGAGATCGTATCTAGCGTTAAGCCTTCTTGACCAGCGTACTCATGCAAGCGCTCGCGCACTTTTTTAGGAGAAGGCATCACGGTCACGTGGTTAGTCAGGGTCGCTTTGGCCCATCTTGTACCCGGCAACGTCTTTACTTTCAATCCTTGAGGTAGCGATTCTGGCACTTCCGATTCTGGAAACAGAATACCAATCATCTGATTAACCTGCCCATCGTAATCTTCCGGATGTAGCCAGTAGGCCACAGCAAAATCACCTCTCAAGGTTCCATTTTCCTTGTATTCCCGCATCTCCCGGAAATTCCGTCCTAGCTGTGGGTCGTCATAATCGCCCTCAAAAGGATAACCCACTATGGTATACGGCTCTGAAGCGTCCATAGTGCTAAATTCTACCTTTCTCCAACCGCCCAACCAAGTGTAGCCACCCAGTCCAATGATGGTGGCTACCACCAGCACCTGTATCACATATTTTCTACGCATGTACCTACTCTATTTTCTCATATATCCAGAAGGGTCCAGTAGCCTCAATAATTGCCGTACCTTCAGTCTCAGACGTTACCCGCACGGGAGCATCCCAACGTTCATTGGCAAACTCAGGATAAAAGCCTTGTGTTCGCAATCGTTGATCAGGATTAATCGGCAAAAGCTCTAATTCTTGTCCTTTGGGCATCCATTTAGAATACCGATGCCCCTTTGCGGGCCAGCATTTGAACCCTTGGCTAAAGGTTACGATATCCATCACCCCCACAAACTCCTGCAAAGTAGTAAAGGTCTCTACGCCTTGGGCATGCAGATTGGCCAGCACATTCACTCCTGGGTACTTGTTCTGGTGCAGAAATATCAACCCTGTTGCCAGTAAATCACCTTCTTCAGGAATTGCCAGCAGCTTCACGGGAGATTGTGGTTTGAGGATAGGCTTCAACGCTTCCACCTCTGATTCGTGAGCCACAACCACATCTATTTTGATGCCCCAAGTAAGTACTGCTTCCAATACCGGACTCAATACCACCACGGTTGGACTCCATTCCAGAAGACTACCTACCCCTTCCTTACTTAGCATGCGGTTAGCCGCTACAAGCAAAGCGGGTTCCTGTTCGTCACGTACAATATGATGCGAGGACATGCGGCAAAGATAGTGTCCGACCTCTGGCTTCCCATTGCCCGTTCCATATCTTTGGACAAAACATTTTCCTAATGCTTCGCACGGTAAAAGCCCTCGCCTTCATCTCAATATCCCTGCTCCTATTTGCTGCGTGTTTTACGGAGCCCGAGCGCCCCATGTTCAATCCGGTAATTTCCTTTCTGGATCTAGATGGCTTCACCATTCCTAATATTGAGGGCACCCCGGGAGACTCCTTGGAGTTTGTGGTAGCCGTAGAAGTCAGCGAAGGTTTTCAATCCATTGCCTACGGATTGAAGGTAGACGATGATTCTGCGGGTATCGAATTTTTTGATATTGGTGGTGCGTTAGGCCCTCTCATCGCTGGCGGAGTAGATTACGTATTTGTTGATTCCCTGATAGACCGAGAGGCGGTATTTGTCGTGGAAGCCATTGATACGGATGGGCTACGTTCTGTTTCTACCTTGGACATAGAAACCAACAATCCTTAGACGTTCGGAAACTTTTTGAGATTAGTTTAGCCCTTGAGGGCTAATTCTCGTATACACAATTAGCTCTCAAGAGCTAAACCCATCATCCATATGCGAGAACTAATCATTGTAGGTGGCGGAATTGGCGGACTCGCCTTAGCTGCCGGACTCAAAAACAGAGGGATGCACGTGCAGGTTTTGGAAGCTGCTCCCGAGTTGAAACCCGTAGGCGCCGGTATTTTGTTGGCCAATAACGCCCAAAAAGCGCTTGATCATATAGGCATTCTTTCTAACATAGTGCCTCTGGGGCAATCGCTCCGGGAAGGAGCCATTTTGAATCAGAAGGGCAACACATTAGGTAAACAACTTACCTTGGAAGATGCCCGACCTTGGTTAGGCATACACCGAGGTGCATTGCAACAAGGCCTTCTTGGCCCCTTGGAGGAGAACCAAGTGGTACTAGGGCGGCGGGTGGTGAACGTCAAAGTTGAGACTGACCGGGTTGTCCTGACTACCGAACAAGGAGAAACCCATGAAGCGCAGCACATCATCGCATTCGATGGTATACACTCGCCCTTCCGTGAGGCTGTAGGCGATACGCGTTCCATCAGGTATTCGGGTTATACCTGCTGGCGTGGCCTTGCAGAGGGCTGGGACGGCCCCAAAGAGGATTTTTCTGAAACCTGGGGAAAAGGGAAGCGCTTCGGAATTGTGCCTATCCAAGACAGAACCTATTGGTTTGCTACAGCCAACGCACCGCATCGGGACCCAAAAATGAAAGCCATGGATGGAGCTGCATTGAAAACTGTTTTTGCTGACTTTCATCAGGAGGTATTTGAATTGCTAGACCTGACGCCAAAGGTTATCTGGAATGACATTGAGGACATCGCCCCGGTGAAAAAACTGGTCTATGGGAGAATTCTATTAGCTGGCGATGCCGGGCATGCTACCACGCCCAATATGGGACAGGGAGCTTGTATGGCTTTGGAAGATGCGGCAACCCTCACCTCTTTGCTTACTAAAAACTTGAACTGGGACGAGGTAGGCCGTCGTTTTGAGCAAAAAAGATTGCGACGTACCGCTTGGATCACCAAGCAGTCCTGGCAACTAGGGAAAATGGCACAGTGGGCTCATCCACTAGCGGCCAGCTTTCGAAATAGTATGACCAAAATGACACCCGATAGCCTAAGCCAAGGGCTACTGCGAAAGCTAGCCAATGTTACCTTTGAGGCATGAGTACCCGAGAGGCCATCCTGGAAGAAGCACGCAAACAACTGAATGAAAACGGAGTAGCCAACACCTCTGCCAAGCGTGTGGCGGAGGCTTTGGGCATCAGCGATGGTAATTTACGCTACCACTTCCGCACAAAGGAAGATTTGATCTGGGGATTGTATCAGCAATTAGTAGAACGGTTCAACGTAAAATTTGAAGTCCCCGAGAATACCATCCCTAGTTTCCAGCAGTATTGGGAGGTAAACTTGTATATCTTCCACCAGCTAGATGCGTATTCGTTTCTCATGCTGGACTTTGCAGCCATCATGCGCCAGTACCCCAGGATCCACGCCCACTATCGGGTACTCCAAAAGGGTCGGGGGGAGCAATTCAATGCCCTTATTGAGGTCTGGCAAGGCATTGGTTGGCTTCGTACCGATTTGCCGGAAAGCCAATACGACCAACTGCACATGCATACCAATGCATTCGCGGATTATTGGGTTGCCCGTGCTTACATATTATACGAGGGTTCCCCAAGGGAACGAATTATGGTACACGTGCGGAGTGCCTTCGCCCAAATTGTCCCTTACCTAACGCCCTCAGGACTCGCCGAATGGCAGAAGGTAGATCAAATAAAGCCGACGTAAGAAGGAATAATAAAACCCCGACGAATCTCTTCGCCGGGGTTATTTTTTTCAGTTCAACTATTGCCTAGAAACCAAAGGCAACATAGTACTTACCAGGGTAGTTCTCATATACACCGGTTAGTGTTACCGTCTTCCCTTTCCGCTCATTTAGCAGCTGTTCCAAGTCCTCTACCGTTTTTACAGGCTTATCATTCACTTCCGTGATAATGAAGCCTTCTTGTACGCTAGTACGGCTCAGAGCGCCTCCTTCAATGTTGCTTACCATTACACCGCCTTCAATATCCAATGCGTTGGCCAAACCTTCAGGGATTTCTTCAAACTCTGCTCCCAAACGAGCCAGTACCTTACGCTCTTCGAGTTTCACTACCTCAGGATCACCCTCTCCATTATTGAGCACTACCTCAATATCATTCTGGGAGCCATCACGGTTCACAGTCAGGTTCACCTTGTCTCCCGGACGACGGCGGCCAATGCGCTCTTGCAGTTCAGGTACAGTATTCACCGTATTGCCATCAACCGCTACAATCACATCCCCTACCTCAAT
>DMST01000193.1:46425-57545 GCA_003454975.1 Cytophagales bacterium | reverse complement strand
CCTCACGGGCTGCACTACCTGACATCAAGCTATCCACCAAAATGCCTCGGTTGATATCTAAGTCCTCGTCTTCTGCGATTGCGCTGTTCACATCGCTGATCATGATACCCAGATAACCCCGTTGTACGGTACCGTAATTGAGAAGGTCCTCTACTACCTTGTTCACCAAGTTACTAGGCACCGCAAAACCATAACCGGTATAAGAACCTGTATTACTGGCAATTGCTGTATTGATACCTACCAAATCACCCTCCAGGTTCACCAAAGCACCACCACTGTTACCCGGGTTGATAGCCGCATCGGTTTGGATAAACGACTCGATGGGCGAGCTACCTTGCAGGATTCGGATGCTACGCCCCTTGGCAGAAACAATACCTGCGGTCACGGTAGAGTTCAGGTTGAAGGGGTTACCCACCGCCATTACCCACTCTCCTACCTTTACATCATCCGAGTTCACGAACGAAAGGTGGGGCAGATCTTCGGCCTTTACTTGCAACAAGGCCAAGTCGGTATTAGGGTCCGTACCAATCAGTTTGGCCTTGAATACCCGATTATCATTCAAAGTAACTTCCAATTCGTCGGCACCTTCTACCACGTGATTGTTAGTCACGATATATCCTTCGGAATTAATAATCACCCCAGATCCAGTACCTTCCCGCTTGCGTGGCTGTCCGCCATACAAGTCATCCCCGAAGAAGTCCCGGAAGGGATCGGGTAACCGACGGTATTGAGGATTTGAGCCGGGAGTAATTTGGGCCGTAGACCGGATATGTACTACAGCAGGGGTCACCTTTTCTGCTGCATCCGTAAAGTCAAAGGCCTCAAGATTGCCTTTTTCATTCACGCTGTACAAGGCTCCTTGCACGGGCATGCTTTGCCCAGACTCAACAATTATTTCTTTGGGTTCTTCTCTTAAATAGTTGGCGGCACCTAAAGTAATGGCGCTACCTAACACTGTAACTCCCAGATAAGGCAAGAATTTTTTCATTGATTTCCTCCTTTTTACTGTTTCTTATAACCTGTTTTCGACCAAATAACATTCTGTAATACGTACCATTGGCCTGGTACGGTGTAGTGCAGATGTTAAAATTGGTTAAAAGGTTTGCTGCACCTCACACTTTTTTTCTTATCAAACGTCATTCCACCCTAATGAGGATACAGTATTGAGACCGACAATTTGGCACTATTGATCGAATAGAGTCATTTCTCGGCACATTAAGCCTGAAAAATTTTCTTGTTTTTGGCACAATTCAATAAAAAAGGCCCCATGCGGGGCCTCAATAATAGCAGTGAATTTCATCGTTATTTAGCAAAAGCCACGGACCGGGTCTCTCGTATTACGGTAACCTTGATCTGACCTGGATACTGCATATCTTTTTCGATTTTCTGGGAAATATCGAATGAGAGCTGCCCCGACTGCTGATCATTCACGCGCTCAGCATCTACCATCACACGAAGCTCGCGGCCGGCCTGAATGGCGAAACATTTGTTAACGCCATCAAAATTCAAGGCCAAGCTCTCGAGATCCTTTAATCGCTTGATGTAGCTCTCCATCACCTCACGGCGGGCACCGGGACGAGAGCCAGAAACGGCATCACAAGCCTGTACTAAGGGCGAAATCATAGAGGTCATCTCAATCTCATCGTGGTGCGCGCCAATGGCATTGCAGACCTCAGGATGCTCTTTGTACTTCTGAGCCAGCTCCATACCCAATACGGCATGGGGTAGCTCCGGCTCTTCAGGCCATACCTTACCTATATCGTGAAGAAGTCCAGCACGCTTAGCCAGCTTTGCATTTAAGCCCAGCTCACTTGCCATGGTAGCACACAGCTTGGCAACCTCACGGGAATGCTGCAGCAGGTTTTGACCGTAAGAAGACCGAAAACGCATCCGGCCCACCAATTTGATCAGCTCAGGGTGTAAACCATGAATGCCCAAATCGATTACTGTACGCTCACCAATCTCAACAATCTCTTCCTCAATATTTTTGGTGGTCTTATTCACCACCTCTTCAATGCGGGCAGGGTGAATTCGACCATCCTGCACTAAACGGTGTAACGATAAACGAGCAATCTCCCGGCGCACCGGATCGAAACCAGAGATGATAATGGCTTCAGGGGTATCGTCCACGATGATCTCTACGCCCGTAGCTGCCTCCAGGGCACGAATATTCCGGCCTTCCCGACCGATGATCTTACCCTTGATATCGTCTGATTCGATATTGAAGACTGAGACGCAGTTCTCGATTGCATGTTCTGTAGCCGTCCGTTGGATGGTTTCGATTACCACCTTCTTGGCTTGCTTAGTAGCACTCAGTTTAGCCTCTTCCAGGATGTCCTTAATGTGTGAACTTGCTTTGGTTTCAGCCTCGTCAACCAGAGTAGCCATAAGCTGCTCCTTAGCCTCGTCAGCCGTTAGGTTGCTCACCTTCTCCAGCATAGACACTTGCTGGGCTATATTGCGTTCCAGGTCGTCTCGGCGCTTCTTCACAATGTCCATCTGCGCATTCAGGTTTTCCCGCTGGCTATCCAGCTCGGCATCCTTGCGCTTTACCCGATCCAACTGTTTGTTCAGATCTTTTTCCCGCTCTTTGTGCTTTTGCTCCGCGGACTGGAGCTGATTCTTACGCTTATTTACATCCTGCTCAAATTCAGATTTCAAAGCCAAGTACTTCTCCTTGGCTTGCAGGATACGATCTTTTTTAATGCCTTCTGCGTTGGTCTCTGCCTGTTGTACAATCAGCTTTGCTCTCTCTTCTGCCTCTACTTCTTTGGCTTTGAACACTCTACGCAGTAACACCTGCCCGATGACTACTCCCAGTACCAGGCCTATTACACCGGCAACAATGATTAAGGGGTCTCCCATGATATATGTAGTGGTTAGGGAGCCCAACGAAAGGATGGGGAAGATGGGGAGGGCGGTTTACACCACCTTGGCTAGCATACCGTTGAGTTGATGAATTTTCTGATATAAGCGATCATCACGGTCCTCAGACTCCTCCTCTTGCAAGAGCTTGTCTGTAAGACTTTCAAAGGCTACCATAGCCAACAAATCCTGTTTATCGTCTATACCAAATCGGTCCTTATACTGCTTTAATTTTTCATTGAGCAATTTTCCGGCCCGACGAACTCTTTCTTCATCGGTAGGATCTACCTTCATGGGGTATTCCCGGTCAGCGATCCTTATTTTTATGGCTAGTTCTCCCATGGAGATATTTTACATTAGCTGCTCAAGTGCAAAATACACTTGTCAATCTCCTTTATATATTCGTCAATCTTCTGCTTTAACTCTTCGTTAGACTCCTCGTCCGATTCTATGTTATCAGCAATCTTATTAATTTTTATTTGATTTCTGAAACTGGATACTTGCTCTTCACGGTCATGTAAACGGTTCTTAAGCGCCTCGTTTTCTTCCAGCGTTTTCGCATGCTCCTTTTTCAAGGCTTGGTGGTCGTTGACCAATAGGGCCAACTTACGTTCTAGAGCATGTACCTCAGTGGTCAGCTTATCTTGACTCATTCGTACCTTATTTGCGGATAACCGCACCTAATTCTCTTTCGAAGGCCTGCATCAGGCGGCCCATCGTTTTATCGATCACCTTGTCGGTCAGGGTTTTCTCCTGATCCTGTAGAGTGAAGGTCATGGCATAGGCCTTTTTCCCTTCTTCTATTTTGTCTCCCTCGTACACGTCAAATACTTGAATATCCGTCAGGAGTTTTCGTTCCATTTTCTTCGCTAATTCAGCTACCGCTTGAAAAGCGATTCCACCGTCTAGCACGAGTGATAAGTCGCGTTGAACGGCCGGAAAACGTGATACCTCAGAATAGCCGATATTATCATTTCTACGCCGCAAAAGCAAATCCCAATCCCACTCCGCATAGAAAACCTCTTGGTTAACTCCGCTTAATTGGGCAACCTCTGATTTCACCTTCCCAAAACGTACAACAGTCTTATCATTAAGCTGATAATCAAGGCCATAGCTCACCCAGTCTTCATGAACAGGGAGGCTCTTAGGAGTAGGCAAATTAAACTTGGCCCAGATAGCTAGCACGGCCTTTTTCAAGTCATGGAAGGTGGCTGTTTTCGCAGGACTCATCCAGCTAGCAGGTTCTACTTCGCCGGTAAGCCATATGGCCAGTTGGCCAAACTCTTGGTACTTATCGGTATGCTGATACGTCCGGCCAATTTCATAGGCACGTACTGCGGTTTGCTTATGGCGAATATTATTGGCCAGACTCTCCAGTCCGCCAAAAAGCATGGTCTGCCGCATCACATTCAGCTCTTCGCTCAATGGATTGACCATCGTTACACTTTTTTCGGCATCTAAGAAATCCGCTTGTTCAGCATACGCCTTCTTGGTAAGGGCGTTCGTAAGGAACTCCTGATAACCTAAGCCCGTGAGTGTTTGGATAATCATGTGCCTTGCCGATACCCTATCAATCTCTGGAAAATCAGCTAAATAGGAAGTACCGAGCGTCTCGCTCAACGGAATATTATTGATACCATATATCCGCAATACTTCTTCCACAATGTCAGCCTCACGAGTAACATCTACACGATAAGGAGGCACGGATGCTACAAAACCCTCTTCGGTGGCTTGGGTAATTTCGATGTCCAGGTCAGTTAGAATCTGGTTCACCTGTTCCTTTTCCATGGAGATCCCCATTAGCCGTTCGATGTTGGCGTACTTCACCGGAACCTCGAAGTTAGGAATAGGCTTAGGATACAGGTCCACAATTTCGCTGGCGATACTTCCGCCCGCTACCTCTTTGATCAACAAGGCTGCCCGTTTGAGGGCCCGTATGGTGCCATTGGGGTCGATACCTCTTTCGAAGCGATAACCCGCATCGGTCTTAAGTCCATGGCGCATTACCGTGCGGCGAACCCAGTCAGGTGCGAAGTAGGCTGATTCCAGAAAGATACTGGTGGTAGCATCGGAAACACCAGATTTGATACCCCCAAACACCCCGGCAATACACATTCCTTCTTCGTCTCCGTTGCTCACCATCAGGTCATTGGCTGCCAGGGCACGCTCCTTCTCATCTAAGGTGGTGAATTTTGTGCCCTCCTCGTAGGTACGAACCACCACTTCGCCAGTGGTGATTTTGGCTACATCATAGGCATGCAGCGGTTGACCCAGCTCGTGCAATACAAAGTTGGTTACATCCACCACATTGTTGATGGGGGCTAGGCCAATTGCCGATAAGCGGTTACGGAGCCATTGGGGAGACTCTTTTACGGTTAGCCCCTTGATCACCAGACCGGAGAAGCGCGGGCAGGCATCGTAATTATCTACTCGCACCTTAAGCGTGCCTTCAGTAGAATCTACCTTGAAATCAGAAATATCTGGCCATTTCAAGGGCCTCTTGTGCAAGGCCTTCAGGTCACGGGCTACCCCAATATGTGATGCTGCATCGGCACGGTTAGGTGTCAAGCCAATCTCGATAACATGATCGTCCTCTAGATTAAAGTAATCGGCTGCAGGAGCTCCGTTAGCCAGCTCGGTATCTAACACCATGATACCGTCATGATCGGTTCCCACACCTATTTCATCCTCGGCGCAGATCATACCTAAGGACACCTCGCCACGAATTTTTGATTTTTTGATTTTAAAAGGCTCACCTCCGGTAGGGTACAAAGTAGAACCTACAGTAGCGACTACCACCTTTTGGCCTGCGGCCACATTCGGGGCACCGCATACAATCTGAGCAAGCTCTGCCGCCCCAATATCCACGGTAGTTACTCGCAGCTTGTCCGCATTGGGATGCTGCTCTGCGGTGAGCACTTCACCAATCACTACTCCCCGAAGGCCACCGGGTATGGCCTCCACTTTTTCGATGCCCTCTACCTCCAGTCCGGTTTGGGTAAGCTGATCATCAAGATCGGCCAGCGTATGGCGAGGTAAATCGATGTATTGTTGTAACCAACGGTAGGAAATCTTCATGCCGAAATTTGGGTAATGAGGCGGCAAAAATAACCAATTCCCTCACTTTCCGGGACAATTCGACGCAAGAAAACCTATGGATAAGGATGCTACTTTCAGGACTCTGTTTCGAACAGCTTTTCACCCGCAGGTACGGGGATGTTCAAGTGGTTTTCTGCTGGAGGAATGGGGCAGGCATATTGAGCACTGTAAGCACAGTATGGATTGTAGGCACGGTTGAAATCAATGGGGATTTTGCCAGAATTGTTGTAATCCAGATCCAAGTAGCGACCCCCTCCGTAACTCTCCTTCCCGTTGGTAAGGTCGGTATAGGCTAAAAAAAGCTGGTTTCTTTCCCGGGGGTTTTTCAGCAATAACAACCGATGCTCTTTGCCCAGCAGCTCGAACACCGCGTAGCCAAACTTTTGATATTGCTCTTCGCTACCGTCTGTCATTCTAACCGGAAAATACTGGCCAACGGGAATGCGCTCAATATTGGCTACTACCCGATAAGTCTGATCGATGGGGTAATAGGACAGGCCAACAAAATTTTCTTTCTCCCAAGAAGGAATAGGGGAATCCTCCCCAAGCATTTCCTTGTCTTTTTTAGCACGTTCACTTTCTACATTTTCGGCATAATTGGCTGAACATGCACTCAAGGCAAAACAAATACACAGGACTGCAAAGAGTCGGCTAGATATATCCTTCATCGCGAAAGCTAAAATATTCATTGTCTGCAAAAATAAGATGATCTACCACGGGTAGGTCTAGCATATTGCCAATTTTGGTAAGGTTTTCCGTTAGCACCTTGTCTTGACGGCTAGGCTTAGTTTCACCCGAAGGATGATTGTGGGCCACAAGAAGCTGTGTTGCCCGGTGGTCCAAGGCCACTTTGAATACCATTTTGGCGTCAACTAAGGTTCGGTTAAGCCCCCCAGTGCTGATACGCTCCCGGTGAATAACCTGACTGGCAGAGTTGAGGGCTACCACCCAGAATTCCTCATGCGGCAGGTCCAACATAAAGGCCTTCAGGTATCTATAGAACTGCAAGGCGGTGGTAAGCTCAGCGCGTTTTGGAACGGGGGCTTCGGTACGACGCCGGCCAATTTCTAAGGCGCTCACAATGCTAATGGCCTTGGCCTCTCCTACTCCCTTAAATTTCATGAGATCTGTAACGGACAACTTGGCCAGATCATGCAGGTTATGACCAACCTCTTTCAAGATTAGCTTGGCCAACTCCACCGCGCTCAGGGAACGCGTGCCGGACCCTAGCAGGATGGCAATCAACTCCGCATCGGAAAGAGCAGCCTTACCCTTTTTGAGTAATTTCTCACGAGGCCGGTCATCTTCGGCCCAATTAAGGATGTTCAAATTTCCGGGATCGGAATCAGCCATAGGTTAAGCAAAGTCAAACAAAAAAAGCCTTGCTCCCACAGGAACAAGGCTCAAGATACCTTGAAATTCGGAAATCTTACAGTGCGTTCACCAGCTTGCGCAACTTCGATTTGTTGTTGGCAGCTTTATTTTTGTGAATGATGTTGCGTTTAGCAAGCTTATCTAGCATGCCCGCCACAGTTTTGTACAATTCTTCAGCCTCATTCCGATCTTTGGTCGCACGCAAGCGTTTGATATAGGTACGCGTAGTTTTGGCTTGGTACCGGTTACGCAGGCGCTTTGCTTCGTTAGAACGGATGCGCTTAAGTGCAGACTTGTGATTTGCCATATCTTTATTGCGAAAATGCTACTCCTGGAATTGGGAGTGCAAATATACGACAATTCTGAATGTCAGCAAGGGGTGTGGATTAAATTCTTGATTTTCTGCAATTTATGATGCCCGGGAGGCTTTTATAAATCTTAGCTCCTTAGGATCAAAGCCCTTAGAAGTTGAGGCATAGACCAGCTTTTTCATTTCACCTAATCGGGTAATCATGGGGAAGCTTGGCTTGTGGGTTGATGCCAGTGGCAAATTTACAAGATCTAATAGCTCCAGAAAAAATTCTTCCTCTTATGTGGCGGAGTAGTGACCCGCTCCCTCTTCAGAAACAGAACTAAAGAAATCTTCAGGTTGATGCTAGATACTCTGCTTTTCCTAACTGAGTATATGGTGATGAATTAGGGAAGCCATGACTTGAGCCTGAGTCCAGAAATTATGGCTAAGGAATACGGGTAAACAAGTAGTAGCCGCTTGGTTAACCGTATATTCCGATGAGATGATTATTTTGGCTACAAAAGCTTGCCAAAGAGAGTAATTTCAAACCGTGATTAGAGTAAGAGGAATAGCGCTTACTGCCTTACTACTCCTAGTGAATGGTGTCGATGCTTGGGCACCGTCATGGGGCTTCTATGCCCACCGAATGATCAATCGGCAGGCCGTTTATTCACTGCCACCAGAGATGTTTGGGTTCTATAAATTCCATTTGGGGTACATCACAGAAAATGCAGTGAACCCAGACCGTAGGCGGTATGCCGTGGAAGGGGAGGAGGAAAACCACTTTCTAGATGCCGATGTGTACGGGGATTCGGTGTTTGAATACTTGCCCAAGTATTGGTTGGATGCGGTAGACAAGGTAGGCGAAGACACTCTGCGAGCTTATGGTATTGTCCCCTGGACTATCCAGCGGTACAAATTCTATTTAACAGAAGCATTCAAAGCCCGCGATCCGGAAGCAATCCTTCGCCTGAGTAGCGACTTGGGTCATTACATTGGCGATGCCAACGTACCCCTACATTCAACAGAAAATTACAACGGCCAACTTACCGGACAATATGGTATCCATGGGCTATGGGAAAGCCGTTTGCCGGAGTTATTTGCGGAGGATTATAACCTCTGGATTGGGCAAGCTAGCTATCTATTTGACCCAGCAGAGACGGCTTGGGAAGCACTAAAAAATGGGCATTCCGCATTGGATTCTGTGTTAGCTTATGAACGCGAAATCACCAATCGCTTAGGCGAAGACCGAAAATATAGCTTCGAAACCCGTGCAACCGTACCCAGCCGTGTATATTCTGAGGAGTTTTCGTGGGCCTACCATGAGGCCCTGGCAGGAATGGTGGAACGGCGAATGCGTGCCAGTATTCAGATGGTAGCGGACTTCTGGTATACCTGCTGGATCGACGCCGGGCAACCAGAACTTTCTTCTTTGAAGGAGGTAGACCTATCCTCTCACAAAACCGCTCTTCTGGACTCGCTAAGAAAGTGGTCTCAGCCTCTTTTTATGGGCAGGGTCCACCAGCACAGAGGGCTTTAGTTTCTGATCCTAATACCGATGCTACCAGAAATTTCAGGTATCACTTGAGACTGAAAGGGATCAATCCAAGCGCCTAGTTGGGCACTCCAAAAGAGTCTTTTTCCAGAATATCGCTCTATGCCTACACCACCATAGGCTCCACTGGCATCCAGGAAACGGAAAAGTGAATTCCAAAGACCGATTTTACCGTTGTAATACACATTCCAGTTTTTGGGCTCATAGTAGGTAAAGTAGTATTTAGCACCCGCATTCACGGATACGGGGTACAGCGGATTGGCCGCAATGCCTACGTTGAATCTGGGACCCAACATATATTCAATCTGAGGAGCAAAGCTACCGTCTCCATTGGTCGTAAAGGACAATGCCGCCCTTGGCACATTGGCAGACCACTGGTTGCGAGCGTAGGTATATTTGTTGCCCCCACTGGGTGCGGATTGGCGAGTGATAGCCGGAGGCTGATCTTGAGATTGACCAGGCTCAGAGCTCTCTAGCGGACCCATAGTAAAGTAATAGTTATAGGTAGTTCGGTACTTTCTGGCAATTAAAAATTGGGAAGCAAACAAGGAAGGGGCAAGAGCCGCACTGGCATAGGCTCCAATAAGCCCAACGGACTCACCCACACCAATGGAATTGTTGTAAACCAGAATACTGGCGATAAACACCGCCACACTAGCTCCTGCTCCAGTGCGGGCAGCACGAATCTGTTTGTGTTGGAAATCATCGAGGCGGCTCAGCTGCCGGATATTGGTCATAGCAATTGGGCCGCTTTTTTCGAGGACTACAAACCCCTCGATAACATCCACAATTCTTTCGGTCCGCTTTCGTGTTTTACCGTATTCCCACAACTGTATGCGGCTGCCAATTTCAAATCGGGCTACCTCAATACCGCCTCGTAAGGTATAAGACAGGTATAAATCTTCGGGTTGTTCTTCCTGTGCACTAGCCAATAGGGGTACTATGGCCAAGGCCAGACTGAGAATTAAGGTGTTCTTCATGGGGTAGTATCTAAATAAGTGTCAGAGCTACTAGCTCCAACGCTTAAAGATACTGATGCTATTGTGCCCTCCGAAACCAAAATTGTTGTTCATGGTGTAATTGACCTCTTTTGCCACAGGTTTCCCTAGTGTAAGGTCTATTCCAGAGGGTATCTTAGAATCCAGCTGAGTGGTGTTGATGGTAGGAGGTATGATGCCGTGGCGCAACGCCTGGATACAAGCGATGGCTTCCACTGCTCCTGCAGCTCCCAACATATGGCCTATCATGGACTTGATGGCACTGGCATGCAGGTTGTCGGGATTTTCACCATACACCGTATTAAGTGCATGCACCTCACTAGCGTCACCCAAAGGGGTAGAGGTGGCGTGCATGTTCACGTAGTCTATTTCAGTGGCAGGAATGCCGGCATCTTCTAAGGCTAAGTTCATGGCACGAGCAGAGCCCTCTCCTTCTGGATGTGAGGCGGTAAGATGATAAGCATCTGAGGTCATGGCTGCCCCAGCTACTTCAGCATAAATAGTGGCTCCGCGAGCCACTGCGTGGTCATAGTCCTCAAATACCAAAGCACCCGCTCCTTCACTAAGTACAAATCCGTCACGTTCAGCATCAAAAGGACGAGAAGCGCTCGATGGATCATCGTTACGTGTGCTTAGCCCTCGCAATGCATTGAATCCCCCTACCGAACCTGTAGTAATACCAAATTCGGACCCTCCGGTAAGAATGACCGGAAGCTTGCCCCACCGGATGTAGTTAAAGGCATCCATGATGGCGGTATTACTAGTAGCACATGCCGATACGGTAGTATAGCTCATGCCCTTGAGGCCATAGTGCAAGGAAAGTACGCCCGAAGCCATATTGGCCAACATTTTAGGCAAAAAGTAAGGGGAGAATCGAGGTTGCTCGCCGTTCCTGACAATCTCGCGCAGCTCTTCTTCGATGGTATACAGCCCGCCT
>DMST01000193.1:37750-46375 GCA_003454975.1 Cytophagales bacterium | reverse complement strand
GCCCGCCTTGGCCCGAGCCCCAGATGACTCCGATAGATTCGGCCGGAAGGTTATCTACCGAAACACCCGCCTGATCCAGGGCTTCTTTGGCAGCAATGAGGGCATATTGGGTATAAGGATCCGTACGACGGATCATCTGTTTGTTCAAATGATCAGCTACTGAAAAATCCTTCAGCTCGCAGGCAAATTTGGTTTTGTAGTCTGTGGTATCAAAGTAGGTGATGGGGGCTGCTCCGCTTTTTCCTGCTTGCAGGTTATTCCAAAACTCCTCCACCGTATTGCCAATGGGAGTTAGGGCTCCCATACCCGTGATCACCACACGTTTCATCCTGTTCATCGTTTGCCTTAGTCCTTATCGCTTTCTTGGAAATCCTTCCTTGGTATGGATTATCCAGAATAGAGCTTTTCCCGTTGAAATTGGAAATTTGGAAAAATTCCAACGGGCAAATAAAGGACAGTAAAGCTACGAAACCAAGTAGTATTCTGAGCTATTAAACAAGATTGAACGGTTCGTCAGCCACTCTCCATTCCCATAAACTTTTAGGCGAATTGGTAATGTGCGCGAGAGGCCGGCACAAAGGGCACCGTGGGGTAAAAGGTGAGAATTTTGCCAGAACTTTGGGGAATAAGTTCCATGAAGTCATCGTGCATTCGGACAGTATATTGGCCCCAATTGGTACCGTTTAGCTGCAGATGGATCCGAAGTGCGTTGGCCAAAGTATCATACTGGATTTTAAACCTACCAGCAAGCAGAGCATCTGAAGTTCTGGCCCAAATATGACCACTACAATCGTCCTCCTCTCCGCAAAGAAAGGTAAGCTTCATGCGGTATTGGTTGTCCCACCAAACCAAACTTTGCAGCTTGTCGCAAAGCTTAGAAATCATACTTAGATCAGTTGTACTCGTTTTCAAAATTTTATCATTACTCCTATGTAAGGAGCGAATTTTCGGTGAGTTTGTTGTGATTGCCTCTTCTACATTAGACGAATGATCGTTTTTGCTCGATAAATCCAATACTGAATTTCAAAATGTATGGAATAGTTGAACTATTCTAGACCGAATAGGCAATTTTTTACCGCAACAAATGGATCCGGGTATAGGCCCCTGTATAGGTCCATATTACCTTTGAAGATGGGATTTCGGTTTTTGCATACTGCCGACTGGCACTTAGGAAAGAGACTACACGGAAAGGAATTACAAGAAGACCACCGATTATTTTTTGATTGGTTGATAGAAGAGATTTCGGAACGCAATATTCAACTAGTGCTGGTGTCTGGAGATGTGTTTGACTTGGCTAATCCCTCTAGCGAAGCCCGGCGACTGTACTATCAGATTCTTTTGAAACTACACCAGATGGGGTGCCACGTGATAGTAACGGGAGGGAATCACGATTCTCCTCAGGTGCTCAATGCCCCACAAACCTTACTAACTGCTCTTGGAGTAGACGTTGTAGGAGGGCTGCCTCCGGAGTATACCCAGGCGTTATTTCCCATTGAAGATGACAAGGGCCATACCGTAGCAGTAGTGGCGGCCATTCCCTATCTAAGAGATGCCGACTTACGTTCAGGTAGAGTGCTTCAAGAAGATCAAGACCGCTTGGACACGGTAAAATCAGGCATCGCGTCGGTATTTCAAGGCTTTGCGGACCAAGCAGAAAAAGACTATCCAAACCTACCCCTGATCGGGATGGGACATCTGTTTGCGCATGGTGCAGTGACCTCTGATAGCGAGCGGGAGATTCAGGTAGGGAATCTGGCCGGATTTGAAGCTAACCGCTTTCCCAGTACCTATCAGTATTTGGCCCTGGGCCACATTCACCGACCGCAACAAATAGGTGGTACGGACCGCATTCAATATTCGGGGAGCCCTATTGCGCTCTCGTTTAGCGAGCGTACCGACAAAAAGCGGGTAATTGTGGGGGAGCTAGCCGGCTCGGATCTCACGCTCACTTCAGTACCCGTTCCTCCCATAAGGGGAATGAAACGGCTAAAGGGAGACCTAGAAAGTATCCGTAACCAGCTAAAAAGCTTTGGAGAGATAGAAGAACCCCTTCCGACCCTTATTGAGATAGAATTGACGGAACCCCAATACGACCCACAGCGGGTGGTGGATCTGGAAACCTTGGTACTTGGATGGGAACACCCCAAAGCGGAAATCTTAAAATACCGGGTGAGTTTTGGACAGCAGATCACTGGGGCACACGAGCTATTTGAGCAGGAGGTGTTTCTGGAGGACCTGAAACCACGAGAGATGCTGGAGAGGAAAATAGAGCAAGAAGAGCTCCCAAAAGAAACACAGGCCCAGCTTTTTGAAGCCTTTGATGAGATACTAGAAGAAGTATACCAAGAGCAGGAGGGTGAGGCATGAAAATACACCGATTAGCCTTCAAAAACATTAACTCGTTGCGTGGTGAACACGCGATAGATTTTGATACCAACCCCCTAAAAAATGCTGGGCTATTTGCTATAACCGGGCCTACTGGGGCAGGAAAGACCACTCTACTGGATGTTATCTCCTTAGCGATCTACAACCGGATACCTCGCCTAAGTAAGGCCATTAGCAAAGGTGAAATTCAAAAGACGGGGCTTATTCTGACGGAGAATACGGCAGAGGCCTGGGCAGAGGTGGAGTATAGCGGCAAACGGGGCCGATTCATCAGCCGATGGAGTATCGCCAAGGCAAGAACGGGTAGCCTGAAGGACCATGAAATGGAGGTTTTCGATTGCCAGGCACAGCAATTGTTTGACCTGAAAAAAAGCGAGGTTCCTGCCAAAAACGAGCAACTGATTGGCCTTAATTACGAACAGTTCATCCGGTCGATGTTGCTGGCCCAAGGGGAATTTGCGCGTTTTCTGAAGAGTGATAAAAACGAACGAGGCAAGCTGCTGGAAAAAATCACCGGAAGTGAAATTTACCGGCTTATTGGCAGAAAGGCCTTTGAGAAGAATAAGGAATTCGGACAGGAGCTGGAAAGATTGCAAGAGCGTGAGCGCAATCTGCTCGCAGAAAGCATGGACCCGGAAGCCTATGCTCAGCTCTCAGAGCAAGTGAACACTGCGGACTCACAGCTAAACGCTGCCAATTCGGCCCTTAACCAGTGGCAAGGAAAAATTCAGGAAAAGCAACGTTTTCAGAAGCTAGGACAGGAGTTACAAACCTGCGAAGGTGCGGTAAAGCAGGCCGAAGAACATTGGCAACAGTTTGAAAAGCAGCGAGGGGAGATGCTGCTCCGACACGAGGCACTGCTCCCACAGGCAGAGGCCCTCAGCGAATGGCAGCAAGTACAACGTAGTGCTACCCAGCTAGGTAGCCAGGAGGCAGAATGGGAACAGCGGGAGCAGGAGGCTACAGCGGCCACCCAAAAGGCGACAGACCAGATAGCCGAAGTGGTGGGCCCCGAGGTAGCAGCCCAGGATCAATTGGCCGAGTTGGAAGCCCTGGAAGGTAAGGTTGGTGAATTGGAAGATCAGCGGAAGGCAGCGCGGGTGAGCTATTTGGAAGCCAGTAAGCGCGCCCAGGCTTTGGCTACCAAGTTGGAACTTTCCTTCTCTAGCCAGGAACCTACCGAAGGACGGAAGTTAACGCTGGAGGCGCAGAAAGCCCTCCAGGTCCAGCATGTGAAAGCGGCCGCTACGTTGCCCGAAGAATGGGTAGAAGATCCTGAACGAGCACAGCAAGTCTTGGAATCGCAGGTGGTGAAGGGACAACAATGGCAAAACATCAACGCTACCGTACTGCGGATAAAACCTGCACTACAAAAACGACAGGAGGATCTGAGCCAACTAGTGGAATGGAAGGAACCGATGCCACATGCCATCAAGGAGCTAGACCACGAGGTAGAGGTATTGGAACTGAAA
Source organism: Cytophagales bacterium (assembly GCA_003454975.1). Classification (GTDB taxonomy): domain Bacteria; phylum Bacteroidota; class Bacteroidia; order Cytophagales; family Cyclobacteriaceae; genus DMST01. The sequence continues at coordinate 42,518 of DMST01000193.1, read as the reverse complement.
GTAGCAGGGCTGAGGAAGGATTTGGTCATCCAACAACAGTCCGCTCAGCTAGAGGACTACCGTACACAGCTAACTGAGGGGGAACCTTGCCCACTTTGCGGGGCGGTGCATCATCCGTATGCCGAGCAGGCTCCTGCCAAGAACCAGGACCTGGAAAATGAAATCAAAAACGGGGAACAGGCCCTGCGCAAGGCTGACCGTGCAAGGGCAGAGCAAAAGCAGGCGCTTGCCCAGACGGAGGAACGAATGGAGGAGCTGGAGCGGGACCTTGCGGACGAAACTTCAGAATTACAAAAAGCAGAGCTACATCTGGCCGAGCTGAAAAATGAGCTTGGTGGAGATTGGCAAGGGGTTACTTTGGAAGAATTTCAAGCTTTGCTAACTGAACGAGGCGAAGCGCTGAAGCAAGTATTGAACACTCAGACGAAGATGGAGACCCTGCGCGATTTGGAAGGGATATTGGTGGGCATGGAAAATGTACTGCTGGAAGGCAAGGGCCTCTCGCAGCAGATAAAGGAGGTATATCAGGGGGATAACATCCGCACACATGCCAACCAGCTGCGCCAAACGCACCAGGCAGCTCATCACCAATTGCAGGAGGCAGAACAGGGGAAGGCCCGTTGGCGAAAGGAGCTAGAAGTTACACTGGCTAACCGGGAGGCCATTGGTCAGTCGCTGGTAGCGCCACTCAAGGCCCTGGGTTATGAACACCCTTCCGAAGCGCTTACTGCCTTAGTGGACCCAGCGCAGTACGCGGACTGGAAACGGCAAGAGTCTAGCCTGAAACAGACACTAGCGGGACAGAAGGAACGCAAAGACTTGCTAGAAAAGCAGCTGAAAGAACAACCCCTAGACATCTTAAAGGCAGATCTCGATAGCCTGGAGGGAGAAAAAACGAGGGCTCAGGCCGAGGTAGTCCTACAGCAGGAACAGCGTGACCAGCTGAGGGCGCAAAAGGTAACGCAGGACCGGGTGCGGGATGAGCTAAGCAATATGGAGGAAAAGATTTCTCAACAGCGCGCCGCCAACCAGAAATGGGTGCTACTAAAGCAATACATTGGTGATGCAGAGGGCAAGGTATTTAGCACCTTTGCCCAAGACCTGACTCTTCAGCATTTGGTAGGCTTGGCTAACCGCCGGCTATCCACGCTTTCTCCGCGATACCGACTGGCTATGCCCACCCAAGGGAGTGACGATAGCTTGGCTGTACTTGATCAAGACATGGGCCAAATGCGGCGTTCGGTAAAGACCCTAAGTGGAGGTGAGAGTTTCCTGATTAGTCTTTCCTTAGCGTTGGGACTTTCTGATCTGGCCTCTCGTGAAGTTGACATCAAGAGCCTTTTTATCGACGAAGGGTTTGGCACCCTAGACCCGGAAACGCTGGATTTGACCTTAGACACCCTGGAAAGGCTTCAGGCTGAAGGGGGCAAAACCATCGGGGTGATTTCTCACGTGGAAGCCTTGAAAGAACGGATTGGAACTCAAATAGTCGTTACTCCGAACGGGCAAGGATACAGCACCCTACGTATTAGATAAGCCGAACTAGCTGACAGGCCTTTTCCATGGTAATGGTGTAGCTAACCCAGCCGCTCCCTTTGTCTAATTCGTAGCTAAAAGTGCCCAAGGGAATATTCTCAAACACTCACCTATCGGGTTGTGCTGTGCTCCCACATTCTGGTTGATTTCTACCCAAAATACGATAGCCAATTCCTTCCACCACTCCGTTTACTCGAAGTCTCCAGAGCGATGCACCAATCGGCTGGGAGTTGGTGTAAAAGGTTAAGGTACCCGTGTCCACCACACGCACATTGTGGGTCATTTCATCTGAACCACCCGCATTACTTACCCGCAGGGTGACGGTTTTTGCACCCAGTTCATAGCAAATCAAATAAGCGGTCCTGCCCTCGAACATAGCCCCATCCTCAAATGTCCAGTCAAAACGGTAGGGTCCTTCACCGGATTCGTCTGAGAGAAAAGCTTCAACCATTTCTTCACCAGGAATCACAGGGTTGCCCGAAATTTGAATGGATTGGATAACGGGGGGATTAACAAAAATGAAATATCTATTGTGGATAGCAGCTACTAATACAATGGGAAAGCATGTTGAGAATCGTATATCATTGTTTTTCGTAATAAAACGATCTCACCTCTCTTTTCCCACATGGGCAGCAAACCCTCTTTTCCGCAAATCCCGAATGGTTGCCTTAATGGCCTCTTCTTTGGACACAATCGGCTGATAATCAAAATCTTGCTGAGCTTTATCAGAAACAAAAGAGAAATCCCGGGCGGTAGAAGCCACCGAATAGGGCGTCAGGTTAGGCGCTTTTTTGTTTTTATTCCAGGGCAGATGGTCCCACCACGTAGCTAGTTTGGCGGAAAGCATAGCAACACCATAGGGTATATTCCGCGTTTTCAGCCGATAGCCGAGTCCCTCCAATATGGGCGGGAAGAAATTAAAAAAGTAGGTGGGCTCGTGGTCGGTAATAAAGTATGCCTGCCCTCCTACGGCACTCTCGGGAGTCAAAGCTCCCTCTGCCAAAAGATGAGCATGCACCAGATTGTCTACGTACACATGGTTGAATTCTGCCTGCCCGTTCCCGATGGTAAACCAGCTGTTTTTCCTGGCCCACTCTACCATGGCTGGGAGCCGAATGGTGTCGCCGGGACCGTAAATACCCCCAGGACGTAGGGAACAAGTAAGCATCCCCATGGGATTGTGTGCATTAAGTACGGCTTGCTCTGCAGTAGCCTTTGAGTACGAATAGTAGTCAGTAAATTTCGAAGGATAGGGTAAAGATTCGTCCCCTCTACGGATGGGGTAGCCACCAAAAACTACATCGATAGAACTGGTGTAAATAAATTTGTCTACCCGCGCTTTTCGGGCTTCATCCAGCAAGGTTTGGTTCGCCACGATGTTCACCTCATACATCATGGCATCCTCTCGGGGGTCTATAGAAACATAGGAGGCGGTATGAAACACCACACTTACTCCCTTCAGGGCTTGTTTAACGGTCTCTGTATCACGCAGGTCTGCCCGAATGTGCTCCACTCCCTCAATCTCCAGCTCCTTGAGGTCCAGCGTTCTCACGGTAATCTGTTGCTCCAATAGCCGCTCGGTAAGCTTTCTCCCCACTAGCCCGGCTGCCCCAGTCACCAAATATATTCCCTGTGATTCCTCACTCATCCGTATCGTCCTTTTTCCTCTCCGGTTTCCGCCTACCAGCTGTCATGATCGTAATCCCTCCGACTGAGGAGCACGCTTAGGAAACAGCCTCTTTCCCCATACCATCGCTTGTCGTCTGGCCACAGTAATGAAAACATCTTGGTACCGGAACCGGACAATTGCCCGCAGGAAATTTACATATAGAAGTCCGAACAAAAAGACCGTAAAAATCCAAATCATGATCAGGTTGGCGTGTAGGGTATTTAGTTCCCACCCAAAAAGTAGCTTGGTAGATGAAAAGAAGTGGGTACTAAAAACCGTCTTACGGTCAGTAACCGGCGGTTTGAAGATGGGGTAGATGTTTTGAATAAACCGTCCCGGAGCTTCGGAAATGCGTTCATCCGTTACCATATTTTCTACAAAAGCAATCACGGCCTCATTGGTGTAAGAGGTCCGTTTTTGCAGGAACTCTTCTCGGTCCTGTTGGGTAATGGTAAGCTCAGCAATTCTGCTATCCTTGTTCCGATTGATCGCATTATACCTTCTTACAAAGTACTTACGCAGGCTTTCCGAATACGTCTTGAGTTCGTCCCACTGCAGCGGTGTTACATCCAGCCAGGTGGCCGGCAAGGGTTGAATGGGGATTTCCAGGCCTGACTGTACGCTTTCTTTCTCCATGGTATACACCACCCTGCGCCAGTCTTGCTGGTAGCGCAGTGTATCCACACCCTCGTTGTGCTGGGCATCCGCCAGCAAGGCCACCTTATTAGATACCTGCGGTATCAGAAAATTCTTCTTGTAGTAGGCCTGATAGATCTGCTGGTCCAGCGCAAAAAAGGGAGCCTCGTAGGCATTGCGCTGGTATTGGCTTACCATGAGGGCCTCGTATCCCCAGCGAGAAGCCATGACATCTGCTACTAGCGGAACCCCATCTACCGGCCGCAGACGAGGGTGCAGGTTGTCGAACCGCACCACAATACCGCCCAGCACCAGCTGCGGTATGAGCAGAATGGGGATAAGGATGTAAATAGTAACGGCACTGTTGAACGCGGAGGAGATGTTCAACCCCAATAGGCTAGAGAATAAGCCCGTAGAGAATAGCACGGCAAAATGGACCCAGAACATACCCTTGAACTCCAATATGTTGTGCCCGATCATAAGGAAAGTAAGGGTTTGGAGGGCGGCAATCACCGCCAAAATAAGAACCTTACTCAGTAAATAGCTTCCCCAGCTGAGGTGTAAAAATGATTCCCGTTTGAGAATCTTCCTGTCCCGGTATATCTCTTCCGCACTTACCGTAAGCCCCATAAAGATGGAGACGATGATGCTCATGAATATGAATACCGGTATGTTCTCGTTCTCGCTAAATACGTATTGGTCAGCCGCGTAGAATTTGCAGATGTACGCCAATACCAATGCCAATAGAGGAGCCTCTAGCAACACCAAGGCTAAGTACTGGGGATTGCTGATTTTGGACTTTACGTCCCGCTCAAAGAAGATGCTAAGCTGCTCCCAGGTAGACGCAATTTTGGTACTCACCGGCACCTTTTCCCGAATATGACTCAATCGGGGCAACACCCGTTGGTCTTTGAACTTCTGGTACCA
>DMST01000193.1:13636-37719 GCA_003454975.1 Cytophagales bacterium | reverse complement strand
CCTGGTACCAATCCAGAGGCGTCACCTTACGCTCCTCAGTTACCTTGCCGTATTCATTCTTGATCCGGGACTCAATAATTTCAAAAATCTGCTCCGTCTTCACATTACCGCAACGGACGCACTCGGCCTCATCCTTGTCTATCTGGTCGGCTTGGCCTTTGAAATAGATGAGGGCCTCTACCGGATCACCGTAGTAAATGGGATACCCGCCTTGGTCCAAGATATGGAGGCGGTCAAACATCTTGAATATCTCTGAGCTGGGCTGATGAATAACTACGAACACTAGCTTTCCTTTGGTAGCAAGCTCCTTCAGCAGCTCCATGATATTGAGCGAATCACGGGAGCTAAGACCGGAGGTAGGTTCGTCTACAAACAGCACCGACGGTTCGCGAAGCAGTTCCAAACCAATATTGAGCCGCTTGCGCTGCCCACCACTAATGGTCTTGTTGAGCGGTGATCCTACCCGTAGGTCCTGGATTTCAAAAAGCCCTAAATCATGCAGCACCTTGTCCACAATCATCCGAATCTTACTGTTAGGCTCTTGCCCAAAACTCAACCGTGCTGCATAGTACAGGTTTTCCCAAACGGTGAGTTGTTCGATGAGTAGATCGTCTTGTGGCACATACCCGATTACACCCAGGATTTCCTCTCGCTGATGGTGTACATCATATCCGTTGATGAGTACGCGCCCTGCATTGGGCGTCACATTGCCATTAAGCACCTCTAGCAAGGTACTTTTGCCAGTGCCGCTAGCTCCCATCAGCCCGATCAGACGACCAGACGTCTCGAACATATTGAAGTCTACCAGCCCCGTACGCCCATTATTGAAGGTATAGTACACGTCCCTGGCCTCGAAGGTAATGGCGTTGGTTCGTTCCGACCGAAGGAAGTTCCCCGTGAGATCGCTGTAGTAAATAGTTCGCAACTTGGGCCCGCGCAAAGAGGTGCCCGGAGGCAACAGCTGGATCTCGCCGCGAAGTACGGGTGTATTGTTTAGGTAGTAGATAGAGTCCCCCTGATACCGAAATAGAAACCGGTCGATGCTGGGCAAGCGCAATATGCTTACGGTACCTTCCAGAGTGGCATAGTACACCGCATTGTGCTCCCTAAAATCCAACCCGGCATCGCCCGTTAGTACCAGCAGATTTTCAATTTCCAGAGAGGAATGATCCAGATTGAGGATAAACTTCTCGATGGCGAAAAATTCATTCTGGGGAATGTTGAATGTATCGGCGGCCGTAGAAATGAACTCGTACTCCTGCTCGGTAATATTGGCATCAGACCACACCAATAGGAACATAGTGATCAGCACATCTACCTTTTGGTGCTGAGTCATTTCCTGATTGATCTGGGTACAGATGAGCAGGAGCTTGGAAGAATCCCGAACCGAGGCCCGCTCTCCTTGCCATTCGGTATCCTCTTCGAAGTGTATTTTTTTCTTCGACTTCTTGTTCGCAAATGTGTCGAACAAGGCCATGTATTTTTGGGTCGTGGAAAGGTTGAGTTGGTTCCCCAAAAAAGACTCTACCACCTTCCGTTCAGCGGGTTGCACTCCATCCAGCTTGGCTATGATGGCAAAGAGTTGTACTAATCCACGAAGTAGCGCCTCGCTCATATATTCGGGGGGTCGTGCAGGCAGATCCTTTGGTTTGGTAGGAGGAATCTGCTGTCCCTCTGAAAAATTCCCCTGAAAATAGAAAGATTCCTGGAAAGGAAGAAAGAGAGGAAGCGGGCTACACGCAATTTTACCCGCTTTTGCTGAATTGTCTTATTTCTAGACTAGTACGCCAGTAGTTCCTGTAGCTTACTTTCCATACGGGATTTGGGCAAGAAATTGTCCTCCAAGCCTTTGGCAAACGGTACCGGAGTATCCAGACTACCCACCCGCATCACGGGTGCATCCAGGTATTGGAAACAATGTTCACTAATCCAGGCGGCTATTTCTCCACCAATACCCCCGGTGAGAGTATCTTCATGTAGTACTAGCACCTTATTGGTTTTTTCTACCGTAGCACGTACCACCTCAGTATCCCAAGGCAACAGGGTGCGCAAATCAATAATTTCCGCATCCAGGCCTTTTTCCTCCACGTAGGCCTTGGCCCAGTGTACTCCCATGCCGTACGTGACGATGCTTACATCATTTCCTTCCCGCACGGTAGCTGCTTTGCCTAACTCCACGGTGTAGTATTCATCGGGAATGTCTTCCGCTATGGAACGGTACATTGCCTTATGTTCAAAGAAAATCACGGGATTGGGGTCGTTGATGGCCGCCGCCAGCAGTCCTTTCGCATCGTAGGGATTGGTAGGGAAAACGACCTTCAGGCCAGGCGTATGGAAGAACCAAGCCTCGTTACTTTGGCTATGAAAAGGCCCTGCCTGCACGCCAGCACCGCTAGGCATCCGCACCACTACGTCTGCATTTTGCCCCCAGCGCCAGTGTATCTTGGCTAGGTTGTTCACTATCTGATTGAAACCACAGGTTACAAAGTCAGCAAACTGCATTTCCACTACGGCCTTGTATCCGTTGATACTCAGGCCCAATCCCGTTCCCACAATGGCGCTCTCGCACAAGGGAGTATTCCGAATGCGGTCAGTTCCGAATTGCTCGATGAACCCTTCGGTTACTTTAAATACCCCGCCATATTGGCCAATGTCCTGGCCCATTACCACCAGGTTATCGTGCTTTTCCAGGCTTTGCCGCAGCCCATCCGATACCGCATCAACCAAGCGCTTATTCGATTTGGCGCTGCTGGCAGAAGGTGTCACCACCTGCTGCTCATGTGGGGCAAACATATCCGCCAATTCAGTATCGGTACTAGCCGAAACAGCTTCTTCGGCAAAGGCCGCTTCCAGCCCCTTTTCTATCTCTTCTTTGATGGCCGCCCGCATGCTTTCTTCTTTCGCATCGTCTAGCAGCTTGATCTTACGCAGGTAGGCCGCATAGTTATCCAGAGGATCTTTCTTAGCCCATTGGTCAAATAGCTCCTGGGGTACATATTTCGTACCCGAAGCCTCTTCGTGCCCCCGCATACGGAAGGTATTGGCCTCTATCAGAACCGGTCTGGGCTTCCGGCGCAGCTTATCGGTCCAGCTGCGTACTGTATCATACACCTCCAGTACATTGTTCCCGTCTATGGATACCGTCTCAATACCGTAGCCCGGGCCTTTATCAACAAAGCTCTTGAACCGGAACTGCTCCCGACTGGGTGTCGACAGGCCGTATCCGTTGTTTTCAATCACAAAAATGACCGGCAAGTCCCACACGGCAGCCACGTTGAGGGCCTCGTGAAAGTCGCCCTCGCTGGTACCCCCATCGCCGGAAAACACTAGCGTTGCCTTCTTGTCCTGCTTCAGTGTGTTTGCCAGCGCAATACCGTCGGCCAGTGCCAGCTGCGGGCCCAGGTGTGAGATCATGCCCACAATGTGGTGCTCTTGTGTACCGAAGTGGAAAGACCGGTCGCGGCCCTTGGTAAATCCACTCAGCTTGCCTTGAAACTGGGCAAACAACCGATTAAAGGGCACATTACGGCCTGTAAACACCCCCAAATTGCGGTGCATCGGCAGGATGTATTCGTCCTCCTTCAGCGCTTTTACGGAGCCCACACTGATGGCTTCCTGGCCAATGCCTGAAAACCACTTGCTGATCCGCCCCTGGCGCAACAAAATCAGCATCTTTTCTTCTATCATGCGGGGCCGCAGCAAGCCCTCGTATAGGTCCAACAGCGTAGCGTCGCTGTATTTTTTCCGATCAAATTTCATCGCAACCGATTTAGTGCGGCAAAATTAGTGTTTCCCTATTCCTGCCAAAGCAAAGCCAAGCTTTTCTAGCCTTTGCCAAAAGATAGGTCTGGCTACGCTGGGTCCAACGAGTCTACCCGTCTGCTGGTGGCCCAGGCTTTGGCGAAGATTGCCACCTGGACGCCTACTTCTAACCGCTTCCTCTCTACACCCAAGTCAACTCCATTACTCTATTTGCTTCCCTCCTTCGCATTCCCCAATTTCCGGCATGGCGCAGATCAAAGCTCCCGAATTGCGGTCGCCCTACGGCTGGGTGCACGGCGGACCCTTTCAGCTTGCTGATTTTCGTGGTAAGCTCGTCTTACTCGATTTCTGGACCCTAGGGTGTATTAACTGTCAGCATATCCTACCAGACTTGAGACGGCTGGAAGAGGAGTTTCCTGACACCTTGGTCGTCATTGGTGTACACTCCGCCAAGTTTAGCTCCGAGCAGCAGACCCGAAATATCCACAAGGCAATCCTCAAGTTTGGTATCCACCACCCGGTCATCAACGATGCCGACCTACGCCTTTGGGAGGAATATGCCGTGCGCGCCTGGCCCACTTCTATTCTCATCGATCCAGATGGTTTTATCATCGGCCAGCATAGTGGCGAAGGTGTGTACCAAGCCCTACGTCCCGCTATAATGAAGGCTTTGGAAACCCATTCTGAGCGTTTGGTGACCAGTCCTAGCCCCTATCAGCAGGCAGAGGAAGAAGGGGGCAACCTGCGGTTTCCTACCAAACTATCTCTTGGGCCGGAAGGGTCAATCTTCGTAGCCGATACGGGCCATCACCGAATTCTAAACATCCTGCCCAGTGGGCAAGTACAAATGGCCGTTGGCTCTGGGGAGCCCGGCTTTCGCGATGGCAACCTGATGCAGGCCCAATTCCGCGATCCGCAAGGCCTCGCTTGGAAGACGCCCGAGCTCATTGTGGCCGATACCGGCAACCACGCTATTCGTAGTGTCGATTTTTCTACGGGACAGGTAACCACCTTGGCGGGCACGGGTGAGATGGGCTACTACTGGGACGACGAAGCCTGGAACGAACCGGTGCTGCCTAACAGCCCCTGGGATTTGGCCTTGGTAGGCAGCGAGGTTTTTGTAGCCAATGCAGGAAATCATCAAATCTTACGGCTGGACCTTGACGGAAAGCGAACCACCTTTCGCTGGGCCGGTACGGGGCACGAGTCTTTGCACAATGCCCCCAGACAGGAGGCTTGCTTCAGTCAACCCTCAGGCATTACCTATGGCGGCATGCATTTGTACGTGGCCGATACCGAAGCCAGCGTAGTGCGCCGCATTCACCTCATTACGGGTCAGGTAGATACCCTCTTGCGCGATGGTGGCCGCTCTTCCTACGGCGACGAAGAAGGACCCTTCGATACCACTTTACTCCAACATCCCGTGGGCATTGCAACACAGGGCGACCGTGTTTTTATCGCCGATACCTACAACGACAAGATCAAAGTGGCCGATCTCAATCGGGAGCGCGTGAAAACCCTTGCCGGTGGATTCGATGAGCCCAATGGGTTGGTAGTTATGGATAAACACCTTTACCTCACCAATACGCACATGCACAAGCTCATCCGTATCGATTTGGACACCTTCCGGTCAGAAGTGGTTTCGGTGTATGCATAAGGAAAATCTCCGGCTTTTTTATACTTACACAGGCCTTTTCTCCTCCCCAATACCTAGAAGAGACTCCAGATCACTTTAGCACATCAAACTTCTCCAGCAGGTTTTTCTTAAAGTTCTGGCTGAAAGGGATGGACCGTTCTCCGCTCAGGATCACGTGCTGATCTGCCAGGTGCACCTGCTGGATGGCTCGCAGATTGACCAGGTAGTTCCGGTGTACCCGGACGAACTGGTGAGGAACAAACTTCTCAATCAGTTTCTTCAGCGGCCATTGTATTAGGAATTCGCCACGCTGAGTAATTAGGTTACTGTATTTACCTTCCACCTCTACATAATCCACGTCACCAAAGGGCACCTTTACCAAGGAGTTACGCCGCTTTAAGAACAGATTGTGCTCCATGGCTGTGGCGGCTCCATCACCCACCGCGAACTGGCCGGTTTCCCCGGTAAACTTCTCGATGGCTAGCTCAATGGCGTACTGCAACTCTAGCGGGTTAAACGGCTTGAGCAAATAGTTGTAGGGGGAAGTCAGCTTGGCCTGCTCGAAGACTTCCAGGCTGGCATGCTGAGTCAAGAAGAGAAAGGGCCGTCGGGTAGCTTCATTCTCATTGAGTCGCTGCGCAAAAGTGATGCCCTCCGGGCTGCCGCCCAGATAGATGTCTACAATCACCAAGTCGGGCTGCTGGGCGTAGAAGTAGCCCAGGGCGTCCTTTAGGGTAGTAGCCACGGCTGTAACGGTATAGTCTTTATCTTCCAGATACTCCCGTAGCTCAGCCGCCTCTTCCGGGTTATCTTCTACTATCAGGATATGGATTTTGCTCATAAGACTTCTACATCCAGGAATATAGGCAATTGTATAGAAATTTGGGTGCCTTTCCCCACCTCGCTATTCACCGTTATGTTACCATGGTGCCGTGCCACCAAGCGCTGGCACAGCAGCATACCCAGCCCTGTACTTTTACGGCCTTCGGTATCCGGGCGCACCTCATGCTCCGTAAGGCTGAACAAGCCCGCTTGCTGTTCGGCCGTCATCCCTACACCCGTATCGGCTATCGTCAGCATTACCGTATCGCCCGTTTCGGTGGCTTGCAGAGTGATAGTGCCCCCAGTCTGGGTAAACTTGAGAGCATTGTCCAGCAGATTGCGCAGCACAATCTTCATTAGGTTGGCGTCCACTTCTACCTGGGCAGCTACCTCAAAGTCCTGTACCAGGGTAAGGCCCTTGGCCCGCACCAACTCTTGGTAATCATACACCACCTGGGCCAGTAACTGCTGTACGGGCATGGGAGTGGCCACAAAGCTGAGCTGCTCCGTCTGCTCCATAGCCCAGTGCAGCACATTATTCAGCAGCCGGAAGGTGTTGGAGGTGATATGCTCGTTTTCCGCTGCCAGCGATTGTGCCTGGGCCTGGTCCGTCTGGCTCAGGGCAAGGCTTAGCTTTCGTTGGGCCCTTTGCAAGGCCATCACTGGTGACTTGAGGTCGTGCGCCACCATGGCGAACAGCTGGTTTTTGGCTACGTTCAGTGCGTTAAGCTGCTCCTTTTGTGCCGAAATCACACGGTTGTTGGCGCGCACCCGCCGGTAGTAGTAGGCGATCATGCCCAGTAGCGCAAGCAGCAGGGCAGCTGTTGCTAGTAGCCCGTTGCGTTGGGTACGCTGCCGAGCCAGTTCCGATAGTTGCTGTTGCTCACGAGCTGCCAGCAGGTCTACTTCCTGCTGCTTGGTATCAATCGCAAATTGCTTTTGCTGCTCCGCAAGTGCCCAAATCCGGTCGCGGTTCCATTCGGCTGCCAGCAGACGCTCGTACTCTTTGCGGTGGGCCAAAGCCTCGGCGTAGTTCTTCCGGTTTTCTTCCACCACCGCCATATTATACTCTGCCGTTTTTAGCACGGTCGTATCGCCTAATTGCTTAGCCATAGCTAAGGCTTTTTGGAAGAGAGGGATGGCTTGGCCGTCGAGATACTGTTCGTAGTAGAGGCTGGCTAGGTTCATGTATTCCTGGACTAACCCCGAGGAATCACCCAAAGACCTGCGTAAATCAATAACCTCGTCAAAGAACCATAGGGAACTATCAAATTGTTTTTTGTGGAGATACCCTACCGCAAGGTTATGGTATACCCTTGCTTGCACCTGGAGGTCTTTTTGAGATTCAGAATTAATCCAATGGCGATAAACCTGTATCCCCAAGTCATACTCATTCTTTTCGATCAAGGATTGACCGAGATTCAACTTTAACAAATCTATATATGACGTTAAGGGTGAATCGAACCTGCTCTCAATCCTAATAACCTCGTCAAGGGCCAATGCTCCTTGTTCAAACAACTCTAATTCATACAAGGAGTGTATCTTGAATAATTGAAGCAACGGATAAAACTCAGATTCTTTATAGAGTTCCAATTGCTCTATTCCGCTTAATACTATTAGTACACTGTCATAATCGGATACCTTAAATAAAGATATAATGTCCTTGCTTGAAGAAAAGAAGACCGGATTAGTCATTTCATCTTGAATAAGTTCGGAAATTCTTTCTTCCACTAGCAGTTGATAATCACGGATAGTATTGGGTTGACACTTACATACGGAGTATGACGATATAATGAATAGAAGGCAAAATGATATGTTTGAGAGCAGTGTCATTCTCCTATTTAATCCACGAAATTATGAGCCATCTCCGGCAGGAGTCTGCGTTGTAGTCACCGTACCCCTGGTTGTCTCCGGATCAGAATTCCGCATAATGACCCGAATGAGTGGGTAGCTTATTATGGGTTTGGGTTCCCCCTCGTTTGATTTCAGAGAGTAGGTAAACTTGATTCCCCATAGCTCCTGAGTAATAACTTCCTGATTCGGCCGGGTGAAAATTATGGCTACGAGCCGGGCTTGCAAAGTAGGGCTACCACCTGGTTGGGGCTCACCTTGTGGGTTCTTCAAGGGAGAGCTAGAAGGTGGTACCGTACTGGGTACCGGCATATTGGATACATCTACCAGAGGAGGCTGTCCGTTATTCTGAGTCGGGATAAAGGCATGGATATACACCGTGTATTTATAGTCGCCAACTTTTTCAATATGCACCAGTGGATTATCCGGCAGGTTGATACGGCGAATAGGATTCCCAATGTCAGTGACGGATGCACTGAGTGTACCCAGAATCTTCTGGACCTTAATGTCGCTTTCGAATATATAATTATCGCTGTTCCCCAGCCGATAAACCGGGTAGGGCAATACCCCTGTTCTTGGTGTAAGGGGAAAGGTCAGGGTGCCGGATGATTGGTACCCCAGTAAGGTTTTGTTATTCTGCCTATCAAGCAGAAACCCTTGATAATAGGTAGTGACCGGCCAGCCGTTGGTACCCAGTCCTAGCAGGGGGGCTTTGATTAGCCATATGTTATAATTCTCTTCCTTTTCGCTCGAGCAGCGCTGTGGTGGAGTACTATTTCTATCCTGAATACTCAAACCCCAAGCACTTTGGCATTCATTAGATCCGGCTACGGGCAACTCTTGAAGTCCATCAAAAAACAAGACCGGTCGGTGAAAGGCAAGGGTATCCGGGGTCCCTTCTTCTGGAACGTGTCTAATGTAAGCGATGATTTCTATGCGGTAATCTCCTGATGGCTCGGGCTCCTCGTTGTACTGAAATACCCGCACCAAGGGATTTAGCGAAAAGGTACAGCGTTGGTTGGCGGCCAACAGTACGTACTGTGTGCCCGCTATAGGCCGTGGGGTATTACTCATCGTAATTTAGGGATGGATTTCTTGACAGAAAGATACCCAATTTTCTATCAACTGCTCCTGAGCTTGTACCGCATATGGCAGCCATCATCCCCAATTTTGAGGCTCTTGTACCCTTTCTTCTACCCACCCCAACTACTCATTGCACCTTAGTACCACGAAATGAACGGTGCGCACCCAAGTTTCTGAAGGCGGACGCCGAAAAGCCTTCTGAGAGCCCCAGAGCTATCATACCCCATGAGTAGGCACTATCAACATAACCCTAAAATGATGAGTGACATCAAATTAAATTTCATCAACGAGTCCAACGACGCCAACAATTCGTCGGTGGTGATCTTCCAGAAAAACGTGGCCACCGACTTCGACGAGTTGGCCATTGCCTGGAAGGTAATCAAGAACTGTGGTACCGGCTGGCACCATGAGTTCACCTACCCTATGACCATGTTCTTGAGTGCAGCCGATAGCTGGGGAAACGAGCTGGTGAGCCCCATGGTAGCCCAGAACGGTCAATTGTTCCATGTGACTACGGATGGCTCAGGAAGCGACTTGTCTTACTCCGGCCCCAGCCCTAGCCGCAAAGAGGTACAGATGCGCAACGACCTGAACCAAGGATCCATTGACGCGCGCATCTACAAAGACGGGAAACTGCTAGCCCTTAAAACGGGCGTTTCGCCGGGCCAAAAGGCGGTTTTCCAATTCAAACCCAGCATCTGGATAGGGGTAGTTTCCCAAATTGAAGAAGGCCAGGTGATGAACTCGGCCATCTTGAGCGATGTGAATACCGAAATCGGGCTACTCTCGGTAGCCTCGGCCGACATCGTGATGACGGGCGGCGGCACAGGCCCTAACGCTACTCCGTTCAAATTCACCCTGGACAACGTACAATACGTGTAACACGCATCCAGGCAAATCTAACCCCAGGTAAGCAGGCGGGCGGATCTTCCTTCCGTCTGCTGATTTCACACCCAACGTCATCCGAATACCCATGGAAAATCTAACCCCCACGGCGGCGGAGCAGAAGTACTTTAAGGTACCGGACCCCGACCGCGACGACCGAGAGGTAATCTTCACCTTCCACTTTAGCATATTGCCTGCACTAGGTAAACCCCAGGTTTCTTTCACACTCTGGCTCAACCAAACCTTACAAGGTTCCGGCACGGCCTCTGACGAGGAAGAACCCATAGTGTACCACTTTCAACGCGACGAGTGTGTATTTCACCACACAACCACGGAGGATTATTATCTGAAAGGGCGTATAAACATTGTATATGTCAATGGCCCCAACGGCCAGTTCTTTGGGGACCATTGTAATTTCAGCTACGACATCACTTACGGAAAAAAAGGCGGTGGGGAGCACGATCTGCTAGGGGTATATCCTTTGTTGGACTCCGGCAATCTGGGACAAAGTAGCCCCCAAAAACCGACCGCCACCACCTCTATCCTTCCTGGTGAAAAAATGGCCAGTGTCCTGGCTTCAGCAGAAGAGGCCAAGGTGGCCCTAGCTACACTCACGGAAGTAATAGGTGCCGGAGAAGAATCACCGGAAGGTCCCACCCCCGAAGCACTACAAGCCACATGGGAAGCAGCCCAACAGAGCGCACCCGTTCTGAACTTGGCCATGGAGAATCTGGTATCTGCGGTCTCCTCTCCAGAAACCCTATTGGGTAAGGGAGAACTGCATGCCCAAATGCAAGAGGCCGTAAATACGGTGACGGAAACACTGAGTACCGTGGCCGATCAGGTAGCTGTAGCAGATCTGAAAGGGCTAACAGAGCAAGAAATACCTGTCATGGAAATAATCCGGCCAGAGCTAGAGGTGAGTATCCGGCTCAAGCTATGGATGCTGGCACAAACTGGCACCGAAGCTGACGCCGCCAAGGTGGAAGTTGTCACCCCTGGGGAAGAAACCGACTCTTCATTAATTACGGAAGGGGTCCCAGAAAAAGACCCTATTTCAGCAGAAAACCAAGAGGCAATAGATCCGCCTGATGGAAAAGTGGAAGGCTCGGAAACGGAAACCACCACGAGCACCGAATCCGGTACTACCGATGATAGTACGGCTGCGGAAGAAGCAACTGATGCGGCAACGGAACCTGCCCAGGTAGCAAAGGAACCAACACCACCAGATGAGGGAGCGGCTACTGATGCAAGCAGCAAAGAGGAAGCCCCTCCAAAAACCAAAAGTACCCGGAAGAAGTCCGCCAAATAGCCCAAGGAGATGATGCCTTGCTGTATAGTGCGACCGGTGCTCCGACAAACGGGTCCTACCTACGCTCAAGCCCAACGGGCCCTGCGCTACCTGCAAGGAATACACAAAAGCTGGCGGCTGCAGATGCGTTATGACTCCGAGCTCGCCGAAATTATCTATTACTCGTCCAGTGCCTCGCCAAACCAGCTACTCGCCCACCTCCAAGCCCAGTTTCCTGGGATGGAGGTGCAGGTGTTTTTTTAGCGGTTCTCAATTCAGTAACTCTTATTTGGCTCCTTCAGGATCTAGTACGGTAGTCACTGTTCCCCTGGAAGTTTCAGGACTGCCTTCGATAAATTTCTTTAGACCTGAGTCCTTGCCGGAGGATTAAAATTGCTGCTACAACATAGGTTGCTCGCTCACCTTATCATTTTTAGTCACCTGGGTCCATAGGGGTAGTCACCGTACTCCCAAAGTTCTTGGCACCTCCTCCGCCAGTACCAAACCCCAACTGTTCATTTCCCGACACACAGCCGCCGTACAAGAAACCTCAGACTTTATACCTTTGCCATTTATTGTGCAAACCCTCCCACGTATGAAGTCCCTCGTCCCCAGTCTGATTTTCCTTTTGGGCAGTGTCCTATATTTTGGTTGTTCTCAAGAATCAGAAGAAAATCGCCTTCAGTCGGGAAGGTACCGTGCCCAGCTAGACGCCCAAGGTCAAATACTACCCTTTGAGTTTGAAGTGGCCCAGGAAGGCGAAGACCAGGTGATTTATCTCCTCAACGCCGGAGAACGGCTGAGGGTGGACGAACTCACCTACCGGAACGATTCGGTAATCATCCGGATGCACATTTTCGATGCTACCTTGAAAGGTAAGATAAACGGGAAATCACTCACCGGTACTTGGTCCAAAGACTACTACGATGACTACGTGCTGGATATGACGGCCGAACTCACCGAGGCTCCTCGCTTCTCTGCAAGTGCCAGTACGGACGGTGCTTCAGTTGATGGCCATTGGAAAGTGATTTTCTCCTCCGAAGGACCCGAAAACCCAGCATTGGGCGAGTTTTTTCAAACCGGAGATGAGGTAATAGGCACCTTCTTAACTACCACCGGGGACTACCGCTATCTGGAAGGTATTGTGGACGGCAACCAGCTGAAGCTAAGTACTTTCGATGGCGAGCATGCCTTTTTGTTTGTGGCCGATATGGACAGCGAGGGCAACCTCAACGGCAATTTCTGGTCCGGGGAGCACTGGCACGAAACCTTTACCGCCACCCGGGATGAGGAGTTTCAACTGCCCGATGCAAATTCACTAACCTACCTAAAGGAAGGCTACGAAGGCATTGAATTCGCCTTCCCAGGTCTGGATGGTCAGCCCGTTTCATTAGACGATCCAAAATACCAAGATAAAGTGGTTTTGCTCCAAATCTTCGGCACTTGGTGCCCCAATTGCATGGACGAAACTAAGTTTTTGACCAGCTGGTACCCGGAGGTATCGGATCAGGTAGAAATCATCGGGCTGGCGTACGAACGCAAAGATGATTTTGACTATGCCGTAGGCCGGATAAACAAGGTAAAGGAGCGGCTAAATGTACCCTACGATTTCGTGGTGGCAGGAACGAGTGACAAGGAGGTGGCCTCCAAAACCCTACCCATGCTCAACAAGATTATTTCCTTCCCTACCCTGATTATTCTAGACAAAGAGCGTAACATCCGGCGTATTCATACGGGCTTTTCTGGCCCGGGCACTGGAGAGCACTACACGGAGTTTGTGGAAGATTTTAAGCTTTTTATGCAAAAACTTTTAAACGAACCAACCAATTTGGCCTCATAATGTTGTATCCTTGGGCACCAAAAGTTCATCAAGCCTTCCCCAAAGGGATCCCTTTTGGTGCACTGATTTTTTACAAGTAGCCCATTTTTCACCCATGGAGTTCGTACAGGAACCGTATCGGATCACCACCGATATAGACAGTTTCGACGTACTAGGTATGTATAGGTATCTCTCTGAAGAGAGTTATTGGGCTACCGGTCTGACCTTCGAAAAATTCGATCGGGCAGTCAAAAACTCCCTTTGTTTTGGACTTTTCAAAGAGAATAAGCAAATCGGACTGGCTCGGGTCATCTCGGATTATGCTACCTTTGCCTACCTTAAGGATGTTTTTGTACTGACGGAGTACCAAGGAACTGGGTTGGGCAAATGGCTGATGGATTGCATTTTCCAATATCCTGGCCTCAACGAGGTAGATCGATGGCATCTCCTCACCTTAGACGCCCACCGGCTATACAAGCAATTTGGCTTCACTCCGTTAGACTATCCCCGGTTCCATATGGAGCGAGTAAGTACGCGCCATAAGGGCCAAGGGGAGGATAGCTAACCGTTATGAGCGTACGATCGAAATTATGGGAGCATCGCTCCCGCATTTACCCCCTTGTGTTGGTGGCTGCCATGTTTGCTGTATGGTGGTACCGCCAAGAGTTCCCTTCCGAAACTCAGAAAGCCTTCGATCAACGGGCCTTGGTCACCCTTACCGGTACCACTTTTGGTACTGTAACCTACAACATCCAGTATCTAGACCCCCAACAGCGTAATTTCAAACCGCAAATTGACTCCGTATTGCAACGGTTCAACGAGAGTCTTTCTACCTACCTACCCAACAGTGAGATCTCTCGGTTCAATCAAGAGGGCCTCATCAAATTTAAACTCCCCTTTTTCTACCCCGTTCTGGAAGCGAGTTATCAAGTATACCAGCAAACCGACGGCGCCTTTGATCCTACGGTAGGTCCCCTCATCGATGCTTGGGGCTTTGGCCCTGAGGCCCCCGTTTACCCGGACAGCAGCCTAGTAGATTCCCTCCTACAGTTTGTCAGTTTCGATAGCGTATTCTTTGATTCAGAATCTGTTTGTCGATTGCAAGAAGGGATTGAGCTGAGCTTTAGCGCCATTGCCAAAGGCCAGGGTGTAGACGTGGTTGCCGATTTTGTCCGAAAACAGGGCATTCAAAATCTTTTTGTGGAGATAGGCGGAGAGATAGTAGCCTCGGGCCTATTTATACAGGAAAAACCGTGGGTGATTGGCATCGAAGACCCTACTGCTGAGCTGGAAAATAGACGCCCGGTGGTGCGTGTAAAACTGCAGGACCGTGGAGTAGCCACTAGTGGAAATTACCGCAACTTTTACGAACGCGATGGCAAAAGGTACGCTCATACACTTGATCCTAATTCAGGCTATCCGGTGGAACATTCTCTGCTAAGCGCTACTGTTTTTGCTGAGACCTGTATGCTAGCAGATGCCTATGCTACCGCCTTTATGGTCATGGGTACCGAGCCTACCAAGTCGTTTCTCCAACGTCACCCAGAATTAGACGCTATACTCATCTACGACGACGGTAAAAACGCGCTTTCTACTTATTATACTGATGGCATTCGTTCGGCAGTTTTGGAGTAAGGGCGAACTTTTACAATTTTGCAATGTTGTTGCAGGGCGCGAGCAGCATATTTGCATGGAAAAAACCACGGAATGGTTCGGGGAATGGTTCAACTCTCCCTACTACCACATACTTTACAAACATCGAGATTTCGAGGAGGCGCAGGCCTTTATTGATGTGTTGTCTAGGTATTTTGAGTTTAGTTCCGAGGACCATATTTTAGACTTAGCCTGTGGCAAAGGCCGACATAGTATATACCTGAATCAGAAGGGTTTACGTGTATCAGGTATTGATCTTTCTGATCAGAACATAGCCTATGCTTCAAAGTATTCCAATAATCGGCTGCACTTTGAAGTACACGATATGCGGCTCCCCTTTCATCCAGATACTTTTACCCACGTACTCAATTTGTTTACCAGTTTTGGGTATTTTGATACTGACGAGGAACACCAGCAAGCCATCAAAAGGGTAGCCGAAAGTCTTCATCCTGGAGGCTACTTCTTACTCGATTTTCTAAACCCCTACGTGGTAATTAACCAATTACAGCCTAGCGAAAAGAAAGAAGTGGAAGGCATCCATTTCCTCATCCACAAGCGATTCGAAGAGGGATACATCATCAAGGACATTCGCTTTGAGGCTGACCAAAAGTCTCATCACTATTTTGAACGAGTGAAAGCCATCAGGCGATGGGATTTCGAGCGGTATTTCCAACAGGCAGGTCTTTCTCTGTCGGGCACCTTTGGGGATTACCTCCTCAACCCCTACGAAGCAGAATCCTCTGACCGTATGATATTCATCGCAAAAAAAGAATCACATGGCAGCTGAGATCACCGTACTCGTCATGGCTGCACTTTTGGGAGGCCTCATTGGTTGGCGGTTTGTACCGGGCGAAGGCCGGGCATTTCAGGCAGCCCTTGTATTTAGCGGAGCCTATCTCTTCTCCCTCACTATTATACACCTTATACCTGAGCTATTCGAGTCTAGCGAAGATGTGCCCAACATTGCCATTTTCATCCTCATTGGTTTCTTTCTTCAGGTAGTGCTGGAATTCTTCACCGATGGGGTGGAGCACGGACACATTCACGTGCATAACCACGGGCCCTCTTCTACTTATTTGGTTTTGGCTATGTGTTTGCATGCCCTCTTGGATGGCACCATTCTTTCGCAGCATGCACTACAGCATGCCCACGTGCACAATGGAGCCAATGCCCTCCTCATCGGCTTGGCTTTGCATAAAATTCCTGCTGCACTTGCACTCCTTACCTTACTAAAAGCCCGCAAAAAGCCTAACTCCACCTTAACCTTTGTACTGGTAGTTTTTACCCTATCCTCTCCTACTGGGCTACTGCTTAGTGACTGGATGGCCGACCAAAGCTTAATCTCTGAAACCAATTTTGTGAGGCTTTTTGCTCTGGTTTCTGGTACCTTCTTGCAGATTTCTACCACCATCTTCTTCGAAAGTACCCCTAGCCACAAACCACAAAAAAGCAAGCTCATGGCCAGTTTAGCCGGGGCCACCTTGGCGGTTCTATCCGAGATGTTTTTGTGATAGCATTGGGTGGCGCCTCCCACCATGTCTTGCCAGCTGACTTCTGAGCCTTGGCCCCAAAAGGCTTTTAGCCTTATTGGCCCCCCCTGCGAAAATATCCCTAGGGCAAAGGACCTTCTGATCCTCAGCATTGGTTCTTCTCCCATTAACCGCTGACCAAATTTCCTCTGTTGCCATAGCAACTTCGGTTTATACCCTGACCAAAGTCATCCTTTGCCGCCATTGCTCGGCCTACTTTTGGGCCGCAATCAACGCACTGCTCATGACCCAAGTCAAACCCTATGTATCGCCTGGAGAGGCCGTACAGGTAGTCCGTTCCGGACACCGGGTATTCCTCCATACTGCCGCCGCCACTCCCTCGGCCCTGGTGCAAGCCCTGGCCGACCGCTATCAGGAGCTTTCTGATGTAGAGCTGGTAAGCGCCCATACCGAGGGGCCCATGCCTTTTGAGGAGCCTCCCTTTGCGGATAGCTTCTACATCAACACCTTCTTCGTAGGTGCCAACGTTCGCAAATATGTACAGAACGGTTCCGCCTCCTATATACCCATGTTCCTAAGCGAAATCCCGCGCCACTTCCGCTCCGGCGAAATGCCTCTGGACGTAGCCATGGTTACCGTATCTCCGCCAGACAAACACGGGTATGTTTCGCTAGGCATCTCAGTAGACATTTCGCTGGCGGCTTGCCAAACAGCCCAGTACATCATTGCCGAGGTGAATCCTCATATGCCACGCACCCACGGTGATGGAGTATTGCATATTAGCCAGATTCATGCGTGGTCCTGGAATCCTAACCCTCTACCGGAATATAAAGGCCATGCTCCTACAGAGGCGGAAACAGCTATCGGTAAGCACATTGCCAATTTGGTAGAAGACGGCAGCACCCTGCAAATGGGCATAGGATCTATCCCCGATGCAGTACTAGCCCAGCTAGGCAACCACAAGGACCTGGGGGTTCATACCGAGATGTTCTCTGATGGAGTGATCCCGCTTGTACAGAACGGAGTTATCAACAATAAGAAAAAGAGGATCTACCCCAACAAAATCGTAACCGGGTTTGTCTTCGGTAGCCAGAAGGTCTATGATTTCGTAGATGATAATCCTATTATCCGGCTGATGGACGTCAGCTGGGTCAACGATACCCGAATCATCCGCAAAAATCCGAAAGTTGTGGCCATCAACAGTGCTATCGAGGTAGACATGTTCGGGCAAGTATGCGCCGATAGTATTGGTACCAAGCAGTACTCGGGCGTGGGCGGTCAGATGGATTTTGTACGTGGTGCGTCCTTAGCCGAAGGAGGCAAGCCTATTCTGGCCTTGCCTTCGGTCACGCAAAAGGGAGTTTCCCGCATCGTCCCATTCTTGAAAAAAGGGGCTAGCGTGGTCACCACCCGAGCCCATGTACACTACGTGGTTACCGAATATGGGGTGGCCTACCTTTACGGAAAAAACCTGCAACAGCGGGCCAAAGCCATCATTAAGGTAGCTCACCCAGATCACAGGGAAAACCTGGAGAAAGCAGCCCACGAGGTGTTGGGAATATAATCTCTGCACGTCCGTTGTGGGTAAGATAAAGGCAACATTTACTCACGCTACCTCCTCACCATACCCTGGAAGAGATACTAAAAAAGGCAACCCCTTGCGAGGTTGCCTTTTATATATTCTTGCGAAGCAATGCTTACATCATACCTTCCAAACGGGCCTTCTCGCGTTTGGCGTTAGCATCTTCACTGCTCCGTGGAAAATCTTCAATTACTCGGCTGTAGCGTTCGATAGCAGCCTCATAATCACCGGCAAGCTCATACGCCAAACCAGCCTTCATGAGATACCGAGGGGAGAATCGCTTATCTTCTACCGAATTAGCAGCTTTGTCGTAATAATCTGCGGCATCATCGTAACTATTCAGCTCCATATGAGCGTCTCCCGTCAAAGCATAGGCCCGGGGTTGTACCAAGACATCGGAAGAAGAAAAGCCTTCCAAATAATCCAATGCAGTACTGTAATCGCCTTGCTTCAGATAAATAGTACCTGCATAGAAGTTGGCCAGGTTACCTGCCTGAGTACCTCCGTACAAATCAATAATATCCAGGAACCCGAAGTTGTTTCCATCACCGAATAGAGCCAATTGCAAGCTATCCCGCTCAAAATAAAACTGAGCTTGGAACATCTCTTCTTGAGCCTTCCGATTCTGATTGTCTGTATAGTAGCGGAAAAACAAGATTCCTGCTACGCCCAACAACAAAACACCAGCCACTACATAGACTAGCGTGCTGTTATTCTTTACAAACGCTTCTGTTTTTGATATCTGTTGCGCAAGCGCTTCTGAGCTTTCGAACAACTCAGTACCCCGATTCTCAGCAGGCTGTTGTTTGCCTTGCTTCTTCTGCTTTGTAGCCATGCAGTCAAATTTAGGGTGCAAAACTAGGAATTTTGCACCAAACCGCCAACGGTGAATTAGTCCATTACAAAAGGATAGTCCGGACCGATGTAAACATCGTCGTAAGCTTCCTTAGGATCTGGCCAGGGAGACTCCTCAGAAAACTTCACGGATTCCTCTACTTGGGCCTTCACTTTTTGGTCAATGGCCTTTAACTCTTCTTCCGTAGCCCAGCCCTCTTCCAACAGCGTAGCCTTCACCCCGTTGATAGGATCGCGGTCCCGGTATTGGTTCAACTCTTCGCGAGTACGGTATTTCTGAGGGTCACTCATCGAGTGTCCTTTGTATCGGTAGGTACGGAACTCCAACAAGGTTGGCCCTCCACCGGAACGTGCCCGCTCGGCTGCCTCTTCTACTGCCAGGTGAATTTCTTCCACCACCATACCGTCTACCGGCTTACTTGGCATATCGTAGGCTAGGCCTAGTTTGTACAGGTCGGTCACATTGGAGGTACGTGCCACGGAAGTACCCATGGCATATCCGTTGTTTTCAATCACGAAGATCACCGGCAGGCTATACAGCATAGCCAGGTTCAGTGCCTCGTGAAAGGCGCCCTGACGCACCGCTCCGTCTCCCATCATACAGATGCAAAGGTTGCCTGTCTTGTTATATTTTTCAGCAAAGGCGATACCTGCACCCAAAGGTACCTGACCACCTACAATGCCGTGCCCACCCATGAAGTTGACCTCTTTGTCAAACATGTGCATGGATCCGCCTTTTCCTTTGGAGATACCGGTAGCCTTACCGTACAGCTCGGCCATTACGGCATTGGGAGAAGTACCCAAAGCCAAAGGATGTGCGTGGTCACGATAAGCAGTAATCCACTTGTCGTCTTTTTGCAGCGCAGAAACAGCCCCTGCAGCACACGCTTCCTGTCCAATGTACAGGTGGCAAAAGCCCCGGATTTTTTGCTGACCGTACAGCTGGCCGGCTTTTTCTTCAAACTTCCGCATGAGCTGCATTTGCTCATACCATGTCACATATTGTTCCTTAGAAAACTTAGTAGTGGGAGCAGCTTTCTCTTTTGCCATCTTGATTCCTAGCTTTCGGTTTTTCTTAGCGATCTTCGTCGCCCCAAATCCCACCGTTGTAGTAGGCCGTGGGCGCTGAAGTGGGGCGAAAATAACCAAAAAAAAGTAATGTACCTGCGCAAGATCACCGTGCACAACTTCAAAAACTACGAGGACGCTTCGGTATCGTTTGCTGAAGGCGTAAATGCACTGGTGGGTCCTAACGGTAGCGGAAAAACCAACCTATTGGATGCAGTACATTATCTCTCACTCACCAAAAGCGCCCTCAATAGCGTAGACTCGCAGAACGTACGCCATGGCGAGAGCTTCTTTATGATCAAAGGAGAGCTAGTGCGCGAGGGCAAACCGCTAACGGTACTGGTACAGCAACCGACCGGGCAAAAGAAAGTAATTAAGGTGAACGGTGCGCCATACGATAAAGTGAGCGATCACATCGGGCTGTTGCCCCTGGTGTTAATTGCCCCGCAGGATACGGATCTTATTAGGGAAGGAAGCGAGACCCGACGCCGTTTTGTTGACGGGCTGCTCTCTCAGATTGACCGTAGCTACCTCAATACCTTATTGCAATACAACCACGTCCTCAAGCAACGCAATGCACTGCTCAAGCAGTTTGCCGAGCGCAATACGTTTGACGGAGATCTACTAGCCCCCTACACCGCCAAGCTCATCCAGCTCGGCGAGCCCATCCATACCCGGCGCAAAGAGTGGGTAAGCCAGTTTACTCCCCGGGTATTGGCCCACTATGCCCAACTAGCAGACGATCAGGAGCCAGTAGCCCTGCAATACGACAGCCCCTGGCAGACCGGCCAGATGGAAACCATACTTGGGAAGGCCCTGGAGAAGGATCGTATCCTGCAACGGTGCACCGTGGGTGTCCATCGGGACGACTTTGTATTCCAATTGGGCGAGTACCCGCTCAAAAAATTTGGATCGCAGGGCCAGCAGAAGTCCTTTGTAATTGCCCTCAAATTGGCACAGTATGAGCTATTTCAGGAACACTTTGGTTTCCCACCTTTGCTCCTGATGGACGATATTTTTGATAAATTAGATGACGGTCGCATCCAACGCCTGATGAGCAAGGTATCCGGCTCAGGATTTGGGCAGCTGTTGGTGACCGATGCCCGGCCAGAGCGCACACAAGCCATCTTTCAAGAACAAGCACTGACTTGCCAGATGGTGCATGTACACCAAGGGGAAATTATTGACCAAGAGGAGGTATGAAGTACAAACCAAAAGGAGGACCCTACCAAAGAAAGGGGGATGCACAACCGCTCAAAGATGTGATACAGGAATTGCTGGAAGCATACCGGCTTAAAGGCAAGTACCACGAACAGCGCTTAGTGGCCGCCTGGCCCGAGGTTATGGGGCCATTCATTGCCTCCCGCACTGGCAATATATTTGTAAAAAACCAGACGCTCTTCGTAGAGCTTTCCAGTGCTGCCCTAAAGCAAGAACTCGCCATGAGCAAAGATAAGTTGATTGCCCTCCTCAACGAGAAGGTAGGAGCCGAAGTGGTGAGTGAGGTTAGGCTTTTGTGAAATTGTATCAATAAACAGAACAGAAATGGGTGGATTGGTTATTTTGAATGGACATTCATTAACCCCAAATCTACCTGATGAAAAACCTATTAAATCTGTTCCAAAAGGAAGAGGGTTCGGAAGAAGAAAAGATCCTCGAAGCTACCAATCTTGATACGGTACTATCCAAAAACCCTCTTTCTGATGAGGAAACCTGGGTAGACCCCATCACCATTACCCTAAACGAGCAAGAATGGAGTTTTTTTGAGAAGGATTTGAAGCTGAAAGTAGAGGGTCAATACAACATTCAGCTTTTCAACCAGACGAAGGACGAAGATGAGGACGAGTTTATTAGTAATGAGAAAGACTCCTTCCTTACGTTCAATGCGGATAAGCCTTACCTGAAGCATAAACTCCACCTGAAATCCAGCTCCGATTTCAGTGCCACCATCCCCAAAACCGAAATCAGTGTTGGGTTCAAACACGGTCTGGATATACAACTCCTGGGCTATCGCCTACACGATGCCGATGATACCGTGATGCAAGCACTCAAGCGGGACGTTACCCACTTCGCCACGGTCATGTCACTAGAAGATATTCTGACTCTTGAGGAAGGCGAAGCCGTTGGTTACAAATACACCGGCAACATGAGTGGCTCTGTGCAGGTGGAACTGAGTGATGCCATTTCGAAGTCGGTTTCCTCCTTGATTGAAGAAACCGCCTCGGCCACGGGTCTCTTGGAAATGGACGCCACTGTAGGCGCCGAGTTGGGAGCTACCTTCAGCATTGAGGATACTTTTCAGCTAATGATCCTCAGGACTAAAGAGGAATTCAAGGTTTCTTTGAACAAAGCCGCCAAGAAAACCGGTGAGGTGAAAGGAGATCTGGGGCTCACAATTAAGGTCACCAGTTTGGACGGGGCAAGAGAAAAAGCCAAGGCATGGCTCGGCGACTCCCTTTCCAATTTCGGCTTACAAGACACCCTCTTGGATAAGCTGGAAGAAAAACTGGAAGAAGAGATAAAAGCATCGCTTACGCTCTCCTACAGCAGAATTAAAACAGAGGAAGCGCTTATGGTTGCCGAATTAGACCAAGCCAAAGTCACCGAGTTCCACAAGGACCTGCTACAGCTCAATCTGAACCCTGTAGTAGAAGCGGCCAGGGCCAACGAATCGGGCGTTACCATCAATAAGTACGAGTCCAAACTCATCGTAAAAGAGACCATCCAAATGGGCTTGAACCTCTTTGGTCTGGTGAAATTCAATGCATCTTCCTCCTATGAGAATATCCATGAAGCCACCCTGGATGGAGCCAAGGATGCATTTATTGGCAAGGTGATGCGCGAGGCAGACCTACTGCAAAGGTTCTTCTTAGTAGAACCTCTTGATCGTAAGACCACCGTTACGTTTGCTGCGGAGATGTCTGACTATAAGAGTCAGCCCAAATTCAGCGATTTCCAACAATCCCTAACGATGGAACTGGTAGGAAACTCCGAGAAAAAAGGTATCAACCGGGCTGCCTTTAGAAGAGAAACCTATAAGGTCCTGGATAATGCCGATGCCTGGGGAATTTTTAAGAACACCAATAAAACGTGGCTAGAGGCCGCCGATGAAGTTTGGAAGCTACTAAAGGCCAACGGACAGGAAGGCAAAGCAGACGATAGGCCCACCTTCAAACTCTCTTTTTCCATGGACAAAGAGGGCTTTAAAAGTGTACTAGATAAGCTTGATGCGCTGGATGCCGCACGACCTGAAATAAACCGCCAATGGGTATCCCAAGGGTTGGGTAGGTCTATGCCCTTTTGGGAAGAGCTAGACCTGCGCCAAAAGCCAGATGAGAAATCGAGCATTTACGGTCAGGTATTTGAGCGTTTCTTAAAAGACTTTGGCTGGACTTTGAACAACGAACGAATGCCTCGGGGTGAACGACCTTTGAGTGATTACTCCACAGAACTAGCAACACTACTGGTGAAAAACGGCCTGAACCGGGCAGCAAAGAAGGAAAAGAATAGCAACGATTTCGAATCCTTCAAAGAGGTAATAGGATATTTGAAAGAGAAGATGCTAGACACGGCCTTCACCTCCGCTCAGGAAGGGTTTGATCTGATGGAAAAGCTGCAAGAAAACTCCAACCTGACACAGACACGGCGTTGGAAAGAGGCCTTCAAGAATACAGAGTCAGCTTTCGGAGAATGGCAGTTCATTGTAGCCCTAGGCAACTATTTTCATCGCCTGGCAGGCGACGAATTCAAGAAGTGGACAAAAGCTAAACTGGAAGTGGCCTACGTGAAAGATGGAAAAACGCACGTGAAATCGTACGAGAATAAATAAACCCCTCTTAGGTAGCCCCCGTGCGGGCTACCCTTCTGGCCAAAGGGGTTGACCGTCTCGCGACCAATAGTGACCGAAGGAGATTTTGGACAAGGTTTTGTCATGGAACCAACACATAAGGCTGTGCCCATGGTAACATAGCAAATCCCAGGAAACGCAACGTTCCTCATGGGGCAGCCCTAAACCCAGATCTTTGGTGGCTGCCAGGCAATCCTCCCAACTCATACCTAGCGAAAGGGCATTCATTAGGATGAAAGAACCACCCGTTACATCAATATATGCCAGCCGGTGCTCATCCTCCTCATCGAAGGTAAGATCAAGTCCATGCTGCTCGTAATGATGGATAACGGCGCCCACACCCTTCTTGGGGTGGCGCAAATCCGTGGTGTTTGGGTCCCCCAAAACCTTCATAGTCTCTTCGGGGTACATGCCAAACCGGATGGGGCCGATGCCACGA
>DMST01000193.1:0-13576 GCA_003454975.1 Cytophagales bacterium | reverse complement strand
CGATGCCACGACCCAACACAATTTCTGTAGGTAACAATGTTTCTACGCGTGAGTAGGACATTCTTTAGTTGCTTTCCTGTTCTACCGGTTCAGTTTCGGAATTCTCTTCATCGAGGGGTTCAATCCAAAAATTATTGAAACCCAAACCGATGTGCATGGTGATTTTCCGTAATTGTAATAACTCCAAAATAGCTAGGAAGTTAAAAATCACCCCAATTTTGTTGGGCTCCATGCTCATGACTTTCGTAAAAGAGAGGCGTTTTTCGGCCAGCACCCTTTTCAAAACAAAGTCTTTTTGGCCCTCAATAGAGTAAGGGTAGGGTACTACACGGTGCACTGGCTTGTTCTTTTCCACGGCATGGCGCTCCATTACCTTCTCAAACACCCGCAGTAGTTTGTACAGGTCCAGGTCTTGCAGTTCCGACTCTACTTGGTTGGTTTCCGCCAGTTTTTTGAGCTCGCTTACTACATTGCCGCGCTTCTCCTTATTCATCTGATCGGCCTCCATAGTAGCCAGATCTTCCACTACACTTTTGTATTTCTTGTACTCCAGCAGGTGCTTCACTAGCTCTTCCCGAGGGTCAATCTCATTACCCTCTTCGTCTAGCTGGGGCCGGGGTAGGAGCAGCTTAGATTTGATCCGCATCAAAGTGGCTGCTACTAAAATGAACTCGCTAGCCACTTCAATATTCATCTCCTCTAACCGGTGCAGGTAATTCAGAAAATCCTTGGTCACCTTGCTTATAGGGATGTCGTAAATATCCAGCTCGTCTCTTTCAATAAAGAAGAGCAAGAGATCGAAGGGTCCTTCGAACAAAGGGAGCTTTACTTCGTAAGTACTAGCCATAGAGCGATAACGATTTAGAAGCAAGGAAAAGCAACCGGCAGGGTGATTCTAACCAGAAACCGTAGCTACAAAAATAGCAAAAAATCCCCCTGGGATATGTTGGCCGGATATTTTCAGCTAATTTTACCGAATTGTACCCCGTGCAATCGGTTGAACGTAAACAAATGGCAAGTCTGCCAGTTTAAAAGTCAATCAAAAGGTAGAGACTATGTTGATCGAACCAGGACCCCTTCTGGCCAAAATTCATTCCCCGGCCAATATGAAGGGCCTAAGTCCAGAAGAACTTTTACAATTAAGTGATGAACTCCGTCAGTACATTATCGATACGGTATCGGTACACGGTGGACACTTTGGGGCCAGTTTAGGTGTAGTAGAACTCACCGTAGCCCTGCATCACGTTTTCAACACGCCGGTCGATCAGCTGGTTTGGGACGTTGGACACCAAGCCTACGGCCATAAAATCCTTACCGGTCGGCGCGAGCAATTTCACACCAATCGGGTGTATAAAGGACTTTCAGGATTTCCTAAGCGAAAAGAAAGCGAATACGATACCTTCGGCGTAGGGCATAGTTCTACCTCTATCTCTGCTGCTTTGGGTATGGCTGTAGCCAATCGCTACCAAGGAGACAACCGCCACCATATTGCCGTAATTGGGGATGGCGCCATGACGGGTGGCTTGGCCTTTGAAGGAATGAACCATGCAGGTGATGCGCAACCCAACATGCTCATCATTCTCAACGATAACAACATGTCCATCGACCCCAACGTAGGGGCACTAAAGGACTACCTCACCGACATTACCACCAGTCACACCTATAATAAGGTAAAAGACGAAGTGTGGAAGATGCTCGGCAAATTCAGCAAGTTTGGCAAGAGTGCTCAGGAAATTGCCAGCAAAGTAGAGCACACTGTGAAATCCTTCCTGCTGAAGGAAAGTAACTTCTTCGAAAGCCTGAACCTGCGTTACTTTGGCCCAGTAGACGGGCACGATGTTAACCATCTGGTGCACGTGCTCAATGACCTCAAGGATATTCCTGGGCCTAAGGTGCTGCATGCTGTAACGGTGAAAGGCAAAGGGTACGCTCCGGCTGAGAAGGACCAAACCAAATGGCATGCTCCAGGCACCTTCGATAAGGTAACGGGAGTAGTACACAAGAAAAAAGTAGACACCCCTCAGGCTCCCAAATACCAAGTAGTATTCGGCGAAACCTTGGTAGAGCTAGCTGAAAAGAACGAAAAGATTGTAGGGATTACCCCTGCCATGCCATCAGGCAGTTCTATGAACATCATGATGAAGGCCATGCCGGATCGTGCGTTCGACGTAGGCATTGCTGAACAACACGCAGTGACCTTTTCTGCCGGTTTGGCTACGCAAGGGCTAGTTCCCTTCTGTAATATCTATAGCACCTTTATGCAGCGGGCTTACGATCAGGTAGTGCACGACGTGTGCATCCAGAATCTGCCCGTGAACTTCTGCCTGGACCGTGCGGGCTTTGCCGGAGCGGACGGCCCTACCCACCACGGTGCCTACGATATTGCGTACATGCGCAATCTGCCCAATATGATTGTGGCTGCCCCTATGAACGAGGCTGAGCTTCGTGACATGATGTATACCGCACAGTTGCCGCGGGAGAGCCAAGCCTTTACCATCCGCTATCCCCGCGGTCAAGGTGTAATGCCTGACTGGAAAACTCCCATGAAGGAAATGGAAATTGGCACCGGCCGTATCATTCAAGAAGGTGAAGACGTAGCTATTCTCTCCCTGGGACACATCGGCAACTTGGCAGAAAAAGCGGTTCGCGTTTTAGAAACCGAAGGCATTCGTGCAGGCCTTTATGATATGCGCTTTGTGAAGCCTCTCGATGAAAAATTACTTCAGCACATATTTACTCGCTATCAGAAAGTAATCACCGTGGAAGACGGCATCCTCCAAGGAGGTTTTGGTAGCGCGGTATTGGAGTGGGCCGCTGACAACGGGTTTAGCGCTCAGGTGAAGCGTTTGGGTATGCCCGACCGCACGGTAGAACACGGCACTCAATACGAATTGTACCAAGAATGTGGATACTGCGATAATGGTATTGCTAAGGCTACTCGGGAAATTCTGGGAGTTGCCGTAGTGAACGCCTAATTTCGCGACATGGAATTGAACTATGTAGAAGCAGGGGAAGGGTTTCCCCTGCTTTTGATTCATGGCTTCTGTAACGACCTTACCCTATGGGATGAGGTACGTGATGCACTCGCCAAACATTTCAAAGTAATCACCATCGACCTCCCCGGTCATGGTCAGTCTCCACTTTTAGAAGGAGAGGTTTCTTTTCCACGCGTAGCCGACGAACTGGCAGAATGGCTCAAAGCTAAAGGATGGGAAGAGGTCATTGTCATTGGTCACAGCATGGGAGGCTATGTTACGCTCCATCTCACTGACCAACACCCAGAAATGGTGAGGGCCTTTGGTTTATTTCACAGCAATGCCAACGAAGATAGCCCTAGCAGGAAGGAGGGGCGGTTAAAATCGATCGAGATTGTGAAACAACAGGGAATGGGCGCCTTTATTGAGTCTTTTATTCCTTTTCTTTTCTATCATGAGCGCATTGAAGAACTCATGCCCATGATCGATAAATCAACCAAAATGGCATTGCAGACCTCTACAGAAACCCACATTGCTTTTACGCAGGCTATGCATGACCGGGAGAGCAAATTCCACTTGCTAAAAACTGGTATGCCCAAGCTACTCATAGCTGGGGATCACGATACCGCAGTTGCTTTTGATCTTAGTTTCAAAATGATGCGCGCCGCCAAAAATGCCACTACCCATGTGATGTATGACACGGGCCATATGGGTATGCTGGAACGCCCCGAGGAGGCTACCAAAACTTTACTAGATTTTGCCAATTCAGTGACCGCTTAATATGCAAAGCAGTCAACCCGATGCTAAAAAAGTAGGAATAGTAGGGGCCGGAATTGCAGGAATAGCTACCGCTATTAGGTTGGCCTGTGCAGGTCATCAAGTAGAGGTATTTGAGGGCAATACCTATCCGGGAGGTAAGCTGAGCGAGGTCCAACTGAATGGATACCGGTTTGATGCGGGCCCTAGCTTGTTCACCCTCCCAAGGCTGGTAGAGGAGTTATTTGAGCTAGCTGGTGAAAAAGTGGAGGACCATTTTGCCTATGAAAGCCTCGCCATTACTTGTCATTACTTTTGGGAAGACGGCACTTTTCTGAAAGCATTTAGCGATCCCGAAAAATTTGCACATGAGGTAGAAGCGGTGCTTGGCGAACCGAGCCAGCACGTGGAAAAGGCGCTTTCGCGAAGCGCAACGTTGTATGATTACCTAGGCGAGATGTTCATGTTTCGTTCCATGCACAAGCTAGACACATGGACCAATTCGGATGCCCGCCGAAGCTACCGTAACCTTCACAAAATGGACTTTCTTCGGACCATGAATCGGGCCAACGAAAGCACCTTTGAAAACCCCAAGCTGGTCCAGCTCTTCAATCGATACGCTACCTACAACGGATCCGATCCGTATCAAACCCCGGCTACGCTCAACATCATTCCTCATTTGGAATTCAACATCGGGGCCTACTTCCCCAAAAGAGGCATGCACGATATTACCCTAAGCCTGGTACGGCTTGCAGAACGCCAAGGGGTAATATTCCACTACGGCACACCAGTGGAGGAAATTATGGTGGAAAACAAGCAGGCCAGCGGCATCAAAGTGGATGGTAAAGAGCACCGATTCGACAGGGTGGTCAGTAATATGGACGTAGTGAACACGTACCGCAAACTACTCCCCTCACAATCCCCCCCAGAAAAGCTGCTGAATCAGCCCAAGTCTAGCTCGGCTTTGATATTCTATTGGGGAATCAACCATAGTTTTCCCCAGCTCAGCCTACACAATATTCTCTTCAGTGAGGACTATCGTGAGGAGTTCGATCACATATTTCGTAAGGGCACCATTTACCACGACCCCACAGTGTACATTAACATCACTAGCAAATATAAAGCTGATGATGCCCCCGAAGGAGCCGAGAATTGGTTCACGATGATCAATGTACCCAACAACCAGGGGCAGGATTGGGATCAGTTAATCTCAGATGCCCGCGAACGAATTCTGGATAAAGTGAGTCGTGTTTTGAAGTATGATGTTCGGTCGGCACTAGAGGTGGAGGAATACCTGGACCCACGAAGAATAGAATCCAAGACCAGTTCTTCGCAGGGTGCCTTATATGGCAATAGCTCCAACAACCGCTATGCAGCCTTTCTGCGTCATGCCAACTTCAGCAAACGAATAAGGGGGCTTTACTTTTGCGGAGGTAGTGTACACCCCGGCGGGGGCATACCTCTGAGTTTATCCTCAGCAAAAATTGTGAGCGAGGTTTTCGAATAGTCTAGGTGTTACTGTCCAGTACCCAAGATGGCGTTTCGGAAGTTCTCGTTGATTAGGAGCGCCAAAATCAGGGACACTAATAGACCAATCAAAGCCCGTGTGGCATCACTACGAACCATCCGCCAAGATTTTTTGAGTCCTAATTTACGACGCTTGTCCAATTTCTTGGTCATAGCAATGGCGAGTTCTCTACCTCCTAGCAAACCAATGAATACCCAGGTAGTAGACATAGGTATGTTGCTCTGAATCTTAAAGACAAAAAGAATAATAGCGTAGATAAAATCAACCAAGGTAGCCGCCCGGATATCGGTAACACCTGACTTTTCATTTACGATTCCTTGAATTCGGTCTCCTTTCAGATAAAACAAGAGGCCCAGGCCAGCAAAAATGAATCCGGCAAAAGCCAAAAACTGAGTCTGTGACAGCTGCCGTGGAAGAAATACCGCAATGTTCGCCGCATCCTGCTGAAGCCAGAAGCACCAT
Organism: Cytophagales bacterium; assembly: GCA_003454975.1. Lineage (GTDB taxonomy): Bacteria > Bacteroidota > Bacteroidia > Cytophagales > Cyclobacteriaceae > DMST01. The sequence continues at coordinate 7,855 of DMST01000193.1, read as the reverse complement.
AAAGCACCACTTGTAAGCCATTGCAACACGATCCATATATTGCCCGGCTTGCCGGTAAAATATTTATCCACCCACTTCCTTACTGCAAACCACACTACCAGGGCTAAACCAAAGGCAATGAAGTAACCCGAAAGGCTCTTCATGATAATGGAGGAAACAGTACTTATCTGGGTGGCAAAAATATTAAGGAGAAGAAAGGTAGTAGACACCGGCATGCGCATTCGAGTAAGAATGAGCAGCACTATGGGAGCAAACAGTTGTAAAAATGAGATAGAGATTGGAGCCGTTTCCAGACCCTTTGTCGCCAATCGACCGTAGCTTACATCACCATCATAATTGACGAAGGAGTATGATACAGTGGCTAGAAATATGCCCCCCATGAAGATCCATAGGATCCACCATTTACGATGTGAGTTGGAAGCGATGAAAGTACCTATGGTTTGGATACTATCATTGGCAATGGCAGAATACGCAGAAAGGCCAAAGCCTACCCACATAGCGTACTTTAGATTGGGGAAAGCAATAGCACAGACTAAAGTAAGCACCGCTATGATGAACAGGAAAGTCCGTTCTTTGCGTGCCAGATCAAATACTTGAAATAAAATCTTAGATAAGCCACCCGCCTGAATTTGGCGGCCTTGGTTCGACTCCTCAGCCATGTTTTAGACAGTTCTTAAGGTATCTAGTTTGCCCTTCTGAAACAGGCTGTAAAACTAGGTATTGTTCTCTTCTAGCAATATTAAAAAATTGTTAACGCTTTCTTCACAGCACCTTTACCTTGTCTTAATTCCCGCCTTACTTCGGCATTATACGATGTTGGTTATCAGCGGATTAAACGGAATTTTTTGGCAAAAAACGCTCGTTAAAAAATAACAATTGCTTGATAAGAAATGATGTTGTAAGGATTGGACACCTACTAATTTTGTGCCCCTCTACAAAGCCTAAGTCATATTAGGTCACAGCTTAATAGCAAGTATGCCATCGGTACAAGATCTTACGGAAAATACAGTTTCTGCCTCCAGGGCTTCCCGCCCTTGGGTCCGTAAGGCCTTGATCATCACCGCAACGCTGGCCCTGTTCCTGGTTTCTATCGAAATGATGTCGTCTTGCTTCAAGCTCTTAGGCAAGGATACCGCTGCAGACATTTTGGAAGTGACCACCAACCCCTTCATCGGGCTGTTTATCGGCCTCTTGATGACGGCCATCATCCAAAGTAGCAGCACCAGTACCTCATTGATGGTGACTGCGGTGGCTTCCGGTTCGCTTTCCGTAGTTCACGCCATTCCTATGATATTGGGCGCCAACATTGGTACTACTCTCACTAGCACCATCATCTCTTTGGGCTACATTACTCGTAAAAGGGAGTTCAGAAAGGCCATTGCTGCCGGCACTCTTCACGATTTTTTCAATATCCTGGTCACCATTATTGTCTTCCCCTTAGAGTTCTATTACGGGCTCCTTTCTGGCAGCGCACAATGGATCGTAGATACTATCTCCATAGGCAAGGGCACTGGTAACGGTGGTGGTTTTTCTTTTCGCCTGTGGGATCTCATTCCCATCGGAGACTGGTTATCCCAAACCTCAATCCCACCAATCATACCTCTGATAATCTCCTTCGGGCTACTTATTCTTAGCATCAAATACCTGAGCCGCTTCTTATCCGCTGTGCTAATTGGCGAAAGCCGGGGGCGGATGAAAACCTACTTGTTTGGTAGCCGGGGACGATCCTTCTTGTGGGGCACTCTCATTACGGCCGGTGTACAGTCAAGCAGTATTACCTCCTCCTTGATTGTTCCGTTTGTGGCCACCAATAAAGTTTCGCTTAAAAAAGCCTTCCCCTTTTTGATGGGGGCCAATATTGGCACTACCATTACAGCCTTTATTGCCGCGAGTTTCCGCTCAGAAGCTGCCATCAGCTTGGCCATAGCCCATCTTTTGTTCAATCTGGTTGGCGTAGTTATTTTCTTCCTACCCTATTTGCGCGAAGTACCGGTTTATTTAGCTAACCAATTTGGCCTAATTGCCCACAAATTCCGGTTGGCTGTATTCCTCTACATCATGCTCACCTTCTTCGTACTTCCGTTTTCCTTGATCAAATTACACGAGGCACAAAACCTATCGGAGTCCTCTCAAGAGGAAGTCCTATGGGAAGAACGGCAAAAGGCTGCTTCCCCTTTCGCAGGACGATAGCCTCAAAGTTTGGTGATTCACAGAAAACCAAACATTTTGCAGTAACTGCATGGGCGAACGCTTACTTTCGTCATTAAGAATCTACAGAGTGAAAGACCGCATCAAAAGGTTTTTGAATTTGGAAGCCCTCATGGAGAACATTGAGGGGCTCATCGAAACCCGTATTGCCCTGCTCCGGATGGAACTTCAGGAGCAGGTAGAAAACTGGGTGAAAAAGGCGGTTATGTGGGCACTTGTTGGCCTGATGAGCCTAATGCTGTTGGGTCTTCTCACGGTATCATTGGCCTTGTACCTAGGGCAGGTGATGGGCAAGAACCACCTGGGATTTTTGATTGTCGCTGGTATATATGGCCTGCTTATCGCCGGATTGGCCCTATATTTACGTAAGGGCCCATCAAAACCCACACCTGAAGTTGTTGAAAAACAGGAAGCCCCAGAACAAACCGAAGCTGAAGACGATGAATCCACTTGATGACTTGAAAAACGCCAAGGTAAGCCGTGAGCAACTCGAAAAAGCCGAAGCAGGATTTCGCGAGGCCATAGAGCAGCAATTAGACGTTCTGGAGGATAGTGTATCCAAATGGGGGCGAACTTTTCTAGTGGCTTCAGGCACTGCTTTATTAGGTTTTGGAGTGGTTCAGTTCATCACCAAGGGAAGAAGCACAGAGGAAGAAGACGAAGTAGCAGATTCCAAGGAAGGCACGTCCTCCCAACCCGCAGAATCGTCTGAAAATGTACCCGTACTGGAACGAATAGCCTCACCAATAGTACAGCAGATCAAGGAGCAGATGGCTTTGTTTCTTGCTGCCTTAGTCAAACAAAAGCTTATGGAGTTTCTAGAACGCATCAACCGGTTGGATGGTGAAGAAATAGATAACCCCAAGGCAGAAGCAGCAGACGATCAGCCCACAGAATGAACACACTTTACCAACGGTTAGTAGAGTACCATGCGCAAGGCCGTAAAGCCTTTGCTATGCTAATTGACCCAGATAAGGTAGAATCTCCGGCCGTACTGGCAAAACAGGTGCGAATAGCGATAGAGCACAACGTAGACTTGTTTCTGGTAGGTGGTAGTCTGATTACGGATGGCGATATCGGGAAAGCCATTGAGGTCATCAAATCACAGTCAGACGTGCCTGTAGTGCTATTTCCAGGCTCTAATATGCACATCGACATTTCTGCCGATGCTATCCTCTTTCTTTCACTTATCTCAGGGCGCAATCCAGAACTGTTGATTGGACAGCACGTAGTAGCAGCCCCAGTACTTAAACGAAGTCGTCTGGAGGTGATTTCTACGGGTTACATCTTGGTAGATTCTGGAAACAGGACTACGGTAGCCTACATGAGCAATACCCAACCGATTCCTGCAGAAAAGCCTTCAGTAGCGGCTAGTACTGCAGTAGCCGGGGAGATGCTAGGCATGAAACTCATATACCTTGACGGAGGGAGCGGTGCAAAGAACCCTGTACCCTATAAGATGATCAATCTGGTGCGTAAGTCAGTCGATGTCCCCTTGATTGTAGGAGGAGGTATTGACTCACGCGAAAAGGCCCACCGGGCCATGGAAGCTGGTGCGGATTTCCTCATCATTGGCAATGGCATTGAGAAAAACCCTGATTTGCTGGTAGAGATTTCCGAAAAGGTGGGAGAGTTTAATCAAGCCTTGGCTACTCTCAAATAGCCCAACGAAAAAGCCCAAACCGAGGGTTCTCGATTTGGGCTTCTAATATTTTGATTAGGTCGCAGCCTATACGTTCATTAGAGATTCGCGACGACGCATTTTCCCAGCTGGAATACCAAACATCATCTTGAACCGGCGGCAGAAATAGGCAGTATCTTTATAACCTACCTCTTTGCCAATTTCTCGAATGCTCTTTTTAGTAGTACGTAACAACTGTACTGCCTTTTCCATTCGTTGGTATTCGATGTAGTCCTGCGGGTTAATACCGGTCAGCATCTTGAAGTATTGGCCAACATAGTCTTCCGAAACATTAGCAACGTTCGCCAAAATCTTGTTGCTTAAGTCACCACCCAAATGCTCCTTGATGTAAGCAAAGATGTCTAACAGGCGAGGATCCTTGAAGTAGGTAACATTGGTAGCCAGCTCCTCGACAAACATCCGGTTCTTGATCACGTGGCGAACAACTTCTACCACGAGCAGGTCTGTATTTCGGCTGATCACTCGGTTACGACCTGGCAAGTCAGAGACGGTTTCGCGCAAAATGCTTTTGAGCAAAGCAATCACCCGGCTGTTGTTATTAATTACAAATGGGGGGATGTCCAGCGAAGCGAAAAAGTTAACCGAATCGAACACCTTTGCCTCAAAGGTGATGTAGCTAAAATTTTCAGGTTTGATATCCTCCATCTCATCAGTAGGGAAGGTTTGGAGGAAGTTTTCACGTTCGCTTAGAAAATCATCGTTAGAAAGAGAGACCGCGTTTCCACTACCGTAAGAAATCCGCAAATGCTTGCCTCCTGGGATAAACAGCAAGTCATTTTCTTCTAAGACTTCATTGTCTTTCCCAAAGGTGATCTGACCTTTGTTTATTATAATTAAGGTGTTCTCAACGTCGTAGAAGTTCTCAATGGTTACAGGTTGTAAAATTTTTACATTCTTGGCCTTCTTGTAACGAACATTGAGGGATTCTATAATTTTATTATAATCTTCCATATATGAAAAATTGAGGAAGTAAAAGACCGATGTCCCTTTTTAGGCGATTTGACTTGGACAAATCTAATAAAATTTCGAAGGCATCCAAAAAATGCAAAAAAAAAAAGTGAACGCACAATTTGTACGTCCACTTCAAAAAGGCCTTAAAACAGGATTATTTCAATAATTCGCGGGAAATCACGATTCTCTGTATCTCAGAAGTACCTTCATAGATTTGTGTAATTTTTGCATCACGCATCAAACGCTCAACATGGTACTCTTTCACAAATCCGTATCCACCGTGAACTTGTACAGCTTCTACGGTCACATCCATAGCCGTTTCAGAGGCAAATAGCTTTGCCATCGCTGCTTCTTTGGTGAAGTTTGCCTTGGCATCTTTCTTTAGCGCAGCATCCAGGCAAAGCAACCGGGACGCATCAATCCGGGTAGCCATATCGGCCAGCTTAAACTGAATAGCTTGGTGATTCGATATCTCGGTTCCGAAGGCCTTACGCTCTTTGCTATACTTGAGGGCCAACTCGTAAGCACCCGCTGCAATACCCAAGGCTTGCGCCGCAATACCAATACGGCCTCCGCTCAGTGTGCTCATCGCGAACTTAAAGCCAAAGCCATCTTCGCCTACGCGATTCTCTTTTGGCACCTTCACATCTTGGAACATCAACGAGTGGGTATCGGAACCACGGATGCCCAACTTATCTTCTTTTTTACCTACTACGAAACCTTCCATATCCCGCTCTACGATCAAACAGTTGATACCGCGGTGTCCCTTCTCAGGGTCGGTTTGAGCAATTACCAAGTAGATGGAGGCTGAATTACCGTTGGTGATCCAGTTCTTGGTACCGTTAAGCAGGTAATAGTCTCCTTTATCCTCAGCGGTTGTGCGTTGAGAGGTAGCATCCGACCCTGCCTCAGGCTCTGACAGACAGAAAGCACCGATCTTTTCACCTTTAGCCAAAGGAACCAAGTACTTCTGCTTTTGCTCCTCAGTACCGAATTTTTCCAAACCCCAGCAAACCAAAGAGTTGTTTACTGACATACACACCGAAGCGGAAGCATCAATTTTAGAAATCTCCTCCATCGCCAGGACATACGAAACCGTATCCATGCCACCGCCTCCATACTTAGGATCAACCATCATGCCCATAAAGCCGAGTTCACCCATCATCTTTACTTGCTCAGCAGGGAAAGTCTGCGTATCGTCCCGCTCGATCACACCTGGCAGCAATTCCTTTTGGGCAAAATCACGTGCCGCATCCCGCACCGCAATTTGCTCTTCGGTTAGTTCGAAATTCATGCTTCGTATCCTCTTGGATTAATTGAAAGTTTCTGTGAAAACGATTGCGAAGGTAGCCAACTTGTATAATTTTTCCTTGGATAGTATGCATAAATAACAAATATGACCGCCTATTCACACCCCTTCAAATGGGTTTGAGAAGCCGAATTGTTTCAAATACACCACCCAGGAGGGCAAATTCGATTTTTCAGGCACAAAAAAGCCGAAGTTCCAAGGCACTTCGGCTACTATCAAACTCAATAGGCTGTTAAGCATGCGACCTGCTGCTGCTTGCAGTGGTGCCATCGCCGACTGAAGCTCTCGCGATGCATAGGCAGTGGCATGTTCTACAACATGGCCCAATCCATTCACTGGAAAGCCTAATTTGAGAGTGCTCTCTAGATTTTGACTTCAATCGCTGCTAAATGCATCAGCTCAGGCGAAGAAAAACATGTTGGCTACTGTTGTTTTAGATCTTGAATTTTTTGGACAAGCGTAGTGGTAGACCTGCCTTCTACAAAGGCTATCGTCTGCACGGCTCCACCTGCATCTAAAACTTCACTTGCCCCTACGATAGTGTCCACCGTATAATCTCCGCCCTTCACTAAAACATCGGGTAGCAAACGCTGGATCAACTGAAGCGGGGTATCTTCACCAAACAATACCACCGCATCCACACTTTGCAAGGCAGCCATCACGCGCGCGCGGTCTTGTTCATGCACTAAAGGTCGTGACGGTCCCTTTAGCCTTGAAACCGAAGCATCTGAATTGAGACCAAGAATCAGCCGGTCACCAAGTTCGCGGGCTTTCTCTATGTAGTCCACATGGCCCAGATGCAAGATGTCGAAACAGCCGTTAGTAAAGACTACCTTCTCACCGTTCTGTTTCCAAGCTTGGCGAGCTAGCTGGGCTTGTTCCCAGCTCAGGATCTTTTGTTGGGATAGAGGCATTGGCATGACGGGGGATTAGAAGACCAATTAGTAGTGCGAGAGAGCCAACTACGATCACGAGTATAGTTTGGGAGGTATGCATCACCGCAGCCACTGCTACGCCATCCTCCATGGCAACACCGTAGATAAGCAAGAAATTGGCTACCAAAAAGTGGTAGGCACCAAACCCACCTTGCACAGGGGCTGCCATTCCAAATCCACCTACTACCAAAACGGCTAAGCCCACTGAAACACTCAACCCAGAAGTAGCAGGATAGGCCAAGATGGCCAGATAGGTCATCAGGTAATAAAACAGCCAAATGAGAAATGTAGACACCCAAAAAGCTATAGGCCGGTCCAGCTTTCTTATGGAAGCAATGCCCTCAATGAATTTAAGAAGGATTGGCTCCAATCTTTGGTACAGTGGCTGTCGTCTCAACACCGCTCTACCTCCTCTCCGAAAGAACCACCAAAGCGCTACGAAAGCCCCGACCAGAAAGGCTGCTACTAAACCCCAAACCCAGATAGGAAACTGGACCGACCGCCCCTTTTCCAGCAGCATTTCCTTGAAGAAGTCTAATACATGGGTAAACTCCAAGGCAATTACCACTCCGGTGAGTAGTAGAATACAGATTAAATCCAGCAGCCTTTCCATTACCACCGTTCCGAAGCCTGTGGCTACGGGTACTCCTGACTTGCGGTCCAGGAAAGCACAGCGTGCCACCTCTCCCAGCCTGGGAATAGCTAAGTTAGCAATGTACCCCATCAGTACTGAAAGGAAAGTATGGCCTA
>DMST01000090.1:21831-26868 GCA_003454975.1 Cytophagales bacterium | reverse complement strand
TGGTAGTACTACTTACCATGGGCATCCTCATGGTGGCTGGCCGCATCCAGCGGGTGGTAGGGGAGTACGGCATTACCGTTATTAGTAAGGTAATGGGCCTCATTCTGGCTGCCTACGGCGTTCAGAGTATCCTCACCGGTATCAAAGCCTACTTTTTCACTGGGCCTTGAAAATCAATTGAGATTTCGTTCTCCTGCCCCGAAAAGATTTCCTAACCTCCCAAATGCTTATTGTTATATTTCTGTTTTGAAAATTATTGTTGCCTTCCCGAAGACACAGAAATCTCTACAATTTTGCTGGCCTTAATGCTGTTGAATTCTCTTTATCGAATTAATGCAAAATTTCGATTTATATATCTCGTTTTTAACCTCCTCATTGACAATTACTTATCTGGTATTTCGGAGTCTAGACATTAAGCGTTGTGTTTGAATTTTTTATACTGACACTTTCTTTGCATTGTAACGAAAAACAACCCTAAAGCTTAGGTTAGTTTCCTTTCAGGGCCACATATTTGCGCCGCTTTACCGGAACATGGTTTTGTCTTTTCTTACATAAATACAAATCAACCTAGAAGCCAAAACCAACCGGATTACTTACACTAAACCATCCAATTATGAACACGCCAAGAATAGGCCTCCTGGGCCTTATGCTACTATGTACTACCCTATGGGTGAGCTGCGACCCCGAAGAAGATGATCCCACTCCCGTAGAAGAGACGGGTTTCTTAAGCCTCGACCTGGGATTTGACATTCAGAATGCCGGTGGTCGCTCCCAGCAGGTAAATACGGATAGCTGGGAGGTCATTATCTACGATTCGGCCAATACCCAAGTGGAGCGTTTTGAAGATTTTGCCGCTATGCCTTCAGAAGTGCCTTTGCCAGTGGGTACCTATACCGTTTTTGTTTCCTCAGAGATCAATGAAGTAGGTTTTGAATCTCCATACTACGAAGGTACCTCAGCTCCTTTCCAGATTGTGAAAGGTGATGTGGTTAGTGTGACAGTAGAAGCAGAACTGGCTAATGTGAAGGTATCGGTATTCTATAGCGATGCGGTGCAGGCCGATTTCACTAACTGGAGCACCTCGGTTTCTAGTGCCTCTGGGGTACTTGACTTCGTAAAAGGGGAGACCCGTAGCGGTAACTACCCAGCCGGTGAGGCCCTAACCCTACAAGCCAATCTTACCTTCACCAAGTCGGACAATAGTACAGAAGTACGCACGGTTACGGGCACCATTGCTGCCACTGCTCCCCGAGACCACTTCGTTATTACGGTGGACTACGATTTGGAAGACGGAGTAGTAGGTATCGGAATCGTAGTAAACGACAGTACCAACGATATTCCTATTGACTTGTCACCGCAGGTGATTGGGTTCCGTGGCTACGGGGGTGCTGGGTTTGATCAAGGATATACAGGCGTACAACGCCCCAATGGGAACTATATTCTAGCAGGTACGGCTCAGTCTACTGACGGAGATGTACCCTCCAATGCGGGCCACTACGATATGTTTCTGATGGAGCTAGACGCTTCCGGCAATGTAGTATGGGTAGAAACTCGCGGAACAAACAATGTAGGAATTGAGCGAGTGTATAGTGTTGAAAATACCCCTGACGGAGGCTTTGTGGTAGCCGGAGGATACAACCGTCAGTTTGGAATCCTCAAGTACGGTGCGGGTAGAAACCTGCAATGGCTTAGAGATTATGGATTCAACGATGAATTTGCCTATGACGTGGAGCCTTTGGCCGATGGCACCTATGTGGTTACAGGTCGGGCAGGATCCGTGACCGGAGACGTTTCGGAAAACCTGGGTAACTACGATTGTTGGACCATTCGGTTGGGAGCCACGGGTAACCTTATGTGGGACAAATCCATTGGTGGCGTGTCCACTGATTTTGGCTCCGATATCGACGAAACCACCGATGGTAACTACATCATTGGGGGTAGTATGCGGATCTTCCTACCCGGAACCAACTCTACGCAGCACGAGATGATGATTTCTAAAATGAGTCCCACCGGGCAGGTGCTATGGACCAAAACCTATGGTGGAACCCTTACTGACTACGCTTGGGGAATAACCGAGGTAAGCGATGGATACCTGCTGGCAGGCGAGGCTCGCTCCACCAATGGCGATGTTTCGCAATCCTTCGGAAACAGCGACGGTTGGTTGGTAAAGGTAGATTTGAATGGTGATTTGGTTTGGGAGAAATCATACGGTGGAAGTGGTAACGATGGCTTCCGCTCCATCGAACTCACCGACGATGGCAAAGTCATTCTGGGCGGTTTTCTTACCGTAGACGGAGACTCCCAGTTTTGGGCGCTTAAGGTAGACGGTAATGGTAATGAAATATGGTCTAAAACCTACGGTAGCTCTGGCTATGATCAAATGTGGGAGATTAAAACTACCCAGGACGGTGGTTTTATCGGCATGGGCTACGTGGGAACCACTGACGAAGACGTGAACGGAGGCCCGGGTAATACCGACATGTGGATGATTAAACTGGATAGCCAAGGAAATCTGGAAAATCAGTAAACGGTACTAAGCCAAGTGCCCGTTTTCTACGGATAACTCCGCAAAAAACAACGGCTCACCCTGTCCCTGGGTGAGCCGTTGCTCGTTTAAACTGGGTATCTATAAGTCAGTAATCGCTTAAGACCTCCAGGTATTGTTTAGCCTAGAGATCCTTCTGGTGGAAGTCTCATAAAAGGTAGAATCCAACGCCCCTTTCAGAGTTCGTTGGTCAAGTATTACATTGGATCTTGATCATCGCCTTCGCTCAATGAAAAAGATACGCTCCTGGGGCAAGTGGATCCTGGTCCTTCTGCTCGTGCTGGTGCTTGACCCAGGCTTTTTACCCTTTAGCCTGAACGTAAACAAAGTTAGTTCAACCACTAGGTTTGAATCAGAAGTACCCATTGGTACCATAACGGGTGATGACCCCATTCGATTTATCGTGGAAGAAGAAGGGCATGAAGATTTGGTTATTGGTGCGGGCGTCAGAGATATCATACTCAAAAAGTCGGAGGATGTTCGTGTAGACTGGACCCTGTGGATTCCGCTGGTGTCCCGAGGAGATGTTGCGATTACCTATGCCGTATGGGAGGGCAACCAATTTTTGGGTAATGTTACCCTGAGGAGGTCGTTGATTATCAAGGGCCTGGCCAATCAGCGTGAATTTGTCAGTGACTTTGAGGGGCAAGCCCTTTGGGACATTATAAAGGGCTTAGAACAGCCTGATGCGATGAACGAAAGTGATTAATAGTGAAGAGAAATGCTGGGTAGGAGGTAAGACCATTTATTTCGCCCGATGCAGGGGAAACAAAAATCCCGATCCACTTTTCGGTGAACCGGGATGGTATTTTGTGACGTCTTACGGTTGTAAGTCGACCGTTGTAATTAGCAGTATTCTTCAAATACTCCAGCCAAGTGGTTGGCGATCATCTCAGCACTGCGGCCTTCGATGTGGTGACGCTCTACAAAGTGTACCAACTCACCGTCTTTCCACAAACCAATGCTAGGAGAAGAAGGAGGGTATGGCAGGGTGTACTCGCGCGCTTTGGCTACAGCATCGTGGTCAACACCAGCAAAAACAGTAGTCAGGTTATCAGGCTTCTTGTCGCTGTGCTGTACGGCTAGTTTCACGCCAGGACGGGCAGCACCCGCAGCGCAACCGCACACCGAGTTGATTACCACCAAGGAAGTTCCCTTGTGGTCGCCCAAGTGATTATCTACTTCAGCGGCAGTCTTCAGTTCAGTAAAACCGGCTACCGTTAGGTCGGCCCGCATGGGGGCTACAAGTTCTTCAGGATACATATCTTCCTAAGGTTTATTTCTATGATGAAAGAGGTTTCCCTCTCACTATAATGCATTTACATGAATCCAAGTTCCAACTTGGCAGCCTCGCTCATCATTTCGGTGGCGTAGGGTGGGTCGAAAGTAAGCTCAACGGTCACCTCGCCGACACCCGGGATGGCTTTGACCTTCTGCTCCGTCTCACCAGGGATCTCTTCCGCACTGGGACAGCTGGGTGAAGTTAGCGTCATCACCACGTGCACGTTGTTTACCGGGAATACGTTGATCTCGTAGATCAGCCCTAGCTCATAGATGTCCACGGGAATCTCGGGGTCATACACGGTCTTGATGGCCGTAACCACCTTGTCGCGCAGCCCAGGATCATTCACCGTTTCTTGTTGCGTAGCAGCTTCTTCGCTCATGGCTTAAGAGTTGGCTAGTTTTACTTTGTACGCAGTTGCGTAGTCTTTCATTTGCTTAATCATGGCCCCAAAGCCATTACTGCGTTGGGTACCAATGAACCGATGCAAACCAATCTTCTCGATGAAGTACAGGTCTGCGGCCAATATCTCTTCCGGAGTATGGTTGCTCAGAATGCTCACTAGCATGCTCACTAGCCCCTTGGTAATCTCCGTATTGCTATCCGCTTCAAACTTGATCTTGTCCCCGTCCAGCTCAGTATGTAGCCATACCTTGCTTTGGCAACCCTTCACAATATTCTCCTCCGTCTGGTATTGTGGGGCCAGAGCGGGAAGCTTTTTGCCCAGATCCATGATCTGGTCCAGGGTCATTTCAAAGTCACCTCCCAGCAACTCAAAGTTGCCAATCAGTTCGTCTTGCGTCTCGTTGATGCTTGCCATTTAGCGTAGCTTTTTCACGATCGCGTCCAGCCCTTCGGCCAGCCGGTCTATCTCCTCGCGGGTATTATACACAGCAAATGATGCCCGTACCGTTCCCTCAATATTATACCAGTCCATCAGCGGCTGCGTACAGTGATGACCCGTGCGCACAGCAATGCCCTTGGCGTCGAGCATCATACCCAAATCATAAGGGTGTACCCCGTCGATCAGGAAGCTGATTACACTTGCTTTATGCTGGGCAGTACCGTATGGTCTAAAGCCGTCAATCTGTGCCAGCACTTCATGCCCGTATACCACCAGGTCGTGTTCGTGATCCCGGATATTGGCCCGGCCCGTTTCCTCGATAAACTCAAGGGCGGCTTTCAGGGCAACCACATCCGCGATATTAGG
>DMST01000090.1:15998-21775 GCA_003454975.1 Cytophagales bacterium | reverse complement strand
CAACCACATCCGCGATATTAGGCGTACCCGCCTCAAACTTGTAAGGAATCTCGTTGTACGTGCTGCGCTCGTAAGACACGTCCTTGATCATTTCCCCGCCGCCTTGGTAGGGCGTCATGGCTTCCAGGTGTGTCCGCTTACCGTAGAGTGCACCTACACCGGTAGGGCCATACATCTTGTGTCCGCTCAAGGCAAGAAAGTCCACATCCAAGGCTTGCACGTCAATATCGATCTTGCTGGTGGCTTGAGCGGAGTCTAGCATCACCAGCGAACCATTAGCGTGCGCCAAGTGGATCACGTCTTCTACCGGATTGATGGTACCGAGCGAGTTGCTCACATACACCATGCTGACCAGCTTGGTTTTCGGAGTAAGCAGCTTTTCAAACTCATCAATCAGTAGCTCGCCCGCCTCGTTGATCGGGGCAATTTTCAAAGTGGCCCCTTTCTCCTCACACAAGATTTGCCAGGGAACCATATTGGAGTGGTGCTCCATGGCCGAAACGATGATTTCGTCTCCGGCCTGGATGTTTTGGCGTCCCCAGGCACTAGCTACCAGATTTACCCCTTCAGTGGTACCGCGGGTAAACACAATTTCGGCCGGCTCGGCGGCATTAATAAAGTTCGCCAGGGCCTTTCGTGTATCCTCATAAGCCTGAGTGGCGCGTTCGGCAAGGGCATGAATGCCCCGGTGAATATTGGCGTTATCTTGAGTATAGTAGTTCACCAACGCATCAATTACCCGTTGAGGCTTTTGCGTAGTGGCTGCGTTATCAAAATACACCAACGGTTTGCCGTGCACCTGCTGGTGCAATACCGGGAATTGGGCCCGGATGGCGGCAATATCGAGGGTAGGGGAGGCTACCGTTTCCATGATTATATGGCGTTCAGTCGTTCAGCAATCTGAATCTCCAGGTAGTTGCGTACTGCATCCTGGGGAATCAGTGATAGCGAATCCTTCGCAAAGGCATTCAGTAGCAAGGCTTTGGCTTGGTTTTCACCCAAACCACGGGCTCGCAAGTAGAAAAGCTGATCCTCGTCCATCTGCCCGGTAGTAGCACCGTGCGAACACTTCACATCGTCTGCCCAAATCTCCAACTGAGGCTTGGCATGAATGGTAGCGTCGTCAGACAACAAAATGGTGTTGTTTGACTGGAAAGCGTTCGTTTTTTGTGCGTCTGGGCGTACAAAGATCTTCCCGTTGAATACTCCGGTTGATTTCTCGTCCAGAATCGTTTTATACAACTCGTTGCTTTCGCAATGTGGCTTCTTGTGATCCATCACCGTATGATGGTCCACGTGCTGGTTACCTTTCAGCAAGGTGAGCCCGTACATGTTGGACTCAATACCTTGGTCGTCGAGTACCAGATTCAGGTTGTTTCGCACCATAGTGCCGCGCAACGATACGGTAGTGGCCGTAAACCGGCTATCGCGGCTCTGGTAGCCTTCCGTATGGTCATAGTGGTATAGGTCACCACTATCGTTTTGCACCTTTACCAGATTTACTTCGGCATTGGCATGCAACCATGCTTCAGTTACCGAGGCATTCAGGCTAGGGTGATCGCCTAGAGTATGCACCGATGAGATGAACTGAGAGCGACTGCCCTGCTCGGCATGGATCAAAACCCGTGGATAGGCCTGCGCCGCTTGCTGCCGTGCATCTACGAAATTGTAGATGGCAATGGGACGTTCGATATCCGCATTGCGGCTTACCGTAATGAAAGCCCCGTCGGTAGCAAATACCGTATTCAAAGCGGTGAAAGCATCCACCTCGGCGTGTGCCACCTGCCCGAATACTTCTTGGAAGATTTCGGTTTGCTTTTCCGCTGCGTGGGCCAATCGATCGATGGTTATCCCTTCAATATCCGTTAGGACAGAGAGATCACTTCGGTATTGGCCGTTGATCAATACAATGCGGTCGGCATCCAACTCAGGGATAAAGAAAGGCGCAATATCCTCCAAGGTGACGTTTCCAGCGGTAGTAGCTGGGCCTACCGAGAAGTGCTTTTGCAGCGCTTTGGAAAAGTTAGTGAACTTGTATTCCTCGGCTCTTGCCTCTGGGAAGTTAGCTTCACGCAAGGTCTCAACGGCTTGGTTGCGTACCTCTTTCCAGCGATCAATAACAGCGGGGGCCTCCCAGGTATCGTAGTGGTCCAGCGTAGAAGCCGTCAGGGCCTGTGCATCCGTTACTTTAGTCATCATGCGGCAGTCCTGATTTAGGCGTTATCTACTTCAGCTTTGATCCAGTCGTAGCCCTTCTCTTCCAGCTCCAAAGCCAACTCTTTGGTGCCGCTCTTCACGATCTGGCCTTTGTACAATACGTGCACGAAGTCGGGCTCTATGTAGTCCAACAGACGCTGATAGTGTGTTACCACTACAAACGCACGGTCTTTATTGCGCAGGTCGTTAACACCCTTGGCTACAATCTTAAGCGCGTCAATGTCCAGACCAGAATCGGTCTCGTCCAGTATCGCCAACTTGGGCTCCAGCATAGCCATCTGGAAAACCTCGTTTCGTTTCTTCTCTCCACCTGAAAAGCCTTCGTTGAGCGAGCGGCTCAAGAGGGCCTGCGGCATATCTACCATCGCCATTTTCTGCTTCATCAGCTGCAGAAAACCCACCGCATCCAACGCGTCCTGACCGCGGTGTTCACGGATGGCATTGATGGCTGTTTTCAGGAAGTTGGTAGTAGTGACACCGGGTATCTCCACTGGATACTGAAAAGCCAGGAAAACGCCCTCACGTGCGCGCTCCTCAGGGGCCATCTCCAACAAATCCTCTCCGTCCAGGTCTACAGCACCGTCGGTAACCTCGTAGTCTTCGCGGCCGGCCAATACATTAGCCAAGGTGCTTTTACCCGAACCGTTAGGTCCCATGATGGCGTGCACCTCGCCCGCTTTTACCTCCAGATTGATCCCTTTCAGGATGGCTTTATCTTCTACAGACGCGTGTAAGTTGTTGATTTTCAGCATCTCGAGTTTTCTTAGTTAAAAGTAAAGGCCACTCTAACGGGGTAGAGGGCCTTCGGTTTATGTATAAACAAGTTCCTTTCTTTATCCTACGCTACCTTCCAGCGTCAGCGCCAACAGCTTCTGGGCTTCCACTGCAAATTCCATGGGTAGCTTATTGAGCACTTCCTTAGCGTAACCGTTCACAATCAACGCTACGGCGTCCTCCGTATCAATGCCCCGCTGATTGAGGTAGAAGATTTGATCTTCACCAATCTTTGAGGTAGTGGCTTCATGCTCCACCTGGGCAGATTTATTGTTGATGTCGATGTAGGGGAAAGTATGTGCCCCACACTTGTCGCCCATCAGCAGTGAGTCGCACTGGGAGAAGTTCCGCGAATTCTCCGCGCGCTTCATCACTTCCACTTGCCCACGATAGCTGTTCTGACTTTTGCCAGCGCTCACACCTTTACTCACGATGGTAGACTTGGTGTTTTTGCCGATGTGGATCATTTTGGTTCCCGTATCGGCTTGCTGCATGTTGTTGGTTACTGCCACCGAGTAAAACTCGCCGATGGAGTTATCACCCTTCAAAATACAGCTAGGGTATTTCCACGTAACCGCTGATCCGGTTTCAACCTGAGTCCAGCTGATCTTACTGTTGTCACCCGCGCAGATGCCGCGTTTGGTTACAAAGTTGTAGATACCACCTTTGCCATCTTTGTCACCAGGGTACCAGTTTTGTACCGTACTATATTTTACCTCTGCATCCTTAGCGGCGTAGATTTCTACTACCGCAGCATGGAGCTGGTTTTCGTCACGCATGGGAGCAGTACAGCCCTCCAGGTAACTTACGTAAGAACCTTCTTCAGCTACAATTAAGGTACGCTCAAACTGACCCGTATTGGCCGCATTGATTCGGAAGTAAGTACTGAGCTCCATCGGACAACGCACCCCTTTAGGAATGTAGCAGAACGACCCATCGCTAAATACAGCGGAGTTCAAGGCTGCAAAGTAGTTGTCGTTGGTAGGTACTACGGAGCCAATGTATTTTTTGATTAACTCAGGATGTTCCTGTACCGCTTCGCTAAACGAGCAGAAGATGATACCGAGTTCAGATAGTGTTTCTTTAAAGGTGGTAGCTACCGACACGGAATCGATTACCGCATCTACTGCCACACCAGTCAGGCGCTTTTGCTCGGTTAAAGAAATGCCGAGTTTTTCAAAGGTAGCGAGCAGCTCTGGATCCACTTCGTCCAGGCTTTTAGGCTTAGCGGCCTGCTTAGGAGCAGAATAGTATTTGATGCCTTGATAATCTATCGCAGGGTAGGTTACGTTAGGCCATTTGGGTTCTTTCATCTGGAGCCATTGCTTGAAGGCACTCAAACGCCATTCCAGCAACCATTCTGGCTCCTCTTTCTTAGCGGAAATAAACCGGACGATGTCTTCGTTCAACCCTGGAGGGGCTTCATCCGCTTCGATGTTCGTAGTCCAGCCGTATTTGTATTCCGAACTGGTAAATTCGTCAAGGATTTGTGCGTCCTTACTCATCCGCGATTATTTAGAATAAGTTTAAATAAACTCTACAAAGGTAAACAGATTTGGACTAGGAAAGTTTCATTTGCCTATAAAATCATCCTATGGTAGTATAGACTACAGTTATTATCCAAAATCCCTGTTAATCCGCCTGCAGAGGCTCAAAGTTCTATAACCTACGGGACAAAAGAAAGTTTTCCTAATAATACATGATAGTATTACTATCAGGTGGATGTGGATAAGTTTTTCAGTCTTTTATAGAAGAAAAGGAGGCAAAGTCGAACATGAGAGTAATCAGCATTACTCATAGATGATGAACGAGTAGTCGGAAAATTATCAACGGCTTGTCTCACAATAATGTGAAGCTAGTAGTGATTCCTACGCTAAAGTTGCGGGGTAGGGAGTCCACACCAAAGATGGCTCGGGCATGCTGGCCACGTTCGCCAAGTACGTTCACAAACAGTTCTGAAGCACCGTTTACCACCTTGGGTCCTTCGTCCCAGCCAGGTGCTGCCTGGTAATAGGCATCCATGTGGTTCATGCCTTCCAACTGATCAAAGCCTACTTTGCCGTGGAGCTGAGCCAGCACATTGAGAGCACAGAGCGCCATGGCCTGATATCCCTCGTCTACGCCAAATTCGGCGCCTAGCCGGCCTTGGAAGCGGAATTCCTCGTTCAGGATAGGGAATTGGATGGCAACGTAGGCAATGTTGCCGCGCACATTCACGGACTGGTAACTGCCGCCTGGGGTAGTGATGGCGGGTAGGTGGAGGCCTAGTTCTTTTAGCTTGTCGTGAACGGGAGTGAGGGTGTGCATAGTGGGGGGTAGTTTGGCAGAAAACGCAGCAAATAGACAACTGAGTTCCCTCAAACTTTTCGTTTTTGGGTATCTTTCATCAACCTACTCCAACAAGGATGAACACCTACCTACACAAATCCTCTGAATCCGAAAGGACAAACCTTGCGGCTGAGCCATCAGCGGGTATTGCTTACCCCTCCTCTGATACCGAACTGCAAGATATGCGGCCACGGGCCCAAGCAGAGCGTGCACTCGTAGAGGGGATCTATCAGAGTACGCGGGTGCAACAGACTATGCAGCGGCAAGCCCTGATCAACGACCGTATGGCGCAGGAGACACCGCCCATTCAGCGGAAGGCGGAGGCATCCGGTTCCACGGGCCTGCCCGATCCGCTCAAGAGCGGAGTAGAGCGGCTCTCCGGCTACGCTATGGACGATGTACGGGTGCACTACAACTCTCCCAAGCCGGTGCAATACCAGGCCCATGCTTTCGCTCAA
>DMST01000090.1:13510-15915 GCA_003454975.1 Cytophagales bacterium | reverse complement strand
CATGAGGCCTGGCACGTGGTACAACAGAAGCAAGGTAGAGTGAAACCCACGCTGCAGTTCAAAGGAAAAGTAGGTCTCAATGATGACCCTAAACTAGAGCGTGAAGCGGACCTTATGGGGGCCAAGGCCTTACGGAAAGGCCAATCTGGAAAGGATGGAAATCAAAATCTTTCCAAAAGCCGCTCCAAGGCTCCGGTAAGACAGGAGAAAACGGGTGTCATTCAACGGAAAACGATGGTAGAAAGTCGATATAAAAACTACTATTTCACAGATCGACAAGGCCAAAATAGGACTTCAGTAAGAACGGGAAAACAGATGAAGGCCTGGCTGGACCCAAATGATAAAATACCTGGTACTACCACCAGTCAGGGCAATGATAGCCAAGGGGATTTAATGAAAAAGCTGAAAAACCTTTGGGGGACTGATGATGTAACTGACACTTCGCAATCCTATAAGGACTTTGGGTTACACAACGGTTGGATGGTAAAAGGCCATCTCCTGAATGATCATTTAGGGGGGCACAGTGTGGATGCTAATCTTTTTCCCATTACAGATCAGGCTAACCACGAGCACAATTATTATGCGGAACAGTATGTGAAAAAGTATGTAGAGAGGGACAAAATGGGGGTGTTCTACCAAATCGATGTAGAGGCGGCGTATGACGAAATGCAGCCTGATGCGTCATATAAGTGGACGATAAAAAGATGGACTCCAGGAAATAGCAAAGGGAATATTGGTGACGAGTTGTCTGAGAGTGGGTTCCAGGTAACCTCTACACCTTCGCGGGTCAAAGCCAACTTACAAGTTTTTAAAAATAATAAAGGGAAGCATAAGAGTAAGCAAGCACCTACAAAACACTTCAAATCTTCTAGTGATGCCGGATATGTTGCGGGACCAACAGGGATGAGTGTGTTTGGCGTATCCGGTAATTACAGCAAACGGGGATCCTATACTCAGGAATCTGAATATCAGGAACCACAAAATCTTAATGTAACCAATTACAATAACCTATCTTTATATAACCTAAAACAACAAATTCCAAATAATAAATCCATACTATTAAAATTATCCAACCAGAAATTGTATGAGTTTTTATTTGATAACCAAGTCAATGCTGCTACCTATATGAATAGTATTCCCTATGGAAGGTTCTTTACGTTTTACAATTGGCTAAACGATTATAATAAAGCAGCAATAGCTAATGAAATGACTGATTTTGGCCTTTGGAGCTATTATCTGTGGCTACTAGAGGCAAATAAAAAAGTTTTTCTACGTCATTTAGATGCAGATAGGCTTCTTCGATTTTATAAATATCTAGTTGATATAAACAGGACAAGTTTGCTTAAGGTAATGGAAAACTCAACATTAGTAACCTTATACGGCAAACTTTCGAATGATGAGAATACCGCGATGTTAGATCTAATAACGGATAATGATCGGCTTTACTCCTTTTACAATGGATTTTTATTAAAAACCTCTCTTATTGAACGGTTTTCTAATGACAAGCTCGTCTCCTTTTTTACCTTCTTGATCAGCAACAATAAGAAAACATTTTTAGATTTTGCATCCAATGATGTTGTGGATAAACTTCTTGATGAGTTGAATGATTCAAATGTGATATTTAACCATTTTAACAGTAATCGTTTTGGCCAACACTACTTGAATTTAGATAATAATGAAAAAGGCACCTTTATAGATAATAGATCCAGAAGCCAAAGGGTAACCTTAGTATTAGGTTTGACTGGGAATGATCAAAATAACTTTGTGAATAGATTGTCGAACGATCAGTTGTATAACCTTTTGAGAGACCTAAATGATACTAATCGGCGATGGATTATTGGATGGATCGGTTCAAATAAAATGATGACCTTTTTCAATTACCTGGGCAATAACAACAAAATTTGGTTTGTTGCATCTATGTCTGATGATTCTTTGGTATCATTCTACAATGGTTTGAATGGAAATAATCAAGCGATTTTAAGGAATTATGTCGAAATAAATAGATATCAAAGATTAACTAGTAATAATCAGAACAACAGCAATAATAGCCAGAATACAACGACAACAAATAATCAGGGTACTACGCAAGATATTGTGATGGGGAATTCCAATTAGCGAATACCAAGTGAGACATAGGGTTGAGCCGGTAAGATATTTCTTAGACTGGTTTCAGTCTTTATTTCTGTAATTGAGGTGTTTGCAGGGAGTTAAATGAATATGTTTTAGTTATAAAAACTCATTTTTGGGTAACAAATCTGGGTTTTGGGTATAAAAGGAAAATGTACCCACTATGAACACCCGACCCGAAAAAGCAGAAGGTTCCCAAGCTTTGCGTGCGGCGCAGGAAGTCACACAGCCAAAGAGTACGCAATTGGCTGGTAGCTTTACTGATAATCGTCCTCAGG
>DMST01000090.1:11167-13481 GCA_003454975.1 Cytophagales bacterium | reverse complement strand
CCCATCCAGCGCAAGCTGATGGCGGCAGCCAACGGTAGCAAACAGGTGCAGCAGGCGGTTCAGCTGCAAGCTATGGCTAATCGCAAAATGCTTGGTCAGTCGGCACCCATACAGCGGCAAGAGGCGCCTACCAATAACACAGGGTTGCCAGATAATTTGAAGGCAGGGGTTGAACAATTTTCCGGGCACTCCATGGACGATGTAAAGGTTCACTATAACTCTGACAAACCGGCACAACTAAATGCGCATGCTTACGCTCAGGGCACTGACATCCATCTGTCTCGAGGACAAGAGAAACACCTGCCGCACGAGGCTTGGCATGTAGTACAACAGAAGCAAGGTAGAGTGCAGCCGACTATGCAGATGAAGGGGGCCCTGGTGAATGATAATCCGGGCCTGGAGCGAGAAGCCGATGTAATGGGAGCAAAGGCGGTACAATTGCCAGAAATTGGGACGCCAGCAACGGAACATGTGCCTACCAATAGCCAAACCCAAATTGTCCAAAGGCTAGTTTCCGATGCAGTTACTGACAGGCTATACATGGGTGCAGGATGGCAGGCAGCTACCAACGCAGATGGGAATCCGGTTACAGATGCCCTCAACCCTGCCAGAACACAATTTAATGATGTTGTGAAACCTAGGATTATGGGGCCCTATGGAATTAATCCTTATACAGTTACTTTTGATCAGAACCCTAACCCTGTAGCTGATGCTTTTGCCAGAGCCCAAACTGAAACCAATAAGGGTTTGCAAATGCAATTGTTGATTGATGCCTGGAATGTAGCTAACCCTGGGGGGACACCTCAACAGGAATCTGTATTTATCAATAAAATGAACCAAGGGAGTCCTGAACGTAGATCCACTACACTCAATACCCTTAATTTTGATTATCAGACCTATCAAAATACCATTAGGGTTGCCATTCAAGAAGTGGTCAATCAAAACCATTATTTACTCCCCATAGAACAGGCAAGGCTTACCCCCAATGTTAATAATGCATTCGCAGCACTTATCCGTAACGCGATACCAGTATTACTCCCCCAAGATTACCTGGAAAATGACGGTGATTCGGACGTGGATTTTCAACTCGGACTCGACCAAAATTTAAATAATCCACAAAAGGGGTTTGTTTGTGGATTGATTTCAATAATCTATCAGACAGCAACTTCAGTTACTGATAGGGCACTTGCAAGGCAGAAAGTGAGCCAGCTACTAGCCCAATTTGATATTGATTTACAACCTGGAAATATCAATTTGGCAACCATTGAAGCCGGAAGGTATTTGCCCAATAATGCGGAGTTGTATGACACTCTTGTAGCCAGACTTCATCGAGTGCTGCAACCTCAAGGAACCTTGTATGACCTAGATAGGTATAGTGAGCAGATGCTCACGCAAGCAGGATATACTCGTATTGTAGCCTGTAATTGTGACTACCATGATCTTCCTGCAAATATCCCCCCTCATATTACGCTAAAGGCCGATGCTACCTACGTGTTCCACATACAGGGACATGCACAAGCGGTAAAAGTACTACAGGATATTCCAGGCGAAATGGGAGCAGCTGTACCAAACCAACTGGACGCCCACGGCAATTATTTTCATGCCTTCAACGAAACTACCAGTAACTATAATCTTAATTGGTGGCAATACAACATTACCTCGATTTGGAAAGAATAACCACTCCATGCTTCGGTGTAAAGACCCACTAGGCTTCGTCACCGCTACGAGCAAAAAAACACAAAAAGCGGCCCCGAAAGGCCGCTTTCACACTATAACAGTACTCGCAGAGCTTAGTCTAAATCGAAACGGTCGTTGTTCATCACCTTCACCCACGCTTTGATGAAGTCCTTCACGAACTTCTCTTTGGCATCGTCAGAAGCATACGCTTCGGCCAAGGCGCGTAGCTGAGAGTTAGAACCGAAGATCAAGTCTGCACGACTAGCCGTCCACTTGTCATCACCGCTGCTGCGGTCCACACCTTTGAAGTTGTGGTCGTCGATCTTCTCCCACTTGGTGCCCATATCCAACAGGTTCACGAAGAAGTCGTTGGTGAGGGTCTCAGGATTGTTCGTGAATACACCTTGGGTATTGCCACTCGTGTTGGCGCCCAACACACGCAAGCCGCCTACCAAAACGGTCATCTCAGGGGCAGAAAGAGTGAGTAGGTTCGCCCGGTCTAGCAACAACTCTTCGGCGAAGCGGTCAGGGTTCTCCTGCAAGAAGTTACGGAAGCCATCAGAAGTAGGCTCCAGGTACGCTACGGAGTGCTCCTCGGTCATCTCGGCGGTAGCATCGGTACGCCCAGCAGTGAAAG
>DMST01000090.1:10519-11126 GCA_003454975.1 Cytophagales bacterium | reverse complement strand
AGGAACAGTCACGTCGTGCCCGGCTTTCTTAGCGGCCTCTTCGATGCCAGCCGAACCACCCAAAACGATCAGGTCAGCGATGGATACGTTCTTGCCACCGGCGTTGAACTCGCTCTGAATACCTTCCAAGGTTTTGAGTACCTCGGACAGACCTGCGGGGTTGTTTACCGCCCAGTCCTTCTGAGGCGCCAGACGAATGCGGGCACCGTTGGCACCACCACGCTTGTCGGAACCACGGTAAGAAGCAGCTGAAGACCAAGCCGTGTTCACCAGCTGGCTAATAGACAGGCCAGAGGCCAACAGACGCTTTTTCAACTCCGCTACGTCGGCATCGTTGATCACTTCGCCAGATTGTGCAGGTACAGGGTCTTGCCAGATCAGCTCTTCGGCGGGTACTTCAGCACCCAAATAGCGGGCGATAGGGCCCATGTCACGGTGAGTCAATTTGAACCACGCCCGTGCGAAGGCATCAGCAAACTGCTCAGGGTTTTCGTGGAAACGGCGAGAAATTTTCTCGTAAGCAGGATCCATGCGCATGGCCATGTCGGCAGTAGTCATCATGGGCGCGTGCTTCACGTCCGCATTGTGGGCGTCAGGCACCGTGCCG
>DMST01000090.1:5450-10482 GCA_003454975.1 Cytophagales bacterium | reverse complement strand
AGCGCCAGCCGGGCTCTTGGTCAGCTCCCACTCGTAGCCGAACAGCGTATCGAAGTAGCTGTTGTCCCAAGTGATAGGCGTGGGCGTCCAGGCACCTTCGATACCCGAAGTGATGGTATCGTAGCCGTGTCCAGCATTCTTAGAGTTCATCCAGCCAAAGCCCTGGTTCTCGATAGGAGCACCTTCTGGCTCGGGACCCACATATTTGTCAGGATCGTCGGCACCGTGCGCTTTACCGAAGGTGTGACCACCGGCTACCAGCGCTACCGTTTCTTCGTCGTTCATCGCCATACGGGCAAACGTATCGCGGATGTCGAAGCCTGACTTCATGGGATCAGGGTTGCCGTTGGGGCCTTCAGGGTTTACGTAGATCAAACCCATCTGTACGGCACCTAGCGGATCTTGTAGCTGACGCTCGCCGCTGTAGCGCTTGTCACCCAACCACTCGGTCTCAGGACCCCAGTAGATGTCGCCTTCTGGCTCCCAAACGTCCTCACGACCCCCGGCAAAGCCGAAGGTTTTGAAGCCCATAGACTCCAAAGCCACGTTACCGGTCAGGATCATCAGGTCGGCCCAAGAGATTTTCTTGCCGTATTTCTGCTTCACCGGCCATAGCAACCGACGTGCTTTGTCCAGGTTGCCGTTGTCGGGCCAGCTGTTCAAGGGACCGAACCGCAAAGTACCCGAACCGGCACCACCGCGACCGTCTTGTACCCGGTAGGTACCCGCGCTNNGCCACGGCCGTCGGCGATGCGGTAGGTGCCGGCGCTGTGCCAGGCCATCCGGATGAAGAAAGGACCGTAATGGCCGTAGTCAGCGGGCCACCACTCTTGCGAGTCGGTCATTACCTTGTGCAGGTCTTGCTTTACCGCTGCCAGATCTAGTGACTTGAACTCCTCTGCATAATTAAAATCCTCATCCATCGGGTCAGTGACGGGAGAATTCTGGTGCAAGATTTTCAGATTCAGGGCATTGGGCCACCAGTCAGCATTTGAGAATGCTCCGGCTGCGGTGTGGCGAGCCTCCGCAGGCATCACCGGGCATTTGCCAGCGCCGGTGCCCGTACCGAAGGGTACGTGTGCAGTTTTGTTTTCGTCCATATGCGAGTAGTTATTATGTGTTTACAGTGTTACCAGGGTAAAGGTGTAATAATTCCCTTCTATTCAATCAAAAAATCAATCTATTTTACCTATCGGTCATTGAACTAACTTATAGGTATCCTAGGTCAAACAACGATAAAGGATATCTACTGTCAAAAGATAGCAGAAATACGCCGTTACGGTCTTAAAACTGAAAAAATAGGGGGTAATGTTGGGTGAGGATGTATTATTTTTTTGTTGAAATATTAACACAGAAATGCTCCACAATGGAAAACCCTTGTAATGAGTGGGTTAGGACATTTCTGTATGCTTGGTTTCCCTTCCTTTTATGGACATACTCACGCTACAAGACCTACTGATCTTTGCCCTGACCACGACCAGTGCTTTTGTGGGTGTCAACTTTGGGGGTACTATGCTTTTGGTAGTGCCGCTGTTGCTAGGGGCAGGGTATTCACCCTTGGTGGTGCTAGCCTCTACCCGGCCTGCGGTGGTGCTGCAAAGCCTGATTGGCATCCGTATGTTTCGCAGCCAAGGGGACCTTAGCCGAGGGCAAAAGCTGGCTCTCCTGGTTTCTGCTGCTGCAGGTGCCATGGTGGGTGTATGGGGGCTTTCTCGCTTGAGTGCTCAACAAGGGCAGACGCTTATGCTCTGCCTGGCGGGGCTTTTCATTGTGGGTATGGCGTTGCGGTACGTTCTTCGTAACCGGTTTAGTAATCAGCATACGGCCCTCAATCAGCAAGGTATGGGTCGCTTTCTGGGAAGTGGATTCTTTGCGTCCATCTTTGCCGGATTGGTGGGAGCAGGAGCAGGGCTAGTGGTTTCGCTACTTTCCGTGTGGTTACTGCGCAAGAGCATACACGCCACCCGTTACCTGGAGAAATTCGTGAGCGTGGGCCATGCCACCTGGGTAGGCCTATGGTTGGGTATGCAGGGTTGGCTAGACCCCACGGTTGCTTTGGTTGTCCTGCTAGGCAATGGCCTGGGTGCCTACCTCGGAGCCCGAATCTCCTTGCGCTGGAATGCCCTCTGGCTGTATGCCCTCATGCTGCTGGTGTGTCTGGGGGTAATGGTGAAGGTGGTTTTCTTTTGAACAAAAAGGTTGGCTACTTACAGAAATCTGCCATTATCCTCGCTTTAATGCATCCATTACGGCCTGCTTGTAGGATATGCCGATGGGGATTTCGTGTGGACCTATCTCGATGTCCTGGGCGGTGAAACCGGTGATCTGCTGGGTATTTACCACGTAGGAGCGGTGCACCCGTATGAAATAGTCTGGTAGCTTATCCGCAAACTCACTGATCTTATCTTTGGTCATTACCTGCTGGTCTTCCAGGTGTATGCGCACGTAGTCCTTCAGGCTCTCCACAAAGAGCACCTCTCGAAAGCGTATCCGCTGATACTTGCGTCGGGTATTCATGTACATAGAGTCCTCCGTTTCGGTCGTGGCCGCTGGGTATGCGGTAGCGGATACGGGTGGGGCAGGTGTAGCCGGTGCTTCCTCCTGCAAAAAGCGAGAGATGGCTTTGAAAAAACGGTCAAAGGTGATCGGTTTCACCAGGTAGTCCACTACCTCCAATTCATAGCTCTCCGCCGCGTATTCGCGGTAGGCAGTGGTGAAAATAACCCGTGGTGGATGGGAGAGGGTCCGCAGAAAATCCATGCCCGAAAGACCGGGTAGTTGTATGTCCAGAAATAGTAAGTCGATGGGCTGTTGTTGCAGCACCGGCAGAGCCTCCATAGCATTCCAGCAGGTAGCCACTAGCTCCAGTTGCTCAAACTGAGCAATGTGCTTCTGCATCAGCCCCTGGGCCAAGGGCTCGTCTTCTACCAATACACAGCGGTACACCTGAGTCATGTCTGAATGGTTAATTGTACGCAGTATTCCTCGTCCGTTGCTTCTACTTGCCACTGGTGCCGATCAGGATACACCAAGTCCAGCTGGCGCCGCACGTTATTCACCCCAATGCCTTCGCGGTATCCACGCGGGTCGGGCTGTGCGGTGCGCGGTTTGGTATTGCGCACCTCAAAATATAATTGCTTCGGCTGTTGTGCCAGTTTAATCTGGACCACCGCTTTGTGGGTAGCTCCGCTCACGCCGTGTTTGAAGGCATTTTCTACCAGGGAAATAAGAATCAGCGGAGCGATGGTTGCATGAGGATCAGGTACTTCAAAATCTACCGTCAATTGTAGTCGGTCTCCGTACCGAAGTGCTTCCAGCTCCGTGAAGTTCTTCAGATGAGCCATTTCATCGCGCAGGGCTACCCGGTCCTCCTGACCCTTGTATAGCATATAGTCGAGCATTTCGGAAAGCTTAGCTACTACCTCGGGAGCCTGATCCGACTTGTCAAGGGTGAGGGCGTAGAGGTTATTGAGGGTATTGAAAAGGAAATGAGGATGAATCTGGGCTTTGAGGAAATTTAATTCGGCCGTGGCCTTTTCACTTTTCAACGTCTCAATTTCCCGCTGCTGTACCATTCGGTCTTTAAAGGTCTTAAGGACGATGAAGGCGGCCGTAGCCAAATGCAGTCGAAAAAAGTAAGTGGCCAATGTCAGGTCCATCTCCAGTATGATTTGCCACAAGGACTCCCGGGGTCCGGGTACACCTGCCAAGCGCTCAGCAATGTGCACGTTGTTGAACCGGTACAGTACACAGAGTACGACGGTGCCCGCCACAAAGTACAGGATTCCGAGCCCATAGCGCCGTTTTTGGAAATACCTGGGGATAATAAAATACACGATGAAGTAGCACCCCATCATCTTGGTGGGGAGGCCCACACCTCTATACAATAAACCTTCCCAAAGGTCGTCAATCCCTTCGCCAGAGGTGAGCGGAGCCAACAGAATGACGGTCAGCCAGAAAGCTGTGTGGGTAAACCAGCGGTTGAGGATCAACCGATCCACCCAGGTCTCTTTTTGTTGCATGGCCCCAAGGTATCTAAAATGGACGCCTCCTCACGGTAAGGTAGACGAATGTGGGGTTTGTACGTCCGAATAGCGCTTGAGGGTCCCCGAATTCGATTCGAAGGCCTTCAAATGGTCTCGGGAGGCAGCTATTCTGCATCCGGCTACTTTCTTCAAGGCGCATCGGTGAGTCGGCTAGGTTGCCGAAAATTTAAAACTCCACACGACATGAAATATCTAATCGCCCTCGTATTTGTAGTGTTTTGCGCTCCTAGCGTGCTGGCTCAAACCGATTTTGCAGATCGGTTGCACATGGAAGAAAAGTCTTTCCGTGCCTCCAACGGTACCAAAGTATTAGGCCTCTCGGGCACCCTGGCCGTACCCGAAAACCGCAATAATCCTGGCTCCGAAACCCTTCAGATTGGATTCGTTCGGCTGAAGAGCAAAGCGGAAAACCCGCAGGCGCCGCTGGTCTATTTGGCAGGTGGGCCTGGGGTAGCCAGTACTTGGCATGCCGAGGAGCCCCGAAGCTTGAAACGGTGGTTGCCCTATTTGGAATTGGGGGATGTGATCTTAGTTGACCAGCGAGGTACCGGTGCGGGCCAGCCCAGGGTGCTTTCGTATTACTTGGAAGGGCTGCCCGAAGATGTGCTAGTCTCAGCTGATCGCATGCAGGAGTACTACACACGCCTAATGGCGCACACCCAGCAGGACTTTGCGGAGCGAGGGGTAGATTTGGCCGGGTACACTACGGTGCAAAATGCCCAGGACATTGACGAACTGCGCCAGGCACTGGGCATAGAGAAGGTGTCTTTGTACGGTTTTAGCTACGGAACGCACCTGGGCCAAGCCTACATGAAGTACTACGGCGACCACGTAGAGAATGCCGTGCTGATAGGGGTGGAGGGGCTCAACCACACGGTGAAGCTTCCCATGTCTATGGATTTGCACTTCCAGAAGCTGGCACAATTGGTAGCGGCAGACCCGGAGGTAAGCCAGCAGGTGCCCGACCTCATGCCCCTCTACCGAGT
>DMST01000090.1:0-5419 GCA_003454975.1 Cytophagales bacterium | reverse complement strand
ACCGCCGGGTAGCGGCCAAGCTGGATGCCACACCTGCCGAGGTAGAGGTGACCAACCCCCTCACGGAGGAGCCTATGGTAGTGAAGGTAGGTTCTTACGGGCTTAATCTCATGATGCGCTTTGATGTGGGGGATGCCAGCGATCTGCCCGTTTTCCCTCGGCTACTCTACACTATGGACCAGGGAGACTACAGCGTACTGACCTGGTTTGTGCGCAAGCGCATCACGAGTTTTTACGGAGTGAGTGGTATGAGCATGACCATGGATGAGGCATCGGGGGCTACCCCCAGCCGCTGGCAGCAGATTGCTGAGCAGTCGGAGACTTCAGCCTTTGCCGAGGTTACCAATTTTGGGGCCGGTTGGGGCTGGGAAGCGCCCGACCTGGGCGATGAGTTTCGTGCCCCGTTGGTATCGCCGGTACGTACTCTGTTTATGAGCGGCACCCTGGACTTCAATACCCCACCGTACCAAGCCGAGGAAGTGCGCTGGGGTATGGCCAACAGCTACCACATTGTAGTGGGGCACGCTGGCCATGAGCAGATCATGTATCACCCGGAAGCTCAGAAGGCCATTATCCGCTTCTTGAAAGGGGAAGATGTAAGCGAAGTGACGGTTTCCTATCCTCCTTTGGAGTTCATCCCCGTTACGGGCAAGCCCAAACTACGCAATTCGCATCCCTCAGTAGATGATTGAGAGATGTCAAGCCATAGCCTTACGCTGGGAAAAAGGATCGGATTTTTATTCGATCCTTTTTTTGAAATTCCATCCGGCGGCTATCTCAATGACGGTGAATTGTGTACGATTCTCCAGGATCTATCTTTAACTTTCTTTTCCTGACCATTCAAGCGAAACGTATGTCGTTAAGAGCCAATTTCCTGGGAGTAGATTTAAGCGCCGTCCGAAAGTTTGACTATTCGGAATTTCTGGAGGAGGGATCAGAAAGGATAGAAGTGGAGACAGAGGCCATGATCAATAAGCTAACCCACTATGTTTATGCATTGCCCGACAATGTACAAGACCCTGGTTTTTTGTCGGGTGGGTTAGGTGCGGCTTTCGAGCATTTTTACAAAGGGTATGCTCATGCAGGCCGACCTATTTTTGGGTTCGAGATGAAGTCTTCCTGGTCCATTTATGCCTACTTGACGCCCACTGAGCTCAAGGAGTTTTTGGACAATATTCGTGACCTGCCACCTGGGTACCCAAGTCAGTTTCCACTACTAAAGTATTTTGACGAAGAGGACCGATCGGGGACGCTGAAGTGGTTTCAGGAAATATTCGATCAACAAAAAAGCCTTTGGTTTTGGGCTAGTTGAGAAGCCATTCTTGCTACTGACAGTTGTATCCAATAAGAAAGGCCCTACCCGGGCCCTCTTTGCATGGTTTTAGTAGGCCCTGCTATATTCATCACTCCCCAGCTGGATACCAGTCCTTCAGCCGCACGTCTACAGTAGCCTCCGAAGCATCCACCAGGGCCTTGAATTTCTCCACGTCCGAAAGGCCTCCTTGCCCGCGGTAATGGAACGGGTACACCACTGCGGGGCTGAACTCAATCACTGCGTCGGCCGCCTGGTCTACGCTCATGGTGTAGGGCAGATTCATGCACACAAATGCGATGTCGATGTCTTCTAGCGCACGCATTTCGGGTATGTCCTCGGTATCACCACTGATGTACACCCGCTTGTTACAGATAGTAAGCAAGTAACCATTGCCCCGGCCTTTGGTATGCCTACTGTCAGGCGACTCAGGCAGGTTGTACATGGGGATGGCCTCAATGTTTACCGTATTCACCTTTCTCTTCTTCCCGTTGTCCAGTACCACGATATCATAGTCAGCAAACTTTTCCGGTAACTGGTCCGCCACCGCCTGGGGTACTACCAGGGTGGCCCCCCGAGTTACCAGCGCTTCCAAGGTTGGGGCGTGTAGGTGGTCCCCGTGGATGTCCGTAATCAAGAGCAGGGTGGGGGTGGGCAGCCCAATGTAGGCCTCCACACCGCCGTAAGGGTCCACATAGATCACCTCACTATCGTGCTGCAACACCAGCGAGCCGTGTACGATGGGCTGCACCATCATGTCCGCACATTCGGTTTCGAAGGTGTCGGGTTCGGTGCGGTTTTGAGCCACCAGTACCTGGGCAGCCAACAGGGAGGTAAACAGAAGAATTGAACGTTTCATAGTAAGGTATTTGATGAGTAACCGGGTGATGCACCGTAGTGTTAGAGCCGCGAACCTTTGTGCCCTGACTAGGTATAATGCGCCACCGGGAAAATCCTTGTTTTGCACTGGTGTATACCTGGATATCCAGGGCCTTCAATTCCTAAAATTGATTTGTGCCGATTTTATACCTATCTAGGAAAATAACCTTAAAATAAAGACAGTATGAAGATTCAAACCTGGAATTCGATAGAAGACTTCTTGGAAGAAAATGACCTGGAATTTGTGCACGTAGACACTGACGAAGAGTACCAAAAGGAAGTGGACGAAATTCAAAAGGAGAACGGGCAGGTGCTCACCATGCTTGAAGGCAGAGGTATGCAGGATCGTGGCTGTAAGCGGTGGAAACCTATCAAACGGAGGGTATGCCGAATGGTAAATGGAAGGTACCATTGCGAAGTGCATACTCGCTACGTGTGCGTGGAGCGGTAATAATCTGATGTTTATATATAGTTTAATCTATTGATTCATGAATAGAATCCTTGTACTCCTATTTATCCTAACCCCATCCTTTGCTTTTGCCCAAGAAGCAGCTAGCCAAAAAGAACCCTACTTCTGCTTAGAAGATCTCTTTTATGGATCCTTCCCAAAATTGGATACCCTGAGGTTTGAAAGAAAGCTAGGTGTATCACCACGCGAGGTACTAAAAGAGGTAAGGAAGAACTCTAGCATGGTAAGTATGACTACAGAACAAATTACCTACACACTAGAAAACCTCTACTTCCAAGAACCTTTATTAATGCTATGTCTCCGGGATTTACTATATCAAGAGATTCTGGAACGGAGGTTTGCACGCACAAACGATAACTACCCTGTCCTGATAAGGAATTTACAGGAAAAACTGGATTTGGTAGATGACTACATCAACATGGTCAGTGAGATCAACTATGTCCAGTATAGGCCCCAACAGTCGGGAGACACTTGGTTAAAAAGTATCCATGTTTATCATGAGAATGATATCTTCTTTTTCCCAGGCAGAAATTTGGATCGGGATTATACCGGTGGGTTTCGGTTTGAGTTTATGACCGATCAGTTCAAGATGCGGCTATTCAAAAACTGGGGAAATACCCCCCGCACACTATCGTACCAGAGTATTCTGTTGGGTGGAGAAGGATATACACCTTATATCCGTTTTACAAAAGAGGAATTAGAAGACCGAGGTGTATTATATGCGATAGATTCTGCCACGATGTTTTTCACGGATCCAAGCCTGGATTCGATACAAAATCACATGCGAGCCAACCAGCGCTATACGGACCGACTCTTCGCCTCCTTCCAATACCTTGCCCGTGGTAAATACCGGATTTGGGATAACGGTTTAGCCCGTATGCAGAGTTTTTTCAAATTCGGAATTGTAGGCGGTCAGGTAGGCAAAGACATTCAATCCGTCATTCACCAAGATTTTGATTCAGATGCCCAGCGTGTACTCAACTGGGAGGACCAAATAGGTTCTGGCGGTCGTTTTGCACTGAATGTAGAGCACAAACTGGACTTGGCCCTACTCGCTTCCCAGGATCTATCTGTTTTTGGCAGTAACCCAAAAGCAAAAAATTTTTTAGAAAGACTTCCTACTGATTTAAACATCTATGCTCCCTTTGAGGTAGCCTTTGGAACGGTCAATACTCACGTAGGTACAGGTATTGGAATTATGAATAAATCGTTTCGGGAAGTAAGCGGTACTAATGTTCCACAACTAGTAGTTGACCGAACCTTTTGCCCTTCCCGAAGGATATGGGAAAGTAGCACGGTAGGGCTGGAGTATAATTACCGGTACGTGATTCATAACTCTATGCTGGAAGGAGTTGGCTTCACCGAGCCCTTTGAAGACGACCTGCTAGATGATGAAGCCGTTACTGTCTATAGATTGGATGAGCAACATGTGACTCGCCACCTTCATCGGCTTACCTTACATCTAGCCTATCGGGTAGACAAAATCTCCATCTTCTATCATCAGACTCGCTTCCTCAACAAGGAGTTTGAGGTAAAAGACCGAACTCCTTTATACGAAGAATTTGCCACGCCTGACTTTTACGGGTATGGCCGAATCGGGCTTAATTTTCTTTTGTAATGCACCCACTCGCTTTGCGGATGGGCATACGCTTTTCAAGAGAGCCTAAGCGAATATCAACCCATAGCTAACGCATACACACGTGCACGGCATGGTGCACAAGCAACCCCTATGTTTACCCCCGTAATGCAGCTAATGCTGCACCGGGGTACGCCGAAAACCCGTAATCGAGTAGGCACTAAACCATAAATTTTTCACCCATGAAATTTGAGCAATTTGCCATGAGCACTACCCAACAGTCGGCCATCAAAGGAGGACAAAAGCGTTTCGAGGAACTGTACGTTCCCAAAAAGAAAAAGAAATAAGCCCTCGAAATTTAGCCTGGCTTCTACCAGAAGCTGGGCCATATTATCTCAACCCGCTATACGTTTCAACCTACATTCCTAGCACTGTTGGTGCTGGAGACGGGGCCATCATTTGTCTGGCCTTTTTTGCTCCCGCTACCCAGGCCACTGAGCTTTCGCTGCCAGGAGTACCACATCGTCCACCAATCCCATCTTTGATTTAGTGAGGTAACTGTAAGTAAATTTTCTCTAATAACGTGATAATACTCAATGTAGATATGGTATAAATTTACTCCTATTCATTTATCTGGTATTTTCTCATGCACATTGCCTTCACGATTCAAATAATATAATTTATCATTATTAGGATACGAAACTAAAACGTAGTTAATGAATTTATCGGATCGAACCCTTGAAAATCGTGGAGTAATTGAATTTGTGTTCCAGATAGTGTCAGATGGTGTAATACCAAACAAAACGCCCCAGAGGTTATCTTTTTTCATAGCGAAGTAATAAAAATCAAATATGATTTCGTCATAGTTCAATGGTGCAATCATTTGCTTTGTTATCATGTCATAAAGCCCATAAATGCCATTCTTTTCTATCAAAAAAATGTATTGATATAGGCTCAATAAAGAGTCTGCTCTGAGAAAACGATTGTAATAAGAATAGTGTTTTCTTTCTGAGAAATGCCAGTAGTCAAATCCATAATCTATAACATCATGTATTGCATCATATTCAGTTGGAAGCAACCAATTCCTATCTTCGAAATTAAAAATGCCCCATTTTCCATTGTTTAGGATATAAGCAGTTTTATTATTTGCAATATCTATAGCATCAAATTCAATATTTACTAC
>DMST01000125.1:14233-22437 GCA_003454975.1 Cytophagales bacterium | reverse complement strand
GTAAAAACGTGTCCCGCCGAAAACCCCTTTGGACTCGATCATTCCGTGTTTATGGCCTTTGCTCCTGCTGAAAATCCTCAGATCGCTATTGCTGTGTATGTAGAGAATGCCGGCTGGGGTGGTTTGGCGGCAGCGGGTACTTCCAGCCTACTCATTGAGAAGTACATCAAGGGCGAGATCAGCCGAAAGTGGATTGAAGATTACTTGGTGGAGCAACGCTACCTATTGAGCCTATGAGTTCGCGCGAAAGTATTCAGGTGGATTGGTTGGTAATCTTGCTGTATGCGGGACTGGTGATTGCCGGTTGGTTCAATATTTATGCTGCCAACTATAATCCCGCGGAACCTTCCTCCCTGTTCTCCTTTGAAGGTGAGGCTGGAAAGCAGTTGCTTTTCATTGGGGGATGCATCATCATCATTACCACCATTCTAGTACTCGACTACGGCTTCTACGATTCGTTCGGCTACATATTTTATGCCCTGTTTGTGGTATTGCTGGCGTTGGTGCTAGTGGTTGGGGACAAGGTAGGCGGGGCCCGTTCTTGGTTCGACTTTGGAGGATTTAAACTACAACCCAGTGAGTTTGCCAAGTTTGCGACCGCATTGGCTTTAGCCAAGTATTTGGGAACTACTCCCGGCTTTCGGTTTGATAAGCTGACCAACCTGGCTACCTCTGTGGCTCTGGTTGGGGTACCCACCGGGCTTATTCTGCTCCAACCCGATGCCGGTACTGTATTGGTCTTTACCTCGTTTATCATCGTGTTCTACAGGGAAGGCCTCACACCCGTGGTTATTTGGATTGGTCTGGCTGCCATAGTCTTATTTATTATTACCCTGGTGGTGCCCGATGAATACTTCTTTTTCATCTTTATTGGGGTGGCGCTGCTAATTGGTTTGATTCTATTTTTTGTTATTCGAAAACAAGGACTCAATCGGCTAACGGCCCTGATTGTAGGGATAGGTTTAGTGGTGTCCGGTTACATTTTGAGTGTGGATTACCTATTCAATGAGGCACTGTTGCCACACCAACAGACCCGTATTTTGCTTACCCTAAACATGATAGAAGACCCCAGCGGAGGCGGCTATAATCTATTCCAGGCCAAGACTTCCATTAGCTCTGGCGGAATGTGGGGCAAAGGTTGGCTCCAAGGCGATCGGACCCAGACCGGTTGGGTACCTGAGCAATCGACGGATTTCATCTTTACCACCTTGGCCGAAGAAAACGGTTGGGTGGGCAGCGCCTTTGTGGTAGTCGTGTTCACCGTGTTCTTGTGGCGGCTTATCATGATTGCCGAACGGCAAAAGAGTCGCTTCTCGCGCATTTTTGGCTACGGCGTATTCGGTATCTTCTTCTTCCACGTACTCATCAATATAGGCATGACCATGGGCCTGTTTCCGGTAGTGGGAATTCCATTGCCGTTTTTTAGCTACGGAGGTTCCTCCCTTTGGTCATTTACCATCCTGCTTTTTATCCTCATTAAGCTCGATGCCCACCGTGGTCAAGTGCTGATGCGTTAGGGGGTATTTGTCACGCACCTTCTGCAAGGCTACGCCTGAATCAGCCCTGATAGGCTGCCAGGAAAATTTCTTCCGGAAATCACAACCTGACCACCCGGTCATCGTTAGTATGACTACCTAGTCACTACTAATATGCCTACTCATACTTTCTTCAACCTGGACGATGAAAAACGGGGACGCTTCCTCACGGCAGCCTTTCAAGAGTTCTGTTTGCATGATTACAAGCAAGCTTCGGTTAGCCAGATTGTTAAAAAAGTAGGTATTGCCAAGGGTTCGGTGTATCAATACTTCGAGAACAAAGCCGACCTGTACCACTACCTGTACGAGGTAGCCACCAAGAAAAAAGCGGAATATGTACAGGCTAGGCCCTTGGGCGAGGACGAAGATTTTTTCGAGTGGCTAGAACAAATGTGGGCCATCGGTTTGAGGTTCGATGCTGAGAACCCGCTGTATACGGGTTTTTTGTTCAATATCTCGCAGGAGAAGGATCAGGTAGCCTTGGATATCATGAAGCAGAACCGAGACCAGGCCAAGCTGTTTTTTGAACCACTCTTTAAGAGACTTCAAGAGAAAGGCCAGGTACGAAAGGATGTAGATTTGGACTTCTTGGTGTTCTTCTTCAGCCATAGTGCAGAATCGCTGACCTCTTACATGGTGAAACGGCATGAGGGAGATTATAGGAAGTTGGTACAAGAGGGGAAACCTTTTATGAGTGTCAATTCAGAGGAAATATTGCAATACGTACATCATCTATCGCAACTCTTGCGAACCGGTATGATGGGGACATAAAAAATTTTAACCAAACAGTGACCGGCTGGTCACAACACGACAATGATTACGGTCAAGAACTTATCGTTTACGTATCCGGGAGGTGAATCACCTGCCGTGAAATCAATCTCTTTTTCGGTAAAAAAAGGAGAAGTCTTTGGCTTCCTGGGACCGAGTGGTGCAGGGAAAAGTACCACGCAGAAAGTACTCATACAGCTACTGAAAGGATATGACGGAGAGGTAACCATTCTGGATAAACCGCTTAATGGTTGGGGCAGTGAGTACTTTGAGCACATTGGGGTAGGATTTGAGTTACCCAATCACTACCAAAAGCTCACGGCATTGGAGAACCTCCAGTTCTTTGGCAGTTTCTTTAGCCAAGGCATTCAAGACCCCATGCCACTGCTAGAGCGAGTAGGACTGGCCGAAGCGGCCAAGAAGCGAGTATCGGAATTTAGCAAGGGTATGAAAATGCGCCTCAACTTTGTGCGGGCCTTGCTACACAATCCGCAGATCCTTTTTCTGGACGAACCCACTTCCGGATTGGACCCAGGCAATGCCCGCATTATCAAGGATATCATCCGGGAACAGAAGGAAGCGGGCAAAACCATTTTCCTGACTACCCACAACATGCACGATGCAGATGAGTTGTGCGACCGTGTGGCCTTTATGATTGATGGTGAGTTGGCTCTGGTAGAAGCACCTAAAGCGCTGAAAATGAAGCGTGGAGAGCGTAAAGTGCGTGTAGAAGTGGAGAACGGCCAATTGCAAAGCTCCGATTTTCCCTTGGTGGGTATCGGCGAAAACGCCGACTTTCTGAATATGCTTAGGAACCCACACCTGCGTACCATCCACTCGCTGGAGCCAACGCTGGAGGATATTTTTATTCAAGAAACTGGCCAGCATCTGTCATGAAAGCCTTACTTCAAATGGCTGCCTGGGATGCCAAAATCCAGGCCCGCTACCAAATACCGGCGGTAGGCATTGTCCTCACTGGCCTCTATTGGATTCTGTTTAGGAGCTTACCTTTTGAGGATATTGACGGGCTGGTGATCGTGTGTGTGTATTCTGACCCGGCTGCCTTGGGTATGGTGTTTATTGGGGCGTTGATTTTGTTTGAGAAGAACGAACGCACCCTGCAAGTGATGGCCATCAGTCCGGTGACCCCGGCCCAATATCTTTGGTCTAAGGTGATTTCAATGACCGGCTTGGCATTGTTCCTGGGGGTGGCTTTGGCCATTGTGGGTCACGGTTGGGATCTCAACTACCTCTGGTTGGTAGTGGGTATTACCATGACCGCAGTGTTTTTCACCTTTGTTGGCTTCCTGGCCGTAGCCCGTGTGAAGTCCATAAACGAGTACATCTTCCTACTATTTCCGGTATTGGTGATCTTCAACCTGCCTATCCTTAATTTCCTGGAGGTAACCGATACCTGGATCTGGTACCTGATTCCTTCACAAGGATCTTTCCTGCTATTAGAAGCCGGCTTTGGTCGGGATATCGAAACCTGGCAGTATGTCTACAGTCTATTGGCCTTACCAGTAGCTACCTTCTTCGCCTACCGCATGTCTTTGCGTGCCTACGAACGGCACATCGTTGCTAAACTCTAACGCCATGCAAACCTGGATTTCACTTACCCTCAACGACGTGCGCAACGTAGTGCGTGATCGTCTGTTGCTAATGATCTTTTTCGTGCCCGCTATTTTATTGGGCTTCGTACGCGGTATCATGCCCATAGTATTAGAGCATTACCCCAACGTGGCCGAATATCAGCACATTATTCTGATGCTGGCCACTGCGCAGATACCCACTACCTTCGGCTTGGTAGCCGCCTTTGTGATGCTGGATGAGAAGGATGAGCGGGTCTTCGAAGTTCTTCGGAGCTTGCCGGTCTCTTCTAACCGGTTTATAGGGTTCCGGTTGGGCTGGGTGTTTGGCTTCACCGCCCTGGGGGCAGCCATCTTCCTTTCCTTCAGTGGTCTTATGGAGCTGAGCTTGGCCAGCATCTTACAAGCCTCGTTGCTCTACGGCATCCTTAGTGTGGTACTCACCTTGTTCATTGTAACCTATACGGCCAATAAAGTGGAGGGTCTCGCGGTGTTCAAGGGTGTGAACATCGCCATGTATCTGCCGGTGTTGCCCTGGGTATGGGACAATACCTGGATGCAGGCCTTGGCAGTCATGCCTTCCTACTGGCCCTTTCGTATCATTGGAGAATCCCTGCCCACTGGTGATAGTCCATTCATATGGTTTGGCATCGGGGTAGCGGTGTTAGTCCTAATCGTGGCGCTTTTGCTTACTCAATTCCGTAAACGGGTATTTGGCTAATACCTCCTGATTCACAATCGATTGCATGGTAGTTTTCTCAGGATTTCCCGGTAGTAATGCTGGGAAATCCTTAGGTTTTGCTGCTACACTTATTTCTAGAGACCATGCAGTCATTACGATTACTTACACTTCTATTTCTAGGTTTCCTGGTTGCTTGTGGTACCGAGACGGTACCAGAACTCAAAATTGAACAACAAGGAAAACGCTCCATCCGCATTGACCTACTGGAAAGCGGCGACCTGAGAGTCTCATACACCACCCAAGGTGATTCCGAACACGACTCGCGTTCCGTTCTTCCCCAATCGGTAGTAGCCGGAGAGTGGGAATACACCACTACGCCTGGGAATGAAACTTACACCCAGGGCGACTGGACCATAGGCCATGTAGTGGCTGAAAGTCGTCTGGTGTTCATCTACCAAAAAGATACTTTGTTTGCTGAGGCAGCCGGCACTACCCATAGCTATGCTGCCGATCCGTTGTATCCGGATGTGGATAGTATCCCTTTCGTCTCGGTTCAAATTGAGACCCGCCCTTCAGAGCAATTTTTTGGTGCGGGGCCCCGAGCTATCCCTCAAAACCTCCGTGGTAAGTCGTTGGAGATTTACAATCAGCCTCACTATGGCTATGCCAATAACACGCCCAATCTCAATATCACCATTCCTTGGCTCATTTCTTCGGAAGGCTACGGCATATACTTCGACTCCGAAAATCCTGCTGATCTGGATCTTGCCAGCACAGACCAAACGGTTTGGGAGTATGAGGTGGAGGCCACCGAGGAGTTGACCTATTATATAGTGCCGGGACCTTTGTCCGAACTTACAGCTAAGTACACGGATCTAACGGGCCACCAGCCTTTGCCCCCACGCTGGGCCATGGGCTTTATCCAAAGCCGTTACGGGTATGAAACCGAGGAGCAAGCGCGCAACGTGGTAGATTCTATGAAGTTGGCGGGCTTCCCGCTAGACGGGTTGGTGCTGGACTTGCAGTGGTTTGGCGGTACCGAGGACATGGGAGATTTGGATTGGGATCGGGAGCGTTTTCCCACGCCCGAGCAGATGATTGAGGATTTTGGGGAGATAGGGGTGAAAGTGATTCCCATTTTGGAGCCCTACTTCACCCGCGAATCGGAACACTTCGATTACCTGGATGAGCAGGGCTGGATGGCCAAGAACAAAGAGGGTAACTCCTACGTGATAGAAGATTTTTGGACCGGTGGCGGTGGCGCAGGCTTGCTAGACCTGTACAATTCGGAAACCCACGACTGGTTTTGGAGCTTTTTCGAGGCGCGTACCAAAGAGGGAGCCGCAGCTTGGTGGTGTGACTTGGGCGAACCTGAAAACCACCCGGACAGCATGATACACGTGAGTGGGCCCGCTCGCCTTTCGCACAACGGGTTCTCGCTGATCTGGGCCGAATTGCTGTACCGTAAGTACCAAGAGGTATTTCCAGACATCCGACTTTTTAACTTGATTCGTTCAGGATACGGTGGTATGCAGCGTTACGCTACCTTCCCGTGGTCAGGAGACATTTCTCGTTCGTGGAGTGGTTATCAGGCACAGATACCGGTTATGCTAGGGGCTGGCCTTAGCGGAATTGGATACATGTCTTCCGATTTGGGCGGTTTTGCCGGAGGGGAGCAAAACGACGAGTTGTATACTCGCTGGTTGCAGTATGGTGCTTTTACACCCATTATGCGGGCGCACGGCGCAGGCGGCATTCCGTCTGAGCCCATCTACTACACCCAGCAAACGCAGGATATTGTGCGCAAATATGTAAAGCTGCGCTATGCCTTCTTACCCTATAACTATACGCTGGCCTATGAAAACACCACCGAAGGTACGCCGCTGGCTCGTCCGCTGTGGTACCACCATCTGGAGGCATTGGAGGCTTACACCGGCGAGGATCAGTACCTCTGGGGTGAATCCCTGTTAATTGCTCCGGCAATGGATGACGGTCAGCGGGAACGATCGGTGTACTTACCTTCTGGGGTATGGTATTCCTATTGGGACGATCAGCGGTATGAAGGTGGAAAGACCGAAACGGTGGCCACTCCCTTGGAACAGATGCCTATTTTCGTAAAAGAAGGCACAATTCTTACTACTACCGAAGAAGAGCTATCCACTACGGATACCTACCAAGCGAGTGCTTTGCGTTTGGATTGTTGGTTGAGTGAAGACGGTAGTGCTTTCGCTAGTAAATTCTATCACGATAACGGATCGAGCCCGCAAGCATTAGCGGAAGGGGCCTTTGATCTAATTACCTGGAAAGCACAACCCGGCGAAGGGGAACTAAAGCTGATGGCAGCTAGGGAACAGAATGCTCCTGAAGTGACTTGTGCAGGGGCATTACATTGGGTAGTGCACCAATGGGATGGGGTAGTCAACGAAGTACTTTGGGGTGAAACCACCCTCTCAGCAGGAGATGATTCCGGGGCTTCAAATACCTATTTTATGGATGAAGAAAACCAATTACTGCACGTATGGGTAACCTGGCAGGAGGAGCCTCGTACCCTAATTGTACGCTGATATTTATTACTTTAGATAAAATCTTCTCGGACAGAGTAC
Organism: Cytophagales bacterium; assembly: GCA_003454975.1. Lineage (GTDB taxonomy): Bacteria > Bacteroidota > Bacteroidia > Cytophagales > Cyclobacteriaceae > DMST01. Next base: position 15,260 of record DMST01000125.1, on the reverse strand, counting down.
GTTCTTACCTAGCAAAGGAATGTTTTTCTGGCCGAGAAGATAGATAAGAGCTTGATAATCATGGCTTTTGTAAGAGCGAATTGAAGTCTTTTCTTACATAGGCTCTATTTAACTTCAAGAACTGTTTTAGAATCTCAGCGAAGAGAATATTTTTGTACAGGTGTATGTAGGCCTTAGAATGGCCAAAAAGTTAACAAAAACAGGATATGAAAAAATTTGTGTTTCCTGCCTTTGGACTCTGCTCCATGGTACTGGCGGTTGTGCTCTCCGGCTGCGGAGCCACTAACCCTACCGCCAAAAACCCTGGCTCCTCCTCCACGGCCACGGGGTTGGAATACAACGAAGAAGACGGATTCACCCTCAATGAGTTTTCCGGTCAAGGCTTGGGCCCTAACCTGGTGTTGATTGAAGGTGGTCGTACTGTGTTGGGTTCCTACGAAGAGGACATCATGAACTTCCATGATAACCTTGAGCGTACCGTTACTGTAGCCACGTTCTACATGGACGAGACTGAAGTAGCTAACGTGCACTGGTTGGAGTATCTGTTCTATGTGCAGTTCGACTCCTCTCGGGAGTTCTACCAATCTGCGCTGCCCGATACTACTGTATGGGCGCGTGAGTTGGCTTATAACGACCCTTATGTAGATCACTACTTGCGTTACCCTGGTTTCCGCTACTTCCCCGTAGTAGGTGTATCATGGCGTCAGGCGGTAGACTTCTGTAAGTGGCGTACCTCCATCGTTAACTTCAAGCTGGCTGATGAGTCTGGTTTGGAAAACCTTCCTGCTGAGTCAGGCGGCCGGATTCCCCTGGAGTCAGGCGTAGTATTGCCCGATTACCGTCTACCCACTGAGGCAGAATGGGAATACGCTGCTCAGGCCCTTGTAGGAACGCAGTGGATTGATGAGGTGCAGGTTAACAACCGTATTTACCCTTGGGATGGCCACTCTGCTCGTAATCCTTACGGCAAAAGCATGGGTACTTTCCTGGCTAACTTCAAGCGGGGCCGTGGTGACTACGCCGGTAT
>DMST01000125.1:3225-14150 GCA_003454975.1 Cytophagales bacterium | reverse complement strand
TACATCTACGAGTATCCTCCTAACGACTACAACCTGTACAACATGGCGGGTAACGTAAACGAGTGGGTACTTGACGTATACCGTCCTTTATCTTTCCAAGACTTTGACGACTTGAACCCTGTTCGTCGTGATGGTTTCTTGGATGAGCAAGATGGTTACGCAAACGCTAGTACGTTGCAGCGCGCAGCTTCTAACGGCCAGACGATGACCTTGAACTCCCTCATCACCAACGAAGCTCGTGTGTACAAGGGTGGTTCTTGGAAGGACATCGCTTACTGGATGTCTCCTGGTACTCGCCGTTTCTTGGACCAAGATTCGGCTACCGCTACCATCGGTTTCCGTTGTGCGATGATCCGTGCCGACGCGAAGAACTAAGACATACTATGCTACAGGAAATACAGGAACCCGCCAAACGGCGGGTTTTTTGTTTTTCAGTGTTCCCGGTTTATCTGGCAGGCAGTGCGGCGCTTATTTCAGAGAGGGAGTGGAAGCAATAAAAAGGGTTTAGCCCTGCTAATAAATCCCAAATCGTGGACAGCGAATCGATTTCCTAGGAAAGGGACTACCATCAAAAAAGAAAAGCCCAGCATGCTGCTGAGCTATCTAGTAAAGAGAATCTTTGCAGGAAGGCATTACAAGGACCCTTGCCACTCTTCCAAGAACCTAACTTGTTCGGCCTGGGCTAAGATTCTTGCCTCAGACTCCACCAGATAAGGGTCTTCATAAAAAGTAGATCTTCCAGCTGCGTTCTTCACAGATTCATGACGGCTCATACCCTTATCCACGGCCTCTTTGGCGTAGTGGACGACACGGTGAGAGGCTTCACCAATTTGTTCTGTGGGCCACGTGCCTTGTAACCTTACGAGCGCAGGGAGGATGTTCATGATTTCTTCCGGGGTGTGCTCAATCATATACTCTGTATACCTGGATAGAGATTCCAAATTCACCTCCGACTTGGCGGGTTGTATCGTGAAGAATTCATACACCAAAAAGGCAACCGTGTGTGATTCCGCAACGGCTCCATAGGTAGGATTTTCTGCTTGGATCAATTCTACTTGCTTCATCAAAGCCTCTTCCGCTTCTTCAAAAGTAACCCCGTTAGTAGCTCCATTAACGGCCATTACGACTGCCAAACGTTTCATTTCGTCGGAGTATAAAAACTCTTCCGCTTGCTGCTGGGTATATCCTATTGGAGTAGGAGCGCTGCCCTTGTATAGCCCAGGGTAACTAGGATGTGGAATATCATCTAGAGAAACCAAGGCTTCGGTTGGCGTATTAGGTTGACATCCAACCAGTACTAGCGCGGCTACCAATAAAAAGTTTGTTATTAATTGTTTCATGCTATGGGAAAGGGTAAAAAGTACTCTAATGTATCATTTATTAATCCATAAGTCATGAGTAATAAAGCTCAATTAACAATCCTTTTCTTTCGGGAGAAATCTCCCTCTATTGCCGCCAAAAACGATTATTCAGCGCGTTATCCAATAAATAGCCTTTGACATACCCGTCACCTATACCAGCTTTCCTAGTATAAGCTAGTAGGGTGCTCTCTACTTTAATTCCAGGCAGAACTGCGGGAGCTATAGTGAGACCTGAAGCAATTGCTTGCTGACGGGTAACAAATGAGTAATAGGCCTTTAGCTTGAAGGTGGTAAGGGAGGGTTTTTAGGAGAAACACCAGCGGACCCACTAGTTCCATCTGTATTTCCAGCGAGCACGTTTTTTATTTCATTCCGTTGAACAGCCTTTCATTTGTCCACGATTCACTTTTTAGGTTTTTCATGCGAATAGAATGTTGATTTTCTTTTCTAAAAAAGAATCACAAGTAATGACATTAAGAAAAGCCTCACAGGAGAACAAAACTTGTTAACCCTCCATTACCTAAGAATCCCGGTTTAGAAAGGTCTGTTTGTTTGAAATTACGACTATAGATGTAGTGCCTCGGTAAGGCACTATCTAATCCCTCTTTGGTCATACAATACCTACTCAATACAACACATTAAGAGCATCCTCAAGGGCTTGCATGCGCTTATTTAGTTCAGGCCAATGGGTGGCGTTTGCTTCCGCTTTGGCCTTGTGCTTCATGGCCTTGCGGTACATAGCATATACACCTGCGGCAGCTAACAAGAGAATACCGGCAATGGCAATCCACCAGTGCTGGCGTTCTGCCACGCGGGCTTCCTGAATGTCCATTACCTCTAGTTGGGCCTGAGCGGCCATTACCTCGTAGGTCTGTTTGATCTTTTGCTGCTCTAATTGGGCGAGCTGCTGACTGGTCTCAAATGCGTTTCGCTCCTTTTCTAGTGCGAGTGCTCGCTCAAGATCTCCAGCCGTGGTGTAGGCCTCAACCGCCAGGTTATAGGTCCTAAAGAACTCTTCAGATAAAACCAGATCTGTTTCTTCCAAGGCTAGCTCTAGGTGCTCTTTGGCTGAAAAATAATCACCTTGCCCATGGATTTCCCAATAGGCAAGGTTGTTTAAGATGAGCCTCTTAAGTGAAGGAGATTTTTGGTTCTCAATTACTGAGTATGCCTGATGAATTCTTTGAATTGCGGTAGCTGTGTCTTGTCTTTTCTCAGCTAGAAGTGCGTAGTTGTTGAATATGGAGGCTCTTTTTTCTAGGACCGAGTTATCATTGATCTTAGATAAACTGCTTTCGGTTAGACTCAGATAGGCTTCAGCTTGATCTAGATTTCCTTTTTCAATCTCTATTCTGGCCAGCATCTCTTGGTTAACAGAGACTTTTAAATGGTTTTCATCCTTTTGGTAGAATGCAAGGGATAACTGGAAATATTGAATTGCTATATCCCAATTCTGTTGATCAAAATACATTTGACCAAGCCTATATTGTAGGTTGGCAAGGGCACTATACTCTTCCTTTTCAATGTAGAGATTCATGGCTTGGTTGAGATATTCTTCTGCTAAAGAATAATCCTGCTCCATGATTAAATAATAGCCTAAAAATTCTAGGGACATGGCTTGAAGCAACCGACTCCCGGATTTTTCAAATTCTTGATGAGCTATATAAAAATGCTTGTAAGCTTCACCATACCTATGAAAATAATCATCTTGATATCCCCATAAATAGTAGAAGGTACCTAGTTTCTCAGTTAGCCCATTCTGAGTCGTGATCTCAATCCCCTCCTGAATTGCTGCTTTTGATTCCTCTGAATCGTTAAATAAAGTTAGCCTAGCTAGCGTTTCCAGAGATTGGAGTCTCAATTCGGTAGATTGTTCATACTTCAAAACTACACGTAAACTATCCACAGGGTCAGCCTGACTCAGGAAACAAGCCGAGGTACAGAGGGCCAGCAATATGATTTTTTTCATGATTTGAAGTATTTAGGTGGCCCCATATAAATATGGGGCTTTTGACTTTTTAGTCCCCACTTCCACTTACTGGAGGAAGAGGCGGTTTATCAGGGGGCGATGAAGAACCGCTTGTTCCGGTTCCAGTATTTCCCCCATTTACCTTTTTCAATTGAGCAGGCTGAATAATTTCCCAACCTTGCCACGATACATTTTTCGCATTTTTCATGGTAACAAAACGTTTGGTTTTCCCGAAGTTACCTAATCGTGATAACCTAATGATCTCATTACCAATAGTCTAACCTAAAGTGTAGAACCTAGGATAGAGACAACTAAGATACAATAATTGCATAGTGATGGTGCAAGTGAGTTCCTTATAAATGGCCTCTATTGTCCATAACCCAAGGATTTTGTGGGATAGAAACTCTTGGAAATAGCTGGAAAACAGCCCAAAACGAGTGGTTTGGGAACCCAAAGACAGTTGTGAATAAATTTTAAAAAATTTATGAACGGAGTCATGAAATTGCCGTCATTCAAGTCATTTTCTGGAATACATCACCTCGATCGTGATTTTACACTAATTTTATTTCTACCACCTTCTCCTCCAATTCCTTACTTTGGGGTTATGAAATACCTGCTTGTTCTCCTTGGCCTTTGTGTATCGCAACTGGCGGTAGCCCAGTCTTCTATCAACCGACAAAACGTTACCATTGCCCGTGATGCATATGGGGTGCCTCACGTGTTTGGGATTACGGATGAGGAGGTAGCATATGGCTTAGCATGGGCGCATGCAGAGGATGATTTTGGTACCATTCAGCAGACTTTGCTGGCGGGTAAGGCCATGCTGGGTAGGCATTTGGGTATGGACGGAGCGCCGATCGATTTCATCGTTCAGTGGCTGAGGGCACGAGACCGAGTAAATAGTCATTACCGTACTGAGATTTCTGAAGAATATCAGTCCATTGTGAAGGCCTATGCCACGGGTATTAATGAATATGCGGAGGCGCATCCCGAAGAGGTGTTGGTAAAGAAAGCATTTCCGGTATCGGAGGAAGATGTTATGACGGCCTATCAGCTATCCATTGCCTTGTTCTCCCGTTTAGAGGGTACGCTTTCGGCCTTGCAGGCCAATGAGGTAGAAACGGTATTTCCCAGCCCCATGGGTTCAAATGGTATCGCCTTCAACAGCAATAAGACTGAAGATGGGCAAGTTTATTTGGCCATTAATTCCCACCAACCCCTGACAGGACCCCAGGCCTGGTATGAAGCCCACCTGCACAGTGAAGAAGGTTGGAACATCCTGGGGGGAACTTTCCCCGGTGGAAATGCCATCTTCCACGGAGCTAACGAGTATTTGGGCTGGGCGCACACCGTAAACCATCCGGATAAGATGGATGTGTTCCAGCTACGCATGCACCCTAAGAAAAAGTACACCTATTGGTTTGACGGTGAATGGAAGGAGCTGGAGGTACGGAAGGTGCCCCTAAAGGTGAAGCTAGGACCCATCGTCATTACCGTGAAGCGTAAGGCACTCTGGAGTGTGTACGGACCTACCTGGGAAGCAGAGAACGGAGTGTTTGCGTTGCGCTTTCCGGCGATGTTTAACCTGCGTACGGCAGAAAGCTGGTGGCGGATGAATAAGGCTACCAACTTCACGGAGTGGTACCGTATTTTGGAAGAAACGGGTTTCACGCATTTCAACATTGTGTATGGAGACCGGAACGATACCATTTTCTACATCAGTAATGGCCGCATGCCCTATCGTAACCCTAACTACGATTGGTCGGGTACAGTACCGGGCGATACCTCAGCTACCCTTTGGCCTGAAGAGGTACAGCCGCTTAGCCAGGTACCCATGGTACTACAGCCCAGCTCGGGTTATGTGTACAATACAAACAATACACCGTTTCACAGTTCGGCGCCTGAGGATAACCCCGTTATGCCAGACTATGACAGTACCATGGGTTATGGCCTGACGGACAATAACCGGAGTATCCGCTACATGGAGCTCATGGAGGAATACAGCGGAAAGGTATCTTACGAAGACTTTCTGCGGATAAAGTATGACCTGCAGTTCCCCAGTACACTGCACCACCCGGTGGATGTGGACTACATCATGAACCTTGACCCGGAGAAGCACGCGGACATGGCACCGCTCTTGCGGAAACTACAGAACTGGGACCGGAAGGGAACCGTGGACAATACCGATGCGGCTTTTTTTGTGGAGGTGTGGCATTACTTCCGTAAGGTGATGAACCGGGACAATTTCAGGGTAGAAGATCATTGGGAGCTGGCTCTATTGGAAGCGAAAGGCAATCTGGAAGAACACTTTGGTACCGTGGATGTGCCCTTTGGGGAATACCAGCAGCTGATACGAGGAGATAAGGCTTTGCCCTTGCCGGGCTTGCCTGATGCGCTGGCCGCCATGTATACCAAACAACTGGAGGACGGCAGGGCACAAGGGACCGCCGGAGAAAGCTATATACTGCTGGTGCGTTTTACAGAGGAAGGGCCCCTGCTAGAATCGGTAAATGTATATGGGGCCAGCAACCGACCTGACAGTCCGCACTACGATGACCAGATGGAGCTTTTCGTGGAGCAAAAAACCAAGCCGATGACTTTGGACAAAGAAGCAGTATTGGCAGAAGCGGTTAGGGTATATCACCCTGGAGAGTAGATGTAGTAGCGGCCAATCCATTGGGGTCTGAAGAGGGCTACTATACGGGTACTCCCGTAAAATATGGTAACACCTAAGGATAAGAAAAGGCCATTATTCCACCCGGAATAATTGAGAGCCATGGTAACCGTTGTTATCAGGTGGGCTAGGTCACCGATTAATAATACCCACAAGATGTGGCGGAAGATGTACCAATGCCGCTGATGTAGGGAGGCCATAAAAGTGTATTGTAGAAAACCCAGAAGCACGGCATACCATCGCGATAGCTCTACGGCGAGTGGGTTTTCGGCCAATTCCATGCCTGTGATGGTCATCAGAAATTTTTCGGGCCAGAATGCAGCTAAAAACAACGTGTAGATACTTAACGCGAACTCTAGATAGAAGATGTATTTGAGCTTCATATAGGGAGATTCGTGGAGAAAACAGATATAGTAATATAACGATAAAAAGAAGGTTTTCGGCTTGAGGAATTAGTAGAAAATGGTATGGAAAATGCAGAAATAGTATGCACACAGCATGATAATGAACAAAATTTGATTTTGCTATTGCAGATTTAGAATACAGATGCCCGGATGAGAATGGAATCCTTTATCTTATGAGAGTACACTTCAAACGGATTTAACTCATGGCGTCTGTCAGTATTTACCTGAATTTTTCTAAGGATTGTGAAGCCGCATTTACATTCTATCAGTCGGTATTTGGAGGAGAATTTGCCGGACAAGGCTTTCAACGTTTTGGTGGAATGCCCCCAACGGAAGGAGCCCCTCCCATGCCTGACGAGGTAAAGAACCTGATATTGCATGTGGAATTGCCCATTGTAGGTGGCTTTCAACTGATGGGCTCGGATGCTCCGGAAGGGTTTGGCCCTCCCATTGTAGCTGGGAACAATGCCCATATCAACCTGCAACTGGATACCCGGGAAGAGACCAAACGCTTGTTTGATGCCTTTGCTGAAGACGGGGTAGTGACTATGGAACTGGCAGAGATGTTCTGGGGAGATTATTTTGGTAGTTGCACGGACAAGTTTGGTATCCAGTGGATGTTCAATTGCGCTGAGTAGAAGGCAACTGGAGTTGGCATATTGAGGAAAGCTATGCTGGAGCATACCTGATAAAACCATTGATTTTAGACTCTTATGGTAGGTAGGGTACCCTACTTCTTTTATTTTTACTGGGAACCCTAGCTCAATAACCTGCATCATGGAAGAGAATAACTCTGCGGAGAGTTCGCCCCGGCATGTCATCTCCTTGAATGACCTAAAGCCCACCGAAATAGATCTTATTGTCAACCGGGGCCTAACATTACAGGCCGAAGGCAAAAAATCGCACGCATCGCTAGATGGTAAAGTGATGGGGATGTTGTTCAAGGAAGCATCTACCCGCACCCGTACCGCTTTTATGGTGGGGACCCTACGTTTGGGTGGCCAGGTGGTCTCCTACGGCCCCAAGGACTTGCAGGAAAATACCGGAGAAACCAGGGAGGACACCGGTGCTAGCCTGGGTGGAATGCTGGACGGGCTGGTGGTACGTACCTCAGAACCCATTGGGGTGCTGAGGCAGCTGGCAACCAAGGCGCAAACCCCCATTATCAACGGTATGTGTGCGGAAGAACATCCTACCCAGGCACTGTCAGATTTGAGTACCCTACGACAAGTGTTTGGGAAGCTGGAAGGCCTGAGGATATTGTATGTAGGCACCGGGAATAATACGGCCTCTGCGCTGGCCCTGGCCTGCGCCCGCATCAAAGGTGTGAGTGTGGAGTTTCGAACCCCTGAAGGATACGGCTTGCCCAAATCTTATTTCTCCCAGGCCCAAAGGTTTGCCTTCTATAACAGTGCTACCGTAGGTGAGCAACACCATATGGACGACTTGCCTGAACGTGTGGATGTGGTGTACACCTCCCGTTGGGGTGTGCCACAGACTGGGCCGGACTGGATGAAGCCTTTCTTCCCTTTTCAGGTGAACCAAGGACTATTGAAAAAGGTGAGTGGGCCGGGAACCGTTTGTATGCATGATCTGCCGGCACAAAGGGGCTACGAAATAACCTCCGAAGTATTCGAGGGGCCGCAGAGTATCTGTTTATCCCAGGCTGAAATGAAGCTATACAGCGCCATGGCCGTTTTGGAATGGTGCCAGGGCTGTCTGTAGATTTGCCCGCATGGCCAAAATCCTGATAATTGACGGGGAGAATCCGGGCTGGCAAGGCTATGGAGATAATTATGCTTCGGCCCGAATCAGAGATTCCTTGAGGGCAGAAGGCAAAGCCGCCGAAATATTGATGATACAAGAGGTGGCCCAAATTAGGCCTTACGCAGCTAACTACCTGCCAGATTTGGTTTGGAGCAACCTATACTTCCCCAACTACTCGGGGAGCCATGTAGGTACCATGTTCCGGGCGTTGCCCCCAGAGCAAGAGGTGAACCGCTACGTAGAGACGCTGGGCCTGGCACATGTGGCCCCCGATGCAGCAACGTTGCGGGTGTTAGCCAATAAAAGCACTACCCGCGAGCGATTGCACGGGGAAGGGGTGGCGGTACCCGAACAGTACGTGGTACCCGAAGATGGAACACTACCAGAGCTGACCTGGCCCGGATTGCGCTTGGTAAAACCCCTATGGGAGGCTGAAAGCCGGGGAGTGAGTGAAGCTAGTGTGGTGAATACAAAGCAGGAGATGGCCGAGGCGGTGCGTGCCATATGGCATCAATTTAACCAGGAAGCCCTGGTAGAGGAATACCTGCCCGGCCCGGAATATACCGTAACCCTGGCTGGAAACGGCTCCGATGCTTTGGCGATGGGCCTGATCACTCACTTCAATCCTGACTATTACGAAAAGTATCCGCTGATCACGCCTAACCTGAAAGACGGTGGGCTGTCCTACCAACGCCTAGTGGGTAAGGAGGAAGTAGAAATCTGTAGCTTGGCCAAGCATGCTGCGGAAGCAGTGGGTGCCTGCGATCATGTGCGCGTGGACATCCGGCGGGATGCCCAAGGTATAGCGAAGGTATTGGAGGTAAATGGCATCCCTGGCTTACAGCCTGGCCGTAGCCGCTCTTTAGCTTTGCATGCTATGTACTTTCCCGAATTGGACGAAGCCACCAACCACCGCCAACTAGTAAACCGGATTGTGGATGCTGCACTAAAAAGAAACGATTTAGAATGATGAATTCTTCGGAGAACGGCATTATCCATCCTCGAAGGATACGGTATAGTCTGAATGCGGGAAGCCAGACCTGAGTGATGGATCCTCTACGCAATAAATTCGGTAGACTTTGCCTTTGCCACCTCGGATAAAGCAACTGAAAAGTCCGTTATTTGAAGTTTGAAGGTGACCCCAGATGGCGAATAGACCACCCAAAGGAGTTTGTTAATGAAAATATCTAAGAATCAGGACGGACCGGAGATTTTCTATTCTATTCAGGGGGAAGGATTGTCCTTTGGTATTCCATCGGTATTCGTACGAACTTCCTTGTGCAACCTGCATTGTTTCTGGTGCGATACGGATTATACCTGGAATTGGGAAAACACGAATTTCAAGCACCGCAATGATGGAACGCCAGGCTACAAGAAGTTTCGTAAGGAGGACCAGATTGTAGAGATGGACACTCATGAGGTGTTCGAATCCATCCGCCAATATCCGACCTCACTGGTAGTACTCACAGGAGGCGAACCCCTGGTACAGCAAAACGCCCTGGCCGACCTCATGGAAATGGCCGAGCAAGCGCAGATGGGCTGGAAATTTGAAGTAGAAACCAACGGTACGGTGAAGCCGAATCCGGCTTTCGACGGTAGGATTGATCAGTATAATGTCTCCCCTAAACTGTCCAATGCAGGCATGGCCCAATCGCTTCGCATTGATGAAGGCGCCCTTACTTTCTTTGCTGCTTCGCCAAAAGCAAGCTTCAAGTTTGTGGTGGCCAACCCGGAAGATTTGGATGAAGTAATGGCCCTGGCCCACAAGTTCAGCATTGACTATTCCCGCATACTACTCATGCCCGAAGGGAATTCAGTAGCAGACCAAAATGCCAAGGCAGAATGGGTGGTAGAAGAATGCAAACAGCATGGCTTTCGCTTTTCCAGTCGGCTACATGTCCACATCTGGGGTTCTAAAAGAGGCATATAACCGCTTGGCCTGCCAACAGCAAGTATATCCCACTTAAAGATTCTTAAAATGCTGCGCTACAATCAGTGCCATAGCGCAGCTTTTTTCTTTAAGGCTGTAGAAGGTTTGTACCAGATGGCCTTTGCACTTAGCCTCCACCACTACCGCCAGAGCCGCCGCCGGTATCTCCACCACCATAATCACCATTACCCCCGCTATTATCTGGTCCGCCTAGTATGGTTTTAAGTTGTTTAGGGGAGAGTTTTTGTCCGTCTGTTTTGTGCATAGTGTTGTGTTTTTAAGGGATGAATAAACAATTGATTGCCGATTTTTGGTTGATTGGACCAAAAAGTTAATTAATTCTTGGCCATCTCCACCCGTACCCCCTTGAACTCAGTAGTCTGTGCCTGAGCCTTCATCAGGTCCGCCTTTGATGGTTTTGAGCTGCTGAGAGGAAAGTATCGGCAGTTTGTCGTGTTTTGACTTCATCATATGGCTTACTGTTAAAGTGAGAAGATGCTGGTCCTTTCGCACCTAATAATTTCTGCAAATGCGTACTCCCGTGCCGGGAATGGTGACGGATGAATAGTTTTGGGGCCTAGCTACTAATAAACTAAAGAGTTATTGGTTCAGTCGTTTTCGGAAAGCCCCGGGCGATTCACCGAAGTGTTGCTTGAAGGCACGGTTGAAGGTAGGCTCGGACTTATACCCCACCTGCCGGGCAATGTAGCGCACAGGATAATCTCCCTCTTGCAAATACTCTTGTGCCTTAAGCATACGCCAGCGCGTGGTATACTGGCCCGGGCTCTCGCCCATCAGCTGCTTAAACTGGGTGGCGAAC
>DMST01000125.1:0-3178 GCA_003454975.1 Cytophagales bacterium | reverse complement strand
TACCCGCCTCGTGGGCCAGGGTTTCCAGGCTGTGATCCCCGCTGGGGTCTTGGTGTATGCGGGCCAGCACCCGTGAGAGGCGCTCGTCTTCCAGGGCCCTCAAGTAAGTGGGAGCGTGATGGGTTTGTTTTAGATACTGCCGCAGGGTACGGATGAGCAATACCTCGGCCAGTCGAGTACTTACCAAATCCGCCCCGGCCTCGTGGCTCTTGGTTTCCTCCATAATCGTCCGTATGGTCAGTTCCATCCAGGTAAGCTGGGCTTGGTTTTGGCCCTGCACGATGAGCGCTACGGGCAGCTGCTGCAGAAAAGGGTGGCCGTACCGACGATCCACTTCAAAATGCCCGCAGATGAGGGTAGTGGTGACCTCGCCTTCTCCAAACAAGGAAGCCCCCTCCAAAATGCTTTGCCCTACTCTGTTGCCCGGCAGTGTTTTGGCCTCCGTATGGGCCTTGATCTGGTGGGCCGTACCGTGCGGGAAAATCACAATATCTCCCTGATGGAGCGTGTGGATTTGGTCTTCGTAGGTCACCGTGCAGTGCCCGCTAACCACCAGGTGAAACGACATATGGGCTACTTCAGCGTTATCCATGCCCCAGGCATCACAAAAGTCGGAGTGGAAGTAGACTACTCCACGCAACCGCAGCAGATCCAATACAGCAGAAAGACCGTCCATTATTCCGTTAGGTTCTAAGAATTGAACGATAAGATAATAATCATGAACGAAAAATCACTTTCCGTACACTTGTTTTGCGTTATCAAATTCAAATACTAACAGAAAACACAATGATAACGAAGAAAATTACCCTCCTTTTGGCCTTAGTTTTGACTGCAGGTGTGGCCGTAGCCCAAACCGAAGATGCCAAGTACAACGTAGACGAAGACGGCGTGGTCTTGTCTGGTTATGATGTAGTATCCTACTTCAACGAAGATGGCCCAGCACAGGGTAAAGCGAAGTTTTCCGCTGAGCACGATGGTGCTACCTATTACTTTGCGAGCAAGAAAAACCGGAATGCCTTCCAGGCCGATCCAGAAGCCTATTTGCCTCAGTACGGTGGTTTCTGTGCCTACGCAATAGCCGCTATGGGTGCCAAAGTACCTGTAGACCCTGAGACCTTTAAGGTGGCTGACGGTAAACTCTACCTGTTCTTCAATGACCTGTATAACGGCGAGCCCATGAACACTTTGGTGCCTTGGGAGGCTGACGAAGCTAGCTTGATGAAGACGGCTAACGACAACTGGAAAAAAATGTAATTAACAACCGCTCACGGCGGAAATTAGTCTAATGGGATCAGAGCCTTGCGATGGAGACGTCGCAAGGCTTTTTGGGTTTGAAATCGTCTTACTCTATGCCCGCAAAGGTGCCCTTTTGAACCCGCAGGCGGGCCTGCCTACGGTGCGGATAAGACTGCTTGATCTGCGACCAAGTGGGTACGGCAGGCAGCTCCCACCAGCGTTTTGGGGGTTGTGGGAAGTCTTGTAGATTGCCAATGTTGCGAAAACCAACCCCGCTCAGCATATAGTAGCTGTTACTTTCTAGCGTGAGTACTTTGTCCGTAGGGGCATGGTGTGCCACCACAATGAAGGTATGTCCACCCCGTAGCGGTTTCTTCTGCCGCCAGCCTTGCACAACCGTCCAGTGCGCTGGGGCGTCATCCTCATGGACCACCGCATCTGCAATACCAGCCGCTACCAGGGCTTCAACCGGGGAAAACATCCGGTCTGCATTGTAGATCATCATGTCCGCATGGTGTGCGTGTGTCCAAGTGAGGTCCTTGGCCTCTGCCCAAGCCTTTACCACCAGCCCTTCTACAAAGGTGCAGCAGTTGTTTTGTGGAGGGTTTGGCGGGGCTTGGGGTACCTTCACACCTGGGATAGGATACGGGTAGTAAGCCTGGTGTAGGTGGTACCCAAAGTCATAAAACGCAGGTAACAGGCTAGTGAGGGCAGATTCCGGTATGCTTTCTATATGGGGGATGGGGGTTGCCTCGGTGGCTTCTTCTACCACCGTGGCGTAGTGCTGGTCTTTCCAGCGGGTGCACAACCAGGCGCCTTCCTCCAAGTCAGGCAGGGCTATCCGCACAAAGTCTGTATGGGCGTTGGGGTAGCCTTCCATCCATTCCAGTACCGGGTAGGTACCAGCGGGTACCGTACCCTGGTGGGCGGACTGGGTATTGGGTGACTGAAAGCTTTTCAGGGGCTGTTTGACATACAGCTGCGGGGTAAGTAATGCAGGTTGGGTGGACTCCGGTCCCTGCACTGAGAGCTGCTCCTGCTCCGGGGCATGAAATACCGGGCCGCTTACGGCGCTCAGGTCTGCCTCTGATAGAAAGTTGACGGGCGGTGCGGCAGCCGCAATATCATTCGCTACTATCTGCCCGTAGACTTGTTCTTTCCAGCGGATGCACACCCAAAGGTCCTCGTCCGTATTGGGCAGGTCTAGCTGTACAAAATCGGTGTCCGAAGAGGGGTATTGGGTCAATATTTTGAAGAGCGGATACTCTCCGGCGGGTACCTCGGCCACGTATGAGTCTGGATTCGGCTCGGCAAAGCCTTTCAGGTTTTGGGGTAGGGTTACGGTGTGATTGTTCACGGTCAATGAGGTTTGTAATGGTTAGAGAATAACGAAGGGTTGGCAGTAGGCTAGGCTAGAAAATTGGGCGGCGGTTCAGCGGCTTTTTCCTGTGTAGCGGTGGTATTGTGGGGCTGGAATGCACGGGGAGTAAAACCACCCGATACGGGCGCAGAGGCAATAGATTCGGGGTCATCCTCCGAGGGTTCTTTGTTCAAGGTTTCCTCAAACTTTTGCCGGGCCCAGTCCCATGCCCGGTCGCTAAACACTGCCCCCACCAGGGCCATAAAAAACAGCAGATTGGAGTCGGGCGGCTCACCGCCGTTGCCCAGCACCGCCAGACTGCCCTGTATGCCCAGAAAGATGACCATGGAGGCCGTAAAGCCTTTGATGAGTACGCCCGGAAGGTCCTCTACGAATGGTCCGCCTTGCGTTCGTCGTCGGTCCGAGTCTCGGATGAAGCTACCCGAAGCGGCGCCCAGCAGGCCAAAGCCCACCATGCCGATAATCATCACCAGAGCGTAGGATTCTATCTCCAGCAGCCAGCCCATGGCTTGCTCAAACACCCCCAGGTAGTCCCCTTGTTGGGAGTGCGGCGGCACGGGG
>DMST01000192.1:31863-51387 GCA_003454975.1 Cytophagales bacterium | reverse complement strand
CCCGCTCCCCACCGACGAGACACTTGGTAGGAGAGCTGTGTGCCTACCGAGCGGTCAGTGTTTTGGATAGGGAAATCTCCTTCCACGGCCGTTGCTTGCTCCAGAGCAGATTCTCCGTTGGCAATCAACTCGTGGTCAAGTACTGCTTCCGTCACGGCTGTTTCTGCCTCCATCTGGTAGTAATGTCCTACCCCTTCGGCCACACGCTCTTCGTGCAGGATGGGGCCTAAGTCCAGGTCCATCAGTTTGCGGTGGCTATCCAGATTGCGGGGGCGCAGGTTGTGCACTTGGCCTACCATTTGGTCTACTCGCTTATAGCCCAGCTGTGCCATAATCTCGCGTAGGTCTTGTGCCACTAAGTGAAAGAAATTCACTACATGGTCCGGATCCCCCGTGAACAAATCGCGTAGGTCTTTCCGCTGGGTAGCTATACCCACCGGGCAAGTGTTCAAGTGGCACTTACGCATCATAATGCAGCCTTCTACAATCAAGGCCGCCGTGCTCACACCCCACTCCTCGGCACCCAATAGGGTAGCCACAGCTATGTCACGTCCGGTCAATATTTTACCGTCTACCTGCACCGTTACGCGGCTGCGCAGGTCATTCTTTACCAGTGTTTGCTGAGCTTCAGACAGGCCTATTTCCCAGGGCAATCCGGCATGGCGTATAGAACTCAAAGGGGATGCTCCTGTGCCACCGTCGGCGCCCGATATCATCACTACATTCGCCTCTGCTTTGGCCACCCCCACGGCAATAGTACCCACACCCGCTTCGCTTACTAGCTTCACATTGATACGTGCCTCTGGATTGGCCTGCTTCAGGTCATAAATAAGCTGCTTCAGGTCCTCAATCGAATAAATGTCGTGGTGGGGTGGGGGAGAAATTAGGCCTACGCCAGGCGTAGCGTGGCGCACACGGGCAATCCACGAGTCCACCTTATGGCCGGGTAGCTGACCGCCTTTCCCTGGTTTGGCCCCTTGGGCCATCTTGATCTGAATCTCGTCGGCCTCGCTCAGGTAGTGGCTGGTAACGCCAAATCGGCCCGAGGCCACCTGTTTGATCGCCGACCGCATGGAGTCGCCATTTTCTTTCGGAATATACCGGTCAGGATCTTCGCCTCCCTCGCCGCTATTGCTTTTGCCACCCATGCGGTTCATGGCAATGGCCAAGGTGCTATGCGCCTCGTGCGATAGTGAGCCAAAGGACATGGCTCCAGTAGCAAAGCGTTTCACGATGTCTTCCACCGGCTCTACCTCCTCAATAGGCACCGGACGGCGCTTTTTGAAGTCGAGAAGTCCACGTAGTGTGGCTACATCTTGTTGAATGGTATTTACCTTATTAGCGTATTCTTTGTACAGCTCATAGTCATTGAGCCGGGCTGCTTTTTGCAGCAACGGAATGGTTTCTGGATTTAGCAGGTGGGTTTCCCCTTTGCGTTTCCATTGGTACACACCACCGTCAGACAAGGCGGGTAGGGTGCCGGTAGGTGGCCGATACGCCACGCGGTGGTTTGCCAATATTTCCTCGGCCAAATCATCGAAGCCCAAACCTTCTATGCGACTGGGCGTACCGCGGAAGCAAGATTCTACCACGTGTGAGCTCAACCCCAGGATTTCGAAAATCTGTGCACTCTGGTAACTCTGAAGCGTACTAATGCCCATCTTAGACATGATCTTCAACAACCCGTTACCAACTGCAGTAATGTATTTGTCTTCTGACTCTTTGGGATCACGGTCTTCTGCCTTAGCCAAAGCAGCCTGCGTTTGCAAAGCCAGGTATGGATGTACCGCGCTGGCTCCAAAACCAATTACTGTGGCCATATGGTGGGTTTCCCACAAGTCTCCACCTTCCATGATCAAGCCCACGTGGGTGCGCTTTCGCTCCCGGATTAAGTGGTGATGTACGCCACCAATGGCCAGCAAGGAGGGAATAGGAGAGTGGGTTGCCGAAACCTGACGGTTGGAAATCACCAGAATTTTAATGCCACTTTCAATGGCCCGCTCTGCCTCTGCGTACAGTTTCGAAAGGCCTTCTTCCAGCCGACCCGGTGCACCATCGGCCAAAAAGGTGGCCGACAGAACTCTATGGTGGTAGCCCAAGTGCCCTAGGCTTTGCAGCTTGAGTAGACTGCTATGGCGCAGAATAGGCTGCGAGATGTGCACCTGTTGGGCATGCTCTGGAGTGGGCTCTAGAATGTTTTTGGAATCGCCTACCCGGGTAAACAGTGACATCACCAGTCGCTCCCGTATAGGGTCGATGGGTGGATTACTCACTTGGGCAAAAATCTGTCGGAAATAATGCGAAATATGTTGAGGTTGTTTAGAAACCACCGCGAGGGGGATATCTGCTCCCATAGAGCCCAGTGGCTCTTTCCCTGTTTCGGCCATCGGGCTCAAGATGAACTTGAGGTCCTCACGGGTCATCCCAAATACCTGTTGCGCCTGTAGCAATTCCTCGTCAGAAGGAGGGGCCACCGCCGATACGGGGTCAGGAATTAAGCGGAGCTTCACGCGATGCTCCTGCACAAAGTCTCGATAGGGCTTTTCCGAAACTACTTGTTTTTTGATGTCGTCGTCCCGGAGGAATTCCCCCTTCTTCACATCAGCCCATACCATCTTGCCAGGCTGTAGGCGACCTTCCTCCACAATGGTGGCCGGATCAATGTCTAGCGTGCCGGCCTCGGACGCCATATACAGCCGATTGGAGTCCGTACGAGTATATCGTGCAGGGCGCAGGCCGTTCCGATCACTCGTGGCACCTATGCCCACACCATCCGTAAAGAACAAGGCGGCAGGGCCATCCCAGGGCTCCATCAGTGAGGCATGGTATTGGTAAAACGCTTTCCGCTCGGGGTCCATCAGTGCATTGTGCTGCCAGGCTTCAGGCACCAGCATCATCATTACGTGGGGCAAGGATCTGCCCGCAAGTACGAGCATCTCCACTAAGGCATCCAGGTTTGCGGAGTCCGAGTGCTCCAGATTGGTGACTGGAAGCAAGCGTTCCATGTCAGCCTCGCTAAATTTGGTGGACTCAAACAGCGCCTCTTTCGAGCGCATTTTGTTTAGGTTGCCTCGAATGGTATTAATCTCACCGTTGTGCGCCATGTACCGGAAGGGCTGGGCCAGCTTCCAGTTAGGGAAGGTATTTGTACTAAACCGGGAATGCACCATTGCCAGGGCCGATACCATGCGTTCGTCTTGCAGGTCATCGTAGTACATTCTCAGCTGGTCAGTTCGTAGCTGCCCCTTATATATCAGCACACGGCTACTGAAGCTAGGTACGTAGAAGTTACCGTTGTTACCGCGGATGTTGTGTCCTATGAAGTGGGTGGTGTATTGGCGAAGCACAAACAACTTACGCTCTAGTTCGTCTCCGGTTAGCCCTTGGCGATGTTTTACAAATACCTGTTCAATAATGGGCTCAGCGGTTTTGGCACCCGCTCCGGGCACTAAGCGGTTTACAGGTACCGGACGATACCCCAGGCATTCAAATTCCAGTTCGTCAAGATGCCGTTCTAGTACCGCACGACAAGCTTCCCGAATAGAGTTTTGGGGAGGGAAAAAGAGCACTCCCACGCCGTAAGCCCCCGGTTTGGGGAGCTCTATGTCATATTCAAAGGCTACCTCTTTCAGAAAATCATGCGGTAGCTGCAGCATGATACCGGCTCCGTCCCCGGTGTCTGGGTTAGCCCCCGTAGCGCCCCGGTGTTCCATATTCTGCAACATGGTAAGGGCTTCATCCAAGATACTGTACGAGGGAGTGCCATCAATCTGTACTACCGCGCCTATTCCGCAGGCGTCATGCTCAAAATCAGGCCGGTATAATCCAGTGGTTCTCTCCATTGTGCGTGATGTGAGTTGGTGAAAAGTATGCCCGAGTAGTAGGTGGAATACACTTGGAAATCGAATATACGCAACTAAACTAACTCTCTATTGGCTCTATTGAGGGTTGTTTGTGTGTTTTGTTGTTAATTTCACAAAATGAGCGTTGGCTTTTTGATAATTATTAAAAAGCGAATTTTCGCAAAGGGTTGAATTACGCCCGCTGTAAATTTTCCTTCCGAAGGATTTTGCCTAACCCAAATAAAATTTGGCTTTATTGCTTGCCTACTTATTGCTTGGCGTTTCATTACGTGATGCCTTTCATAGAACCATCAAATCTATGGGCTACACTCCTTCGGTATTATTTAGGAACAAATCGATGCCTAGTCGTCTTCCCTTGGCGAATTTGAGTTAAGGTCCTGTGGCAGGATTGCCTCTTGTGGACTGAAGGGGATGGCAAACTTGAGGGTTTGTCCGTGATCTTCATCAAATTCCTCCCAAGCGTTACCATTCATAAGTAAAATCAGCCTTAGGCAAAGCCATAGCGTGAGGCCAGCCGTGCCGTCCTCGTGCGTATTGGGAGTCTCTTCTACGGTTTGTGCATTCCAAATGGATGCTAATGAGGGTAGTCTTTCTTTCAACGGAATGGTGACGGCAAATACTACCCTATTTTCACCGGGGAAGGTGCCACAGCTGATAGGGTCAGTGGATTGGTTGTACCGAATAGCATTGAAAATCAATAGCTGGATGATTTGGTGCAGTAGCTCAGAATCGCCGGAGAATTTGCAATCCTTCTGAGTAGTTACTGATAGCTTCATCCGGTAACCTTCGGCTACGGGTAGCATGGTGCGCATAGCACTGTCTAGGGTTGACAGATTGTCGAGCAGGTTCAACTTCGGTTGCAACCCATTCTTTTGGATGCGAATCCAAAATACGATACTCTGTAAAAGTTGAAATAGGGTTTGCATTGCGCGCTGCGAATCCCGACCAATCTCCTTTACCTCTTTCAGGGTAAGATCTGGTCTTAGCATATCGTGCTGCAGCGTGAGCAAGGCGGCTAGTGGGTCCCGCATCTCTTGTGTGAGGACGATGTACATTTGGTTTCTAAACCCATCCAGTGCCTCCAATGAAACTTCCCGTTGGCGTACATACGCCTCCCGAAGTTGTGTCTTCCGTTGTTCGGCCTCCAAGATAGTTATGCGCTCGGTTAACTCATTCTCTCGAGACTGAATCAGGTGATTAGCTTGCGCTAGTTTCAGATTGCGATAACCCAAAAGAATAAGTACCAATAGACCTATAGAGCCTATAATCCATCCAATATTCTGGATACGCCTTTGCCGCTTATTTCCTTGTTCCTCCAGTAGCTGCTGAATGGTTTGCAATTCAGCTTCAAAACGAGTTGGATCAGAAGATGTGGTATTGGGAGGAATACTATCAGCATAGGCTTGGGCTAGCAGAGTGTACTTTGCCTGGCTCTCAGGATTGGCGTTTCTTAGGAACGCTTCACTCAGTAGGGTGGCCGTTTCCAGAATTGGCCCGAACCAATTTTGTTCTTGGGCAATTTCAAGAGCGCTAGCTAATGAGTTGATGGCCTTGTCCCATTGGGTTTGCACCAGATAAATTCTGCCCATGCCCAAAAGGGCCTGGTGCTGTGTATGCGGATGCTCCGTCTGTTGACCCAAGCGTCTGCTTTCTGTAAAATAGTGAAGTCCTCTGGTTAATTCACCTTGTTTGGTAAGGGCTTCACCCAAATAAGTATAGGTGTATCCTAGCAAAATAGGTGAGTGTGCGCTACGCAAAATGGACTCTGCTTGTTGTAGGTAATAGAGAGCAGAATCTGGCATATTTAAAGCCAAGGCTATCCTCCCGTACGCTACCAAACTCTGCCCTTCATATTTTGGACTTATAATTAGGCGAGCTATGCGTAGTGCTTTTTTTGTGTAAAAAAGCGCGTCCTCTGACCTGCCTAGCTGGTCCAGTGCGTTAGAAATATGTAGCAATGCTCGGGCTTGACCCTCCAGATGGGACGTTTCCTGAAACAATAACAGGGCTCTAAGTCCCAAAGTGAGGGTCTGTTCATAATTTCCCTCCCATCGGGCTTGGGTAGCCTTCAGGTAATGTACCTCACCCTCAATGTAAGGGCTGGCGGCTGATAAGGGAGTGATCTGGCTAAGTATGCTGTCTACTAACTTTTTGTTTCCCCAGCCTAATGAGCTGATTTTCTGGGTAATGGATAGTATATCTTCCTCACTCACTGCTCCTTCTGAAGTGGTAGGATTAGCTGAACAATTCGAATAGCACATCATCAAGCATAGCCCAGTCATTAATTTCCATAGGTGTCCTATCCGATGACTGGAGAATGCGGGCATGCAATCCTGGGTGTTTTTATCTGATGTGTAACCTTCCAAAGGTATTAATTATAGCAGCGCTTGTAAGATATCATAAAATGATGTTCGATAATAGGAGCTTCTTCATCGATTGTTGGGTTTTAGTTGTAGTTGAATTGATGTGATTTTTTAATAGAAAAAAGACGATACATGACTGCGTACTATCCATTTGGGCATATGTAGGGTAGTGTACTAGAAGCCTTGGAGGCGCTATTTCTAGCCAAAAAAGGTGGGAATTTAGGGCAAGGCTTCCAAAAGTTGGGTTAGATGTTCAGGTATTTCGTGGGGGTATGGGAATAATGATGGGGCCTTTTTGGTGTAAGGAATCTGGCGTAAAGTTGAATCCCATGCCAAATGAACGTACGTGAGTTTTTAGTGGATAGTCAATCATTTCTGGACATCATTTCCTTTCTCTCGAGATAATGAGTGATGGCTTGGTGTTAAGTAAGTTAGGTGTAAGGTAATGCCCTGTTTATGGTATTTATTTTGTTGTTTGACCAAAGTGGATCAGTGGCATGAATAAGAGGGAATTATAAATTGGACTATTTGATAGTTGTTTTGGACTTGTGGTGAAGGCTTTGTGTTGTAAAAATACAATTTTTGTGGGGTAGGGTGATACTCTTTGGTGTGTTTTAAAAATTCATCTGGCCTAGAATTGAGTTCATCGAAGACGTGTACTTTTTGTCATCTGTTTTGTCCTTTTCCCCGTTCTTTGTATCAGAAACTAATCACAAACAGACGACATGCAATACGCTACCTTTTCAGAAATAACCGACAACATTGTGAAAGTTTCATTTGCGGGGTTTGACCCCAATGAGCAACAATTTGAAGCTTATTTAAAAGAATTTGAGGTATTAATTACATCACGTAGAGGTATCGTTGTAATTCTTGATGGATCCAAAGCCAAATACTTATCCAGTAAACTTAGAATTCG
Source organism: Cytophagales bacterium (assembly GCA_003454975.1). Lineage (GTDB taxonomy): Bacteria > Bacteroidota > Bacteroidia > Cytophagales > Cyclobacteriaceae > DMST01. The sequence continues at coordinate 44,245 of DMST01000192.1, read as the reverse complement.
TCAAGGAAATTGGATTAAAGAAAACAGAGAAAGCATAAGGGAGTCATGTGAAAAGTGGTGTTATGTGATTAACTCTCCCTTAGTGAAATTTATCATGCAAGGCATCTTTCTGGTACAAAAACCACCTGTGGATTATGCAGTGTTTACCAGTATCCCAGAGGCCGAAGCTGATGCAAAAAATAGACTACTAGTAAAGCTAAGTGCTTAGCAAAGTAGATAGGTGAATGAATTTTATTTGGGTGTTATGATAGGGTAAAAGGCCCCGGTCCATAGATCGGGGTTTTTCTTTTTTCCTCAAAGTAGAACAGTAAGTCCTGTTTGTATAATGTCGGAATGATCAAAGGCAAGAGGCGGAAGTTGCGTTATGGAATGCCAAGCAGCCTTTCGGGCATCGTCACGGCCCTCAACTGCCAATTGGCCCTCCTCCCGGGTCAATACTAACCCATAGGCAATAGTAATCGTTCTGCCGCGAGGGTCCCTTTCTGGATGTCCAAAAGCTCCTAGCTGTTTCATTGGTCTGCTAATGGATAGGCCAGTCTCTTCTTCCAACTCTCGCGATGCCCCGATAGGTAAATCTTCGTCCATTTCCAGAAAGCCACCCGGCAAGGCCCAGTGTCCATCAAATGGAGGCTTGCCGCGTTCTATGAGAAGAATATCCCAGCCACCCGTATCCGCAGGACGGAGGATGACTGCATCTAAGGTAACCATAGGCCTGGGGTATGGATACGTAAATGTCTGACTCATCCCCCTCTGCGTACACCCGGTAAAGTGAAAGCCCTTGACAGTGTGTTACTCCTTCGCAGCATACGGTCCTTTATTTGTACATCGAGTCGGATGCTGTCTGCTCCAAAGAGCAGCAAAAAGCCGTCAGAAGTCATAGAGTAGCGTAAGTCACCTTCCAATGGAAAGGGATTAATGGTGCCGTCTTCTTCTACCCGGTCCTCGTCAAATAATCGAGGAAATCTACCGTTAAACGTTTCGCCACAAGAGGGGGGACGGAACAATACCCAATCAAAGGCTTCCCATTCCGTTTGCCCATCGGGTTTTACAAACCAGTCGATGGTAATATTGTAATGGTCATCGTTGAGGGAGTAGAGCAAAGTATCGAATACGGCTTCTTGTTGCCCATTTACGTTTTGATAACCCCTGAAATTTAGCTCCCAATTCAGGCAAGTGTATGGAAACTCGTATGGGAAGTCGCCTGCCTCAGGGTCGCCATAGTGCACCGTATCATCAGTAATAGGGCTTATCTGATAGTCTCGAAGGTTATATGGAGGAAAGGTTTCTTCAGGGCCCAATCCCAAGTCTCCGTCTCCGTCAGTGAAATGGAAAATGATGGCTAACGTATCTCTAGCTGAGGCCTCATCTACTTCGATGAATTCTACTTGCATGTCCGAAATCAACGGAACGTCATCAAATACAGGTGGAGTAGTACAACTACTGAGAATTATGCCAAGCGAGGTGGCAGATAAGAATAGGTTACGAGGTAGCTTCATTGATAAATCCTTATTTTGGGCGCCGAATTATACGATTATAACGGTTGGAAAATCCAGATCGTTTTATGGAAGTGTGGAAAACGGTTCGAAATGACACGTTTGATACACAAGCGATGGAGCTTTTTCGGTTTCAAGCCCAGTCCATACCGGTTTACAAGCAATATTTGTTCCATTTAGGAGTCAATCCTGAACAGGTACAGCGCCTGGCTGAGGTGCCCTTTTTGCCCATTCGGTTTTTCAAGGAACATGATATCCGTTCTTATGAATTCCAGGAAGCGGCCGTATTTGAAAGCAGCGGAACAACTGGGCAAATAACGAGTAAACACTCCGTAGCCTCTCTGGATGTCTACCATGAGGTGTGTAGGCAAGGTTTTGAAGCTACCTTTGGTAAACTGGAAGAAAGTGCCATCTTTTCCCTATTGCCCAGTTACCTAGAGCGCTCCAACGCATCATTGGTGTCCATGATGGATCACTTAATGAACTCATCAGGCAATGCATTTGGAGGATTTTACCTCGATAATTATGCATCACTCGTTCAAGATGTGAACGAAGCCTCTCGGCAGGGAATAAAGGTGATTCTGGTAGGGGTTACCTTCGCTTTATTGGATTTGGTAGAACAATTTCCTCAAGCCTGGCCAGAAGTTGTGGTGGTTGAGACTGGGGGAATGAAAGGGAGGAGGAAGGAAATAACCAGGGCTGAACTGCACCGAACAATAAAAGAGGGGTTGGGTGTGCAACAGGTGTATTCTGAGTACGGAATGACGGAACTAATGAGCCAAGCCTATACCGCTGGCGGGATGTACTTTCATGCGCCACCTTGGATGCGGGTGCAACTACGTGATGTAAATGACCCTCTATCACCCGCGGCACCCTCAAGGCCGGGAGGGATCAATGTCATTGATCTGGCCAATGCGCATAGTTGTGCATTCATAGAAACTATGGATATTGGCAGGGTAGGAGAGGGGAACTCCTTTGAGGTATTGGGGCGGTTTGATCATTCCGATATTAGGGGGTGTAATCTCATGACTTTGTAAAATAATCTATTTTACCTTCCGTTTTGTCTACGAAATGAATGGTTTAATAGAGAATCGTTTGAGTAACGGAATCTAATCCGTAGCTTTAAACGTTCATAACATTGAACTGAATATCAACTTACACTGTAAAACGCCATGAAAAAATTTACGTTGATCGCAGCTTTCTTTGGGATGATTTTCCTCGCTTCTTGCACTCAGAAGTCGTGCCCTACCTATGCACAGCAGAGCGTAGAGCAAGCTGATGTGGAAGTAGCTGACTGATATATAAAGACTTTTTTCGAGTGCCTATTATGCGGAAATCGACTAGCCATTTGGCTAATCGATTTCCGCATATTTTTTTACTTGGTCTTCATCGATGGATTTGTCCGACATGATTACCAGCCGCTCTATCACATTTCTCAGCTCTCGCACGTTTCCGGTCCAGTCATAGGCCATCAGTCTTTCCATAGCCGATTCTGTAATTTCCATTTTCGCCGTTCCATATTCCTGCGCAATATCACCTAGGAACTTATCCGTAAGCAGAGGGATGTCATCCTTACGGTTTTTTAGCGGTGGCACATTGACAATGATTACGCTAAGGCGATGATACAAGTCTTCACGGAACTCATTGTTGGCGATGGCCTTCTTTAGGTCCTTGTTGGTAGCCGCTACCACCCGCACATCCACTTTGATGTCCTTATCGCCTCCTACGCGCGTGATTCGGTTTTCCTGCAACGCACGCAGCACTTTGGCTTGCGCAGCCAAACTCATGTCACCAATCTCGTCCAGGAAGATCATACCGCCTTGAGCTTGCTCAAATTTTCCGATCCGTTGTTTGTGAGCAGAGGTAAAGGCACCCTTTTCATGGCCAAACAGCTCACTTTCTATCAGCTCTCCAGGAATTGCCGCACAGTTCACCTCAATAAAGGGGCTTTTTGCCCGGGAACTCTGCTGATGAATCTGGTGAGCAACCAATTCCTTTCCCGACCCATTGGGGCCTGTAATCAAGACTCGTGCTTCTGTGGGAGCTACCTTACCGATGGTCTCGTTCACCTTGCCGATGGCCTCCGATTCTCCGATAATTTCATATTTCTTCGAAACACGTTTGCGAAGCACCTTGGTCTCGGTTACCAAATTGGATTTATCTAGTGCATTGCGTACTGACAGCAACAAGCGGTTCAGTTCGGGTGGTTTCTCAATGAAGTCGAAGGCGCCTTTCTTTGTGGCATCTACCGCTGTTTCGATGTTTCCATGGGCAGATACCATGATGAACTGGGTGTCCTTGCCTAGCATCATGGCCTTTTCCAACACCTCCATACCATCCATCTTTGGCATTTTAATGTCGCAGAGTACCACATCATACTCGCCTTTTTGGATCTTATCTAGTCCATCAGCCCCATCTTTGGCCTGGTCAACCTCATAGTTTTCATATTCCAAGATCTCCTTTAGGGTAGATCGTATGCTCTGTTCGTCGTCTACAATTAAGATTTTTGCCATAGTCTCTGGTTTGGGGTGAATATAAACAAGGCCCGTGCCAGGAGCACGAGCCTTAGAGATTTTTTGCAAGCCTATAAGCCGGGTTCTGTCATTCTGAGAGCAGCATGCCGCCACACAGAATCCCAATCATTTATCTGGGCCTAAGGTCACCCTTAGGCTCTATCGACCTACCCACCGGCGTCGGCTGTATAAACAGCCTGGGGAACGAGCCGCCCCCCGAGGTTTCACGAACCTACTACCAGCCTATTTGGTCTTTCAACTCGTAAGGTTTACCCTGCCAGTACGGTCACCCGCACTGCGGTGAGCTCTTACCTCACCATTTCACCCTTACCCCAACGTGTTGAGGCGGTATATTTTCTGCGGCACTGTCTGTACCTCGCCGGGGCGAGACCCTTCCCGTTAGGAAGTACGATGCCCTACGTTGCCCGGACTTTCCTCACTCCCTATACCGGGAGAGCGATTGGGCAGCTTGCAAGCACAAAGATGCGTGTTTTTAAGGCAATGGAACGCATGGAAACAAAAAATGCGCCCGGAGGCGCATGAAAAGATGGTAGTGGTGCTTTGGAATTAGTGTACGTCCTGTCCTGTAAGGCGATATTCCCACTCATCCGCTACATTGGCTACTTCTACAATTACTTCCTTTACCAAGGCTTCATTTATGTTGTCGGGAAACAAGTTGGATTCAACTTTTATAAATCCGTCTTCCAGGATGAATTTAGCGTAACAAAAACGGGCATTCTCTTTCAGTAACTCACCCAAGTCAATATCCTCTGTAAATGGGCAAACCTTAGAGGTAAACTCTAATCCAACTTTTTGATAGCGCTCACTAAATTTCTTAATGCCAAATACGCTTTGGAATCGGTTTCCTTCTATAGGAATTACAATTACCGAGCGGTTATCATCATATTCGGAATAGTTACCACCAATTTCGGTGGCAAAGTTTTCCATGAATTCATTAAAATTTAAATTTTCTATGGGTTTCATCGGACGGATAGTTGCTGTCAGTTCCATGGCTTGCCAATTAAATAAAAATTCACCTTTCCTTCCGCAAGGTAGATAAAAACAATCTGGGTTAATCACGAAAGGGGTAAAAAAAATATAAAATGGGTGCAATTTTTGGTTTTATCCACAGTCAATTAGAATGGTGTAATTGGCTAGTTTATCAAATTTCGCACTTCTATAAGTATCCTTTCATTTTGTAAACCACAATCCCTAAAATTTCCCGGAAAACACGACGGTAAATGTTTGGTGCCTCTTCGCTGGGATACCAATATTCAGCGAATGCGATTTGGTCTCGGTCCGGTGTAGAATGACCTGTAGGGTAGGGGATAGGTGAGTATCCTATTTTACGGAAGCACATGATGGATCTGCGCATGTGAAAAGCTGACGTGATTAGAATAGGATCCTCCAGTACACCCAAGGAATCTGTTAACTGCTTAGAAAATAATGCGTTTTCATAGGTGTTGACACTTTGCGTTTCCAGCCATATATCCTGTTCGGGTATGCCCCATTCTAACAAAGTCTGGTAAATTAATTGGGCTTCCGGTCGTCTATGTTTGTGAGACATGGTGGTGGCAATACCACCCGTGACCAAAACTTTCCGGATAACTCCCGAATGGTATAAGTGTGCCCCTTGGATTATTCGGTCTGAATTGTAGGCAAAGATGGGATAATCTGCAGCTTTTATGTCCTGGTTAGTCATGCCTCCAAGTAAAATTCCAAAACTCCCCTTCGGTACTTGTTTGGAAGGGACATAAGACCAATCCCAGGCTCGTTGAAGTTCTAGTGCTAAAAACTTGTTTGAGAAAAGGTATGCTAACGAAATAGCAAGAACCAGCCACACGTTTCTTCGTTGTCGTCGCTTACGAAAAATAAAAGCCAACAGTAGGCAGTACACCACCCATGAAAAAGGCATAACCAAGTAGGGGAGAGTTTTGGATAGAAAAAAAAACATAGGGAAGCGTGTTAAAGTATAATATGGTAGGCCAAGGGTAGGAAAAAGGTTCTTATTTTAGGATTGGCGTATGAAAAATAAGTCAGCAGGTTTTAAGGTTCTACTCATAAATTGATTCCTTCCTAGGAAGTAAATCCTTGTTTATGATCGAAAAAAAACGATTTCCGGTACCTATCCGCTTATTTAACTGTATTTTGCATAATAGGCTTTTTGGCCTTACATGATATATAACGTTTATGAGAATCTCGCCACGGGGGGCATGTTTACTAATTTTTCTTTTTGCTCATATAGCCACAGTGTTTGGGCAAGCTTCTCTTGCTGTACCGTATCGCTTAGACCAAGAAAAGGAGGCCTACCCAGAGGTAAAGAATTATTTGTTCATTTTACCTGAAGTAGGGAAGTCCTTGGGTATTTCAGAAGTGATAGGCCAAGATCCTAGTGTGTTTATGGGCTATAGCACCTTTGTGCAAAAAAGACCTTCGGCCGAATTTTTTTGGACGAAACTTACCATAAAAAACCAGTTTGATAAGGACCTCAATCTGGTGTATTACGCCAGGCGACCGCCACACCAACTACGCTGAGGTCTATGTATACCGTTCGGACGTAGACCGGCATGAATTGTATAAGACGGGTGTACTAGTACCCAGAGATGAAAAAAGCTTACCCCATAACCGCAACCAAGTAAGTGTTCCCCTCTACATAGGAGCCAATAAGTCGGTTACGGTTTTTGCAAAAGTGTGGAATATCGATGGTCATCCGGTCGACTTCCAGGCCAATCTGGTTCCAATGGACTCGTGGCAGCATGAAAACACCAACCTAAACTGGTGGCAAGGATTGTTTCAAGGTGTATTATGGTTGCTAATTATCTATAACTTTGTTCTATTCCTGTTCCTTAAGCGTACGCATACCATCTACTATGTAGGATATGTAGTAGTAACCAGTCTGTACTTTCTTAATTTCTACGGCCTTACCTCTCAGACTCAGTTAGGGGAGTATCCCTACCTCTATATAGCCTTTTACCTGGCAAGTACTTCCCTGATGCCGGTGTTCTATTTACAATTCCAAAGGCATTTTTTGGGCACTTTCAAGCGCATGCCTAACTGGGATGCCTTTATGAGGTTGCTCATTTTTGTGAGGCTGGCAGAGGCCTTAGGGATGACACTTGTACTGCTGGCCAATAACAACTTTGAGTTTTTGCAGCGCGTGCACCGCACCTATGTGTACGTAGAGTCTCTGGGATTCTTGGTGCTTTTGTTTGCTTTTTGGAGGTATGCCAGGGAGCTCTCTTTGTTTATAATTATTGGCTCGCTTTTCCTCCATATAGGATTGATTACCAGCTTGCTGGTCAACGAGTTGTATGCAAGCCCAAATGCGAACTATGCTTTTCAATTGGGGGTATTGTTGGAACTGTCCCTGTTCTCAATCGCTCAAATTTATTTGCTGAAGAAGGAGCAGGATGCAAAACTCAAGGCTGAACGCGCATCCCAGGCGAAGGCCGAGTTCTTGTCAGTGATGAGTCATGAAATTCGGACTCCTTTGAATGCTGTAATTGGATCTACCCACTTGTTGTTGCAAGAGCAACCACGGGAAGATCAATTGGAAAACCTTACTACACTAAAGTATTCTGCAGAAAACTTACTGGTACTGGTAAATGATATACTGGACTTCAGCAAGATTGAAGCCGGAAAGGTGGAGTTTGTAGTGGAGGATGTGGATGTCCGTGCTATCTTTTATAGTATACAAAAGGCACTTACCCCGCTGGCTGAGGACAAAGGCCTTGAGTTGGAAGTAAAGGTGGAGGAAAGCCTACCCGATACCGTAAAGGTAGATGGAAAACGACTCAACCAGATTCTTACCAATCTGGTAAGCAATGCCATTAAGTTTACCAAGCATGGTAAGGTAGTGATGGAAGTGGACATGCTAGAGGCTAAAGATGAGCAGGTAACGTTGGAATTTTCTGTTGCTGATACCGGGATAGGGATCGAGAAATCCAAGCAGGCCAATGTCTTTAATATGTTTACCCAAGCGTCCTCTTCCACTACCCGTGAGTATGGAGGTACGGGACTTGGCTTGGCGATTATTAAAAACCTATTGGCATTACAAGGAGTAGATATTAGGCTAGAAAGCGAAATCGGCCGTGGTTCCCGCTTCAGTTTTGTGCAATCTTTCCAGTTCGATCCTACCAGTACTTCTGGTGAACTATCGGATGTCGCTCCTTCAGTCAATTTTGAACCCCTTGGCCCGGCTAAACTTCTGTTGGTGGAGGATAATCATGTTAATATCACCATGGCTAAGAAGTTTCTGAAGAAGTGGGGACTGCAAGTGGACGTGGCCATGAACGGTCAGGAAGCGTTGGATATGGTGGATATCACTCCTTACGATGTCATCCTAATGGACCTGCAGATGCCTGTAATGGATGGATATACCGCCACGCGTGAGATTCGTAAGTTTGCCCGAGAGCTGCCAATCATTGCATTGACAGCCTCTGCATTAGCTGATGTGCGTGAAAAGGTATTCTCTTCTGGTATGAATGACTTTGTGACCAAGCCATTTAATCCCACTGAGCTTTACCGAAAGATTAGGAAGCAACTCATTCATCAAAATGCCTCAGTTGACCGTTGATGGGAAGGTATTTCCAGCCAATTGTTGTAACCTAAGTTGTGAATGTAAACCTTTCAATAAGTAGCCTCACCGTGGGGGAGTATTCATTATTAGCCTTACTTAACTCCTGTCTTGCTCATTTGTAAGTCCCCAAATAAGGGTTACAGAAAAGTTCGCAACCACATCATTTACAAGTATTTAGCCCCGTATTAAACCATTTACAAATCCAAAGCTTTCAGCAGGTACCAAGTAGCGCCTTGGATTGGGTATGTGCTCATTTGGAAAGCGGCTCTACTAAACCATATATCTGCTAATTGTTGGACATAACAAAGAGTAGTTGCCCAAGTCTAATTTGGCGCTCAGAATTGCCCCCGGGAATCCTTTATTCCTGGAAATACTGGGGTAGCAAATTAGTGAGGATTGATAATGAGTAGTCAGAAGGGGCTTGTTTGGATTTCTGGAATCTAGCGAGCCAGGCTAACTCTTTGCAAAACAGCAGGTTGGAGAGATCTCCTTCGATCATTTACGAACAAGGCATAAAAAAACCCGACATCGTCGGGTTTTTAAGATAACGAGGTATAATAACTTAGGTTAGTTCTCTGAAGTATCTTCTTCGGTATCTCCTGCTAGTTTGGAGCGAACCAAGAACTCTTGATATAGCTCGCGGAAGCTGTCCACATCTGGCGCTAAACGGATGGCTTTTTCGTAGGCCGTAAGGGCATCAAGTAGCAATCCCTTTTCCTCAAAGAAACCAGCCTTTACGATGTAGTTCAAGGGTGTTTCCTCCTGTATTTCACCTTGTAAGGTTGTCCACTCATCAGAAATAGACTGGATACGACCCGGAGGCAAGCGTTCAATTCCATAAGGGTCAGAAATGAGAGAGTCAGAACCAAGTACTTGCACGGTGATTTTCACGAAGTGCTGGCCTTGCATCATTTCATCGTCGAAGTTGAGGGTCATGGTAGATTCTTCTACTTCCTGCTCTTGGATGACCTTATCGAAGATGTTGTACAAGGTGATGACGTAAGACTCTGATTCTTCTCCTTCAGCCCAGCGAAGGATAACCTCAGATCCATAAACCTTGGTAGATTTATTGAGCATCAGTTTCAACTTGGAAGAATTTGTGGCACGCTCAACGGCTCCCGTTGCGTTTACAAACTGACCGTAATTGGCGTTGATGTCCACTTCTTCTTCGTTGAGCTTGGTCAAAACGAAGTCAGCATACTTAGCGGCTACACCGGTGCTGCCAGAAGTCAAAGTAGAAGCAAGATCATCTACATCATAACTCCCTGGAGTGGTGAGCTCATGGGTTTTGCCAGAAGCGTGAATCAAGCCCACATAAGACCCTTCCGCAATTTGTACTTCATACCCTTCACTCAATGACGCACCTGTACGTAATGGTTGCCAGTCGGCTCCTGTTTCGGATGTGCGATACGCGTTGTTCCCTTTGTTTGCAAGGATTTTGAAAACGTATTCCTGTGCTACGGCCTGTTGGCCCAACAAGAAAAGGGAAGTAATTCCGATGAAAAGAAATTTTCTCATGTCCGGTGTGATAATAAATATTCCTTAGCTATATACCCTTTGTGTAATATAAAATTTTCTCAAAATGATCCAACGAATCTCAATTCGAGACGGCTGCTTTCCGTTTTGATACCCTGAATAACTGCTTTCGCCCTTCAGCAGAAAATAAGTTTTTCAAGACGCCGTTGTATACCTCCAATAGATCTCCAGCAAGTAGGATTGCCGTTAAACCAATCGTTAAATTTAGTTTAAAGCTGTAATTGGCAAAAACCATAATGATGATAAACCAAATTAATGTCGCCTCTAAAATCTGAATTAGCTTGGTGATACCATCATACCATCTACCAATACGGTGATAGATTAGCGAAAACAATACCACATTTATCCAACAGAGCAAAATTCCTAGAATAATTCCCACCGTATCGCTCATTGTGTTTACGTAATCTTCTTGTAAAACCATGGCGGCAATGTTGGCGTGGATCACAGGACCGTACATGTCAGGGTTAGTGCGGCCTGCATACTGCTTGTTCATCGGGGTATACAATTTATCCTCCCAAGACACATCATCGAAGTTGTCTCCTAGGTATCCAAAGATGACCACCGCATTTTCGAATAGCTCGGGTGCAAAATTTTCGGCTAATACATCCTGCCAGTCGATGGCAGAAAACATCATGGGATAATTGCTGCTGTGTGAAGCGAAGACATTCCCTCGGTAGTTAATGATCTCTACTTTGTTGCTCCGTTCTAGAAAGGACTTCGCTTTCTCTGGCTCTAGGAAACTAGCCAAATGAACACCAAAGGCAGGGACCTCTCTTATTTCCTCTCCATCAATTAGCCGCATTTTTGGGGGGAAGGTGCGCGCATTCTTAAAATCGTCCTGCACCTGTGCTCCGGTAACAAACTGTGCATGAGCCTGACTATGAGCACCCATGGTAAACATGGGGTGTGAAGTGCTCAAATATTCAAAAGCATCAACGGAATCCTGATAGCCAACAGTTTTGGTAACCATTACTACGTTGCCAGCATTGGCAATAGCCATGGATAACCGAATGTCCCCAGCGGTATCCGCTTTTGGAGCTCGAAAGAAGGCATCTAAACCAATAACAGCAGGTTTGTACTGGCTAACAATTTCTACTTGGCGGGCAATGCCTGCCCGATTCAGGAGGCCAATGTTTACCAGAACTACTCGATCTTCACCGCGAGGGTCTTCCCGGATTTGCGAAAAGGCAAGGTCGGTAACTTCAAAGTCAGCCAGGGCTTGTCCCAGAGGATCAAGGAAATCGAAGGAGGAAAGAAGCTTGCTTGCTGCCCACATGAAGAAAAAAATGAACGCAGTAGCAAAAATAGTGTCGAGCCAAAAACTCCGATTCATAGAATGATGTGCGTTGGGTTAAGGTAAATGGGCCATAAGCCGCAAATTTGGCCCATTGTTCTATGGTAAACATACAAATTAATTTCCATAGGGCTGCCTCTAAATTCCTTAACTTCGGCCGCATGGCGTACCGGCGTAAAAATAGACTCTCAGTAGACGCATATGTAAGTGGAGTTTTAGCAGGAGACCGGATGGTGCTGAGCCGGGCGGTGACTCTGGTGGAGAGTACCCTGGTGGCAGACCAGGCTCTGGCCGAAGAGGTGCTGGCTAAGTTATTGCCCCATACTGGCCATAGCTTACGAATAGGGATAACTGGAGTGCCTGGGGTGGGTAAGAGTACGTTCATTGAGTCCTTCGGGTCTTTTGTGACTTCATTAGGCAAGAAACTAGCTGTATTGGCCATTGACCCAACGAGCCAACGGTCTCGAGGAAGCATAATGGGAGACAAAACCCGGATGGAAAAGCTGGCGCATGATCCCTTGGCGTACATTCGTCCTTCGCCCAGTGGAGATGCCTTGGGGGGCGTTACCCACAAAACCCGGGAAACCATGCTGCTCTGTGAAGCAGCTGGTTTCGAAGTGATTTTCATTGAGACAGTAGGGGTTGGGCAGTCGGAGACCGCGGTGCACGGCATGGTCGATTTTTTCCTGCTATTGATGCTGGCAGGAGCAGGAGATGAGCTACAAGGAATAAAAAAAGGTATAATGGAGATGGCCGATGCCATTGCCATTACCAAAGCTGATGGGGAAAATAAGGATGCAGCGAAGAGAGCAAGGAGAGAGTATCAGAATGCACTTCATTTGTTTCCGCTAGCTAGCTCTGGCTGGAGCCCGAAAGTGCTTACTTGTTCGGCACTAGACGAAGAAGGACTGGATGATATTTGGGAATTGCTGCTTGAGTACCAGCAAAAGATGAAAGAGAGTGGCTA
>DMST01000192.1:31586-31803 GCA_003454975.1 Cytophagales bacterium | reverse complement strand
CTACTTCGGCCACCGCCGAAAGGAACAAAACCGCCATTGGATGCATGAAGCCATCCGGTATATGCTTATGCGTGATTTTTACACCGCTGATTCTGTGTCTGGTCGATTGGCTGGAGTGGAGGCGGTAGTAGAAAGAAACGAAATGCCGGCCATGATGGCTGCCAAATCCTTGCTAGCGGCATACCATGAGGGGCAAAGTTGAGCTGGAATTGGCGGG
>DMST01000192.1:2578-31549 GCA_003454975.1 Cytophagales bacterium | reverse complement strand
TTGGCGGGCGGAGATTATTGATTTTACTTTTTGGAGTGGCCGGCAAAATAGATCCTTGCTTTTCAGGATGTTTGATTTAATTACCCACAAAATAGATGTATACCCACACAATGAAACGTTTAACATTATTGGTCCTACTGACCTGGGCCTGCATGCCCCGGTTGATGGCTCAGGTGACTGTTTTTGAAGCAGTTACCTACCTGGATGTAGAAAAAGGCAAAGCCATAGCCGGTGCCACGGTGGTGGTTGAAGATGGAATAATTACCAAAGTAAGCCGGCGTTCGGTGCAGGCCCCGGAGGGGGCTACCGTAATAGATGGGACCGGGAAGTTTCTAATTCCTGGTTTGGTAGATAGTCACATCCATATGTTCCAAAGTGGTGGACTCTATGCTCGCCCAGACGCGATTGATATGTCCCCCTTGAAGCCCTATGAAGAAGAGATAGCCTGGGTAAGGGCACAAGCTGATGACTTGTTCCGAAGGTACATGCGGCAGGGGATCACCACGGTGATGGATGTAGGCGGTCCATTTACCAATTTTGACATCAAGGATGAGTTTGAGGATGTAGCTACTGCTCCCTTTTACCTGACTACGGGACCGTTGATTAGTTCTTATCAGCCACAAGCCTTCGAGATTGAAGATCCGCCGATCATGCTTATTCAGACACCAGATGCGGCCCGCGAACTAGTGAGTAGACAAGCTGAGCGTAATCCGGACTTTATCAAAATCTGGTATATCGTATTTCCAGGTAGCAGTGCCGAAGCTTACTTACCGGTGGTAGAGGCTACTATGGATGAAGCTAGCAAACATGGCCTTCCCTTAGCCGTGCACGCTACAGGATTGGCAGAAGCCAAACTGGCGGTGAAGGCAGGTGCCAAATATTTGGTGCACAGTGTACGAGAACCTATCGACCAGGAGTTTATTGATCTGCTGTTGGAAAATGAAGTGGTGCTTGATCCTACGCTGATTGTAAGCAGGAAGTACTCTGAAACATTTGCTCAGGCAACTGACCTAACGCTTACTGATTTTGTGTGGGCCAATCCATATACGGTGGGTTCATTTAAGGATCTTAGGATTCACCCAGATACCGCCATGGTAAATCAATACCGGACGGGGAGTGAAGCCAGACTCATCCAACTTGATAAGGAGGGAAGCGCAGAAGACATTGAGGCTGAAAACCTGAAAAAGTTAATGGACGCCGGAGTGATGATTGCCACAGGTACTGATGCAGGGAATATTGGTACACTACATGCTACATCTTACTATCAGGAGCTGGCGGCTATGCAGGCTTCAGGGCTGGACAATTGGCAGATATTAAAGGCGAGCACCTTAACGCCCGCAGAAATAGTGAGCCAGGCTCATCTTTGGGGCAGCATTGCCGAAGGTAAACGGGCGGACTTGGTACTGCTGGAAGCCAATCCCAGCGATGACTTGGAGGCACTCAAACAAGTGGATCTGGTAATGAAGGCCGGTACGCTGGTGGACCCCGATACGCTATTGCCCGATACACCGGAGGTTTTGGCCCAGCGACAGCTGAATGCATATAACGAAGGTGATATTGATGCATTCCTGGAGCCATATTCAGATACCGTGAAGATATTCAGGATACCGGGCTCAGAACCGTATATGGTAGGGAAAGAAAATATGCGCCCGCGATATGCCAACCTGTTTGAACGGATTCCTGAACTGCATTGCGAAGTAGTAGAACGGATGGTAGTGGGCAATACAGTAGTAGATCAGGAGCGGCTCACTGGATTGCCCGATGGCAATGTGGCCCATGCCATTGCCATCTATAAAGTGGCTAATGGAAAGATCGTAGAAGTGCACTTTTGGAGTCCAGAACCTTACGATATCGAGTAAAATATAGTCCTCGGAAAGGGGCCAAATATTATTTGGTTCCTTTCCAACCTTTGATCCTAGGGTCGGTTCTTATCTATGCAACGACAGGCATAGAGAGTCATGAAAAAGTTTTGGGTTTTGGGGATGATTTGGATGGGAGCCTTACTTACGGGCTGCTATTCTTATGAGGCTTTGGAGGCAGCGCCCGAACCAGATAGCCAACAGGAGATTCTGTATTATGGTCGGTATACGAACATGGCTTGGGTACCTACCGACTACGGCTTTTTCGTTACCCGCCAAGGCGATGTATATTCTTTTGACTTAGAAGGCAATTCCAATCAGTGGGAGCTACCTACGGATGAAGGATATGCCCTCGGTAGTCTGGAATTCAACATTTCTCATAATAGCCAACTTCTATATAATCTGGAGAGTGAGTGGCTTGCTCGCCATCCTGAAGCAGTGCAATTGATTGCTCAGCAGGTATTATCACAGGGTACCAGCCGTGGGGCAGATCAGGGCTCACTTTCTCTGTATGCCTTGTATCAAGATCCGGTAACGGAAATCTATCAGGAGCATTTGGTGGGGGCAGAAGGAGATTGGGATGTGCATAGAGAAGGTGAAACGGCCGAAGCCATTCAAGAATGGCTGCGAGCGGTCTATCAGGAAGTGCGGGAAATACAATAACTACTCCCAACGGCTGATGCCAAATCCGTTAAGGTAGTCTTCCCAAGGACCCAACCCCATAGTAGCACGCAGGCTATCAATGCCCACTGTATCCTGTATAGGAAGGGCAATAGTTTTGAGATTGAACTGTCCGGTGGCCGAATCCAAAATTTCGAACTGGTTTACCTGGGTGCCATACTTTTGAGGCTTGCTGTAGTGACTCAAGAATTTGTCCTCGTATTCGGCTGCCTCTTCCACAGGCAAATCCCCTTGTTTGGCGGCTTGCAAAAACAGTTGCGCATACTGGCCTTCCGGATCTGGAGGAGAAAGGCGTAAGATCCGAAATGCCACCTCTTTCAAGGAATCTCCTACCCAATCCGCTCCAGGATATCCACCTGCGGTCTCCACCATTCTTAATATGGCGCCAACGTGGGTAGAATCTACAAATATCAAGGAATCCATAGCAGCAAAATGCTCAGGGCTGTCCCAACCAAATACACTTAGCTGTTGCGAGTACCAAGCTTCTACTTTCTGATTTACCTGATACAGACTGTCTAGCTCTCGGGCCATTTGCTGCCGCGTTGTGGTTTGCGTATCCTTTGGTTGACAGCCAATCAAGAAAAAGAAGAACAGGGGTAGAAAATGGTATTTCATGCAAATGGATTTGATACGAAAGTAGGTAGCGATAGATTAACCAGAGATTAATTTTTTGGTGGATATTTGCTTTCATCCGTATATTCTAGAAAACCCAATACTATGACAATCACTGATATCCAATCGCTAAGAGAACTATACGGTCTGCCAGGGGAACGAGCCAGCAAGAAAGAGCTTGCCGTCTTGGATAGACACATGACTGATTTTGTTGCTTTGTCCCCCTTTTTAGTTGTGAGCAGCTATAGCGCAGAAGGTACGGTGGATGCCTCCCCGCGTGGTGGACAACCAGGATGGGTTACGGTATTGTCTGAAAACGAGGTTCTTATTCCGGATTTCAAAGGAAATAATCGATTAGATACCCTCACAAACATTGTGGAGACTGGTCGTATAGGGCTGCTTTTTTTGATTCCTGGGGTTAATGAAACCTTACGGATCAACGGTAAGGCGGTGATCACCTTAGACTCACAGTATTTGGAACAGTGCACTTACCAAAATCATCCGCCCAAGACCTGCATCCTGGTAACGGTAGAGCAGGCATTTTTGCACTGTGCAAAAGCACTCATGCGGTCTCAGCTCTGGGAGGTTGGTATGCAGGTGGAACGGTCTGTGTTACCGACGATGGGTCAGATGTTGCGCGATCAGATAGGAGGGAATACCCCACTGGAGACACAGGAAGCCATGGAGGCACGCTACCGCAAAGATCTCTAGTAGCGCAATGAGAAATTGCCGTTGGTAAGGGAGGTGTAACCGCACGCTTCCGTACTGTATTCGATTTGAAATTCTCCTCGAATGGATTGGGCTACCCGGTCAAACCCGGTGATACGAATAAAACCGTCTTGGGCTGATAGGTACCGACAGTCATTGGCAGTGTTTCTAAAGGTAATTGAGGCTTCATCGAAGGGGGGTAAAATTTCTTCACCAACCAATATGGGCTCTTCCACGAATACCGAAACCTCTTGGATGCCGTTGGCGATGGCACGTCGGGCTAAAATTAAAATCCCGTTTCCCAGATAGGAGACCTCGATGGGGGGGCGCCGCTCTCCGTTGCTCACAGACCAGGTAGGCGACCAAACAATGCTGTCAAGGTGCATAACCAAATAGCCTGGATCTTCCGACCCAAAATCTTCATCAGCCACCGGCCGTGGAGGATTGTATAGGCACGCTGTGGCCAAAACAGCCAGCAGGGAGTACATGAGCAAGCGTTTCATCACCACATAATATCGTGTTTTTCAAGAAGAGAATAAAATATGGGCAGGGTAAGGGGATCTAATAAGGCTTGCAAGCGACAATTTCCAGGTTAAAATATAGACGTGCCTGTGAGGGTCGTAAACTCCTCCAGGAATTTCATTCCGTAGTAAGAGTTTCCCTTCGGATTAAGTGGTGGGCTCCATAAAGCAATCGTGTACTGGTCAGGCCGCAGGGCTATGATACCACCCCCCACGCCACTTTTTCCTGGTAGCCCTACCCGGTAGGCAATGTCCCCTGCTTCGTCATAGAAGCCGCATAACTGCATGATTGCATTGATCCGTTTGGCTTGTGAGGTGGTGATGAGCGTTTCGCCACCCAAGGACCGACGGCCGTGGCAAGCCAGGTATTGGAATCCCTGGGCCAGTTCCTGGCAGGTCATGTTGATAGAGCAGAGGTGGAAATACAAATCGAGTACCTCCTCTACAGGGTTTTTTATGTTGTCAAAATCCCGCATTAAGTTGATGAGGGCCCGGTTGCGGTAGCCCGTTTCATCTTCCGAATGAGCGATGGTTTCAGTGAAGCTGAGCTGAGGTAGGCCGGTTACGTCTCGGATGAACTGGAGCAAGTCTGCTTGGGGTGAAGACAAATGGCTCATGAGCACATCGCAAACCACCAAAGCGCCAGCATTGATGAGAGGATTGCGCGGAATACCGTGCTCCGTTTCCAACTGTATCAATGAATTGAATGGATTGCCTGAGGGCTCCACATCTACCCGCTGCCATAGCGCCTCTCCTTCTAACTGCATGGCTAAGGTGAGGGAGAATACCTTGGCAATACTCTGTATGGAAAATGGCTGCTTATGATCACCTAGTCCAAATCCAGTTCCGGATACCGGCTGGTAATACATGCCAAATTGGTGGGGGGCTACCTTAGCTAGCTCAGGAATGTAGGTGGCTATTTTGCCCGGATTATGGGTAGATTTTATCTCTGCGAATAGGTCTTGGATAGCGGTTTTTTTCATGGATTCTTATTGAAATGGGAAAGTACAAAAAGGAGGTAAAGGGAATGGTACGCCTATTTCAACTTTTCAATGCTCAAAAAGCAACCACAGGTTCTAAAAGTCTTCTCTGGAATCCGTAGTTTATTGGCATGAAAAAGCTCGTGGTATTGACGGGTGCTGGTATCAGTGCCGACAGTGGTATTCCTACCTTTCGGGGAGCCGATGGTCTATGGGAAGGCTATGATGTAACGCAAGTAGCTAGCCCTGAGGGTTGGGCCGCGGACCCAAAACTAGTACTTCGGTTTTACAACGAGCGACGCAAAAAGATGCATGAGGTGGAGCCCAACCCCGGGCATTTTGCGGTAGCTGACCTGGAGAAGCACTTCAAGGTTGTGGTCATCACCCAAAATATTGATAACCTACATGAGCGAGGAGGTAGCAGTAACATTATCCATCTGCATGGGGAACTCTCTAAGGTCCGCAGTACGGTAGATGAGAGCCTGGTACATGAACTAGACGGATGGGAACTGAAGTGGGGTGATTTGTGTGAAAAAGGATCACAGCTAAGGCCGCACATTGTGTGGTTTGGTGAGATGGTTCCCATGATGGAGGTTGCCATCCGTGAGATGCTAGATGCTAATCTGGTATTGGTGGTAGGTACTTCGCTGGTGGTGTATCCGGCGGCTTCACTACTAGAGTATGCGCCTGAATCGGCGCCTTTGTTTTGTGTGGATCCTGGTATTTCCGAGGATATGTTTCGAGGAAAAGTAGAACTCATCAAAGAAGGGGCCGCCTCAGGTATGCCCAAAATGCGGGATTTGCTGGTTGAGGAGTATAGCTGAATTTGAATGTTTAGTGCTTCATTCCTAAAGAAACGATTCTCTTTTATCAGCTAACTTGTTTTTACCTTAGTGCTGTTCGGTGACCCCAACATTTGCCGGATAGGATTATTGGTAAGAAAATCCTCTTGGTAGTCTTCAAAGTACTGTAAGAACGAGCGCTGACCAAGCACCATGTTTTCTTCTATAACCACTACCCAAGAATCTGTGCCGTGTACTACCCGGCTGGTTAGTTTCGGATGCTCCTCAATTTGCTGCTGTAACTTTGGAAACAGGTCGTCCTCCACGAAGGTGTAGGAAAAGTCCGTATGCACATAATCGTAAGTTTCGCATAGTCGCACAATGTGGTAGATCCGATGGCTGGTATCCAGCGCATTCTGTGGCTCCGTGGCCGGATCATTGGCATCAAAATTCTCCCAGGGCTCAATGCCACCAAAGTGAGCCAGATTCAGTCGCAAGTGGGGATACTTTTTCAATACCGGTTCCCATTCTCGCGGATCATTCATCAGTACGGCATTTTCTTCGGGTGTGCCCGTTAGCACTACCAACTCTTCCCCACGGTAAACTTCCAGGGGGGTATCGGTAGCCCGGATGGTACTGCTTCCGCAGTGGCTCAGGACGGGTATGTTGTGGTCGGCACAGATTTTCATAATTGGATCTAGTCGCCAATCGGAGGGGAGGTAACCAAGTCCGGGATATGCTTTTACCCCAAAGAAGGAAGGCCCCGACGTGGGGAATGCCATGGTGAATAGCTCGTACAGATTCTTTTCGCTGCCGGGCAAATCGTGGTCCACTCGGCGTGGGTCCACAGCAAAGTAGGGTAGAAGTGGGTGCGTTTGCCCCAGCACCAGCAGTTCGGTAACCACTTGCTCGAAGGGCCTACGAACCTCCATGTTCCAGGCCGCCTCCAGATCCATCATTAAAGCCGTTACCACCAGGGTTTTTCCCCGATAGGCAGGCAGTAGGGTTAGGGCAAAATTGTCCATGTAGTACCGGTACACCTCTTCCATGTCTTGCGAGAGCAGTAGCCTCCAGTGTTTCAGTAACTCACGAAGTGATATGCTAACCGTAGCCTCTGTTCTATCAGAAGCACTTACTGCTTCAGTGGCTGCTTCAAAAAACTGAGCGAGTTGGTCCCACTCCTCGTCCGAAGCAGCCTCGGTGCCCAAGTCCGAATGTTCCTCCAGACTACCCCGTAGGTAGTAGTGTATCTCACTGTATTGCTCATCCGGTACTAGTGCAATCAACTCCTCGGTAAGCTCTGAGCTACCTCCCAGTAGGCGGCGCAGTGTTACCCAAACATCCAGCGTTTGGATATCAAAAATGTGCGTATGGGTATCAAATATGCCCTCGTTTGTTTTTAGGAGGCCTTGGGTCTCGGTAGAAAGTCGGTCCCAGCCGTTTTTGCTAAGCCCTTTGGCATAGTCCCGTAAGTCGTCTGCTGTCATCAGATTAGGGTAGATGGATTTGATTCAAGATACGAGAGTCGAGAACCAAGACAAATCCTCAATAACCCATTTCCATGATCCATTCGTCCAATACGGCGGCCTTACCTTTGCTGCTGTATATTTCTAACCCCATCCGGTGGTTGTCAATTAGTAAGGTCTTGGTACCAAAACCCTACTTCTGACATCGGCTCGCCATCCTCGGTTTTAGGCGCCGGATAGGTGCGTAGTACCTTCTCACCGTGGCTGAAGGAGATTGGCCTTTGGAAGATGGGCCCGGCATAGCAAAAAGTATGAAACTCCCCGTTCTCACCGCAAGGGTCTACCTCTGCGGGTAGGTCATTCAACAGGCTCGCATCAAACTCACGGCCTACGAAGTCCTCACCCATCAGCTCGGCCTTGCAGGTCACTATCACGGCTCGGAAGCCCCGCTCGATGAATTCTTTTGCTAGCTCCCTGGTGTCTCGTTTCCAGATGGGGTAGACCCCAGTCAGGCCTGCCTTAGCGAGCTCGTCATCCCGGTACTTCTTCAGATCTTCCAGGAAGATATCTCCGTAGGCAGCATGCGTATAGCCCTCCGCTAGCAGGGGTTGCAGGGCTCTATTCATCTGTTCCTCATAGGTTGTCATGTCGGGCATCTCGGGTAGCTCTACGGTAGAGTAGGGGATACCCAATGCCTGCATCTGTGCATCGTACAAACTTCGGCGCAGTCCGTGCATGGTCACGCGGTCGTGGTGGGCATTTATCGTAGTTAGTAGGTGCTTTACTTGATATTCCTCCTGCTGCTGCAAGTGCCAAAGGGCAAGTGCCGAATCTTTCCCTGTGCTCCAATTGAAAAAGGTTTGCTTCCTCATATCGCCAAAATACTGGTTCGTAGGGAAATTGTAAGCTAGGACACCACCAACCTGTCACTTTCAATTTGTCAACTACCAATTCTGTGTAGCTTTATCCTCCTATGTTGCGAGAACGAATACTCCCCTTTCTGATCCGACGTAAATACGAAGTGTTGCTCGTTGCCCTTATCCAGCACCTCTACATCGGCATTGTACTCACCGATCTGCTGGTATATGAGCAAATCGTCTGGCCGCTCAATATGTTTCTATTGGGCGTGGCCAGCATTGGCCTATTCGAAGAGAAGGAAAAGTGGCGGCAGCGGCTCAAGAATATCCTTACCCTCCTGGTCATTGGTTTGCCTGTAACCATGGTAGTAGTGGGGCGTAGCAACCTACTGATGCTCATCATCAGTGCGGTATACGTCGTCTATTTCGTCGTTATTTTTACCGAGATCATTCGCTTTCTCATCCGGCCCAGTTACATCAATGCAGACATTATTTCTGCCGCTGCCTGCGGCTATTTTTTACTTATCGAGATGAGCGTATTCGTGTACTCTATTCTTTTCTACCTTGATGTACAGGCGTTCAGCGGAGTAGATCCTGCCAATCCAGCCACCGCCTTTATGGACCTGGTGTACTACAGCACCATTACCGTTACTACCATCGGCTATGGCGACATTGCCCCTATCTCCTATTCCAGTAGGCTCATCGTTTCCTTGTTCGGGATGGCCGCCCAGTTCTACAGCGTAGTGTTGGTGGGCATCCTCATTAGTAAGTTTACCTCGGGTGGGGGAGGAGTGCCGGAATCAGAATCCTGAAAGCCTACTGAATTCAGGATTGGAGTATAGAATGTTGGTTTGTTTTTTCCACCCCAATTCTTGAGATACTATCTTCAAACCCGCAATTGAAACTCAACCCATAACTACCTCTTGGCCCAATGTACCAACGAATTCTCTCCTTGTTATCTCTGTCTTTCTTCGCCTTGGTATGGAGTTTTCCAGAAGTGGGCATCGCCCAAAATACGGTGCCCCACATGATCAATACCAAAGAAAAGGTAGGGTGGATAGCCTTCGATCCTGATCTGGACGATGCCACGTTTTTCCTGTGTGACGAATACAACATACAGGAGTATTATCAGGTAAATCCCCGGTACGGGGAGGGTTCCAAAGATTTACGTGCCTATTTCGAGTCGGCCGATTTTGCTTGGAATTTTCCAGATACCTTCTCCGGTCTCCTGACGGTGCGCTTCGTTATCAATTGTCAAGGAGAAACCGATAGGATTCGTTTGACCGCGGTAGATGCTGAATACCGGTCCATAGACCTACCCCTGGATCGCGAGGCTTGGAAAGATTTGATCAAGGGAATGGGCCCTTGGGTGCCTGGGTTGGTTGGAGGCCAACGGTATGACTGCTACAAGCACATCGTGTTCCGAGTGAAGAATGGGCAACTAACGGACATCATCGGATGAGGACGCTGCGCATTATCTTATTTTCCCTTTTCGGACTACTTGCTCTGGTGTCTTTGGTTGCTTTTGGCTATTACCGTTCTATGGAACCCCGCGAGCGGGCCGAATTTTGGTACCAATACCGGAAAGGGCGTCTACAAGGAGATACCCAGCGGCAGTGGTTTATGGGCCAAGCCATCAAGGCCGATCCTACCTTTGCCCAAGCCTATATGCAGAAGTCCATTGCGCACACCAAACGTGGCGATTTTGCTACGGGAATGCTGCTGCTCAATCAAGCGGTAGATTTAGAGCCCGTTACTTACCTGGGCTATCGTGGGTATGTGAAGCTGTATATGCTGCATGACTACAAGGGTGCGCTAGCGGATTACCATCGGTTGGATTCGCTCACCCCCAGTTTCCGGGATGCCCCCTGGAGCGAGGATATCTACCATGTGATCGGGCTGGCCTATATGCAGCTAGGCGATGATGCCAACGCCATGAAGTACCTGGATTTGGCTGATGACCCCGAAGCTATGGGCTGGGTTGACGATCAGGTGTACCTATACCGGGGCATGGTTCAGGTTCGGCAGGGCAACTATGCCGTAGCCATTACAGAGTTCAAGAAGTCCATAGAAGCCAACCACTTTTCTGACCAGTATTTTCATCTGGCCCAAGCTTACTTTCAGGTAGATAGCCTACCGCAAGGGTGTACAATGCTAGCGGAAGGGCAGGCTCAGATGGCAGCCGGTTACGTACGGTCCAATGCCTACTATGAATTGCCCGGTCAGGTGTACTCTTCTGATTTCCAGGAGCTTGCGGCTAAATATTGCGGAAAGGAGTAGTGAGAAGAGCGGTTGGGGGTATGCAGAGACACCGAGTGTTTCTCAGTGTTCGCAGGGAAGGAGACAATTGGACGTTGTGAATTACCCCTAGCTGATTTCTAAATCGACCTTTAGTCCATCAAGGGCATAAAGAGCCTTTGCCATAATGCCCGATAAGCCGAAATAGGGCGGTTAGCATTGGGAGAAAGGTAAAGGCGGCATACGGTACATTCTTTTCTCTGAACCATCGTAACACTCCCTCCCCGCTTGGGAATTAAATCCATTATGGCGCCAATCGTAATGTATCCTGTTCGGGTGGCGTCTTCTCCTGCACTAACAGACAAAGGAGCAATCTTTTTGGATTTGCATCGAGGGCATGCATTGGGTTTAGTAGCCATGTGTTCCACTCGACGGATAATTCTATCGATCTTTTCCTTGCTAAGAGACCTCCGTTCGGCTTCTGAGTGAATTTTTTCTCGAGTTCTGGGGATATAGACATGAAGTCCGTATTGAATCAAGAATGCGAGTTCAACATCAGAATATAAGGATAGTGATTGCATAGGTCAGTGGTTCAACTTTTCATTGCTAATGGTCTATTAATACGTATGCTCATTGATCTCCTTGATTACTGAGTCCAGCTTGATGACGGTTTGTTTCAGCAGATTGATGATGTCTCGTACGTAGCTGGTCTCAAAACCTTCGTGGTCCAGCAAGTTCACCAAGCCAAGAATACTGGCTACCGGTGCCCGTAACTCGTGGTTATTCTTGAAAGATATTTGATCCAACTGGGCCATCTGGTGAGCAATCTGCTGCCGGAGGGCTAAAACTTCCTTTACGTCGGATACCACACAAAGGTATTTTTTCGGCTTTCCGTGCCTATCCCATTCCAATACCGTGATTCGGAACTGCAAGCGTTCGTATTCTCCATCTTTCCGAAGCATTCGGAGCATGACCTCCTTTACCTTCGTGTCCTTTTGGTCTATAAAACACTCATAAGCCTCTAGCTGTGTGGGCCAATCTTCCGGGTGGATGATTCGCTGAAAGAAGTTCTCACTTAGGGAGATAAATTCCTCTTCTTCATACCCCAAATGATGTGCAGCCCAGCCAGAGTCACACATGACGGCCCGCTGTTTGTAATTGACTATTTCTACACTGATATGTGAGATATTGACCAGCGTACTGAGGATTGCTTTGGTGTTTGTCATGGCTCAAGGATTGTGAAGAAAATTAGTGAATCTTCTCGCTTGATAAAATCCCTAGCCAGTCACTGCTACTATTCAGAATGTGGGAACTCCATCCTGGAAATTAAGAATCCAAGAGAGAGCACTTTGCCCCCCCCATGCACCTCCTCTTTGAAATGGTTAACGCTAGTCGTCAATCGACAGCCCTTCCAGGTGGCTTTGCTCATTAAACTTGTCCAACGTAAAGCCACCGTCCTCGTAGCTGAGCTCATACAGACACAGGTTAGTATGATGAAACTGGTCCATCTCACTTAGGGATTTACCCAGCATCAACGACAGCAAGGCGCGCATGGCCCGGCCGTGCATGCAAATCAGGATTTGGTCTCCAGGTTGGCTTAGCACATAGTCAATGCCTTTTTGCAAGCGCTCGCCCATCTCGCGAGCCGATTCACCTTCGTCGATCTTGGCATCTAGGTTACCCGAAGCCCAGGCATTGATGGTAGTTTCGTAAAAATTCATGGCCTCAGGCGCAAAGGGTTGACCCTCCTTATTACCCCAATGAATTTCATTAAATTGTGAAAGTGCCTCATGGGGTAGCCCATCAGCAATGAACTGCGCTACACTCTGGTGCGTACGTTGCAGGGCAGAGGTATACAGCCGATCGAAAGGATGGTCTTTGTAGGCTTGATAGAAGG
This sequence comes from Cytophagales bacterium, assembly GCA_003454975.1. Taxonomy (GTDB): domain Bacteria; phylum Bacteroidota; class Bacteroidia; order Cytophagales; family Cyclobacteriaceae; genus DMST01. The sequence continues at coordinate 18,948 of DMST01000192.1, read as the reverse complement.
CCTGAGCTTGTGCCTGGCCTAGGGCGTTGATGGGGGCATCAATGCCACTTCCTTGCACCACACCGCGTTTGTTATAGTCAGTTTGTCCGTGTCGGACAATGTAGAATTTCCGGATCGCCAATTTCTTGCTAGTTTTGTGCGCAAGAATCGCAAAAATACGCCGATCTACCAACCCGCCGTATGATCCCTTCTGACGTAACGCTGGATACCCTGGAAGCCATGAGCCCCAATACCATGGTAGAACACTTGGGTATTGAATACACTGCCGTGGGCACTGACTACATTACTGCCCGAATGCCGGTAGACCATCGAACCCATCAGCCCTTTGGCTTGTTACATGGGGGAGCCTCTGTGGCTCTGGCCGAAACACTAGGCAGTGTAGCCGCTAATTTGGTGGTGAATAGCTCCCAACAGTATTGTGTGGGGTTAGATATCAATGCGAACCACGTGAAATCGGCGCGCTCTGGTTATGTGTATGGTACCACACGGCCCCTTCACGTGGGTAGGAAAACACACGTGTGGGAAATACGTATCGAGAATGAGGAGCAGGAGTTGATATCGATCAGCCGGATAACCATGGCAGTGATCGATCGGAAGTAAGGAACGATACATGCAGGAAGTTAAAGACGTAACCACCTCAACTGAGCCCGTAGCGGCCCCATTAAAGCAATTACAAACGTACCTGGAGGCGGCCACCAAGGCTGGACTCCCACTGGCCCTTTGGCGTCAGCCTTTGCAAGATACCAAGCACCTGTTGGTAAGCTACTCGCCTGAAATTGAGCAGATAGAGCCTGATATCGAAGAATTGAGTGGTGGGTTCCTTGTTCACCCCTTTGCCAGTAGTGAGTCGGACGGTGCCTATTATTTGCCGGCTGATTTATATTGGAACACCGGGATGGACACTACCCCGGAGCCTTCCGAAGGTTTGACCGGCGAAGCCGCTAAGTTTTGGGAGCTGGCCGAGCTGGCAGCTGCTGATCCCACCTTTCACCCCTTGCCTTGGCCAGAGAATCCACGGCCTGTACAAGGGTCTGACGCCGCCACTCATTACATAGAGCTCGTTGAGAAGAGTATTGTGGCCATTGAAGGTGGTGCCTTCCAAAAGGTAGTACCCTCACGGACCAAGCGTATTTCCTTGCCAGCGCAATTTCAGATGCTGCATACCTTCAATCGGCTGTGCCAAAAGTACCCTAATGCATTTGTTAGTCTGGTCTCCATCCCTCAACTGGGCACCTGGCTGGGGGCTACCCCCGAAATTTTGCTTACGGTAGAACAGCAACAGTACTTTCAGACGGTGGCTCTGGCGGGAACCCAACGTTGGGGTTTCGATCAGGACATTGCCGAAGCAGCCTGGCGCCAAAAAGAGATACAAGAGCAAGCCATGGTGAGCCGTTACATCATCAATTGCTTCAAGAAAATCCGCTTGCGCGAGTTTGAAGAAATTGGCCCTCGTACCCACAGGGCAGGGGAGATGATCCATCTGAAAACGGACTTCCTGGTGGATATGAAAGCCACCAATTTTCCGCAGCTGGGCACCGTAATGCTCAAGTTACTGCACCCTACCTCGGCAGTGTGTGGCATGCCCAAAGCACCGTCTGAAGAATTTCTTGCCGATCACGAAGGCTATTCCAGAGAACTATATGCTGGCTATCTGGGCCCGGTAAATGTGCAAGACCTCACTAGCCTTTACGTAAACTTGCGGTGCATGCAATACCTGGGCCGGGAGGCCATTTTGTATGCCGGAGCGGGGGTTACTATAGACTCCAATCCGCAGAAGGAGTGGGAAGAGACCGAACTCAAATGCAATACCCTACTCTCAGTAATCCAAGAAGAAGGTTGAAATAAGATTAATCTTTTCTGGAAAAGTGATATACTTGCCCATTAATTAAAGATTAAGCCTAAATAACCCGCATGATTTGCATTAATATATAAGTTATATATATTTTAGTGCAAGCTATTGACCATTCCCAGTATCATGACATCCAAGAAAATAAAAATCTCAGACTTGCGAGTAACTTCGTTTCTCAACAAGAAATCCGGCCTGTGTACCACCAAAAATAAGGTTGATGACACAGAAAAAATCCACACCTTATCCATCAATCAGAAATCTTAAATCCTTCCCAGTATTTTAAACCAGTAGAGGTTGCACGCCTTTTGTTCAGGGTCTATCTTTGCAGGCGAATACAACACACAAACTGATAATTACCATGTTTGATCCACCAATTGGCGACGGCGCAAATAGCTTTGTATGGATAGTATGCATCATCATCGGCTTTGCAGCCTCCGTAGGGTTTCTGGATTTCCGGAAAGTAGGAAAGAAAAAATTCGAAGAGGAGAAATAATCTTCCCTTCATACCATATACGGCACGCTTGGTTCTCCTCGCGTGCTTTTTTGTTTTTAGCGGGTGGCTATTTAATGAGGGTATGAAGGATCAGGCAATACCATGAAAATCAAGAGGGTCAAGCAAGAATTGTAAGGAGAGGCTTTCGTAATACGTTAATTCTACCGTAAAATATTTGCTTGTATTGAGTTGTAAATTATTGATTTTCAGCTCGTTTCATGGTGGGGAACTAGCGTGTTAGGTCTGAGAAATGGCCCATAGCGTTACCGTGAAGTTGCGGAATACCTTTCTAGTCCCCAGTATGGTGTATGGATCCGTGCATTGCCACCCGTGATAGCAAACCATCAGTGCTACAAACGGAAAACCTTCTGAATGAAGAACTCAAGGTGATACTTGATCCCATCGTTTGCCTAACCAATGGTAAATCTCCTGTTGCCATTGGTCTTTAGGTTGTATTCCCACCCACCGCTGCCGCTCTTCACCACATTGCCATAATATGTACACCGGAAATCCCGGGACACCCATATTCATGATGAGGCTATCCTGCAACTTGCCGTGGACCGTATAGGAGATTACTTCCTCCCGGCAATGGCTTAGGGTTTCTTCCAATATAGGCCGCATTATTTTGGTAGCGCCTACCCAGGCAGCAGTGATCTCTACCAGCAACCAGTCCGGTTTTTTGAGTAATATTTTTTCTAGGTGGGGTAGGGAGATGAGTTCTAGCATGGTGTGGTCGGTGGTGTGGTTTTGGTAGAGGTTTTATTAGGATGGAAGAGGAATTGATGTGGGTAGGAAATGGAGAGAAGGAGGCCGTTTACACCTCCGTGTACGACCGCCCTCTACTATTGTCACACCCAATTAATCAAGTCATCTTACTATGCCGCAGATACGTTTATTTGTTTTAGTAAATCCACGATCTCTGAAGGTTCCATCCGTTTGCGATAGTCATGATCAAAGTGGCGGGCTTTGACCAAACCATCGGTACCAATGACGAAAGTGGCTGGTATCGGGAGGTTCCATTGCCCGTTCGCATTGAGCGAAACCAAATTGATCCCAAAAGTATCCCGATACAGTTCCACCACTTCGTCATGCAAAGCAAACCGTACGTTATAGGCTTCCATGATCATCTGATCTGGGTCAGATAATAGTGGATAGTCCAATCCATATTTTGCAGTAAGGGCCTCCGAGTGCATGAGGGTTTGCGGATGCACACTGATGAGGCGAGCGCCTTGGGCTTTTATCTCTGGTAACGCTTGTTGTAGAGCCTGTAATTCCAGGTTACAATATGGGCACCAGTCCCCTCGAAAGAAGGACAATACCACAGGGCCATGTTTCAACAAGCGGCTTAGTTGGTAAGGATTCCCGTTCTCATCCGGCAGGATGAAATCAGGCGCCTTTTCCCCCAACCCTAAGCCCTTCACTGGGCTTTTTTGCCCAAGGCGTATACTCTGAACAATGACTTCCACTACCTCATCAGGCAGATTAAGCCCACTGTTGAATCGTTCTAACTCCTGTCTTAGGGAGGGTATGTTTTGTAAAATAGTCATATAACAGTGATTAATAGTTAGTACATAGAAGTTTGGAGCCAATGGGCGGCATCTTGGCGACTTCCGAATATTTGGAAGGCTTCCTGTCCCATGGTTTTTGAGATAGCTTCCGAAAGGTTGCCCACTGATAGTTTCCCGAAATAGTCCATTCCGTTTACCACCGCGATAGTATCAGGGCACCTGGAGCTTTCCTTCAGGTAGCCAAACCAATCGTGAATCACCCATTGCTGATCTTCTGGGGAGATGATCTTAGAATTCTGATGGTTGATCAGCCATTTACTCACGCGCTGATCATTTAACCAAGCTGCGACCTGGAGCAGGGCCTCGCGAAACCCCTGACTGGGTGCGAAGCCCTCCCATGTGATCTCTAATTGGTCATGTTGGGTGTGGTATTCCACTTTGGCATATTTACTCTCAAAAATTTCCATTGACTCAAGTAGGTTATGTTATGTACCTCACTATTGCCAAACGCAATGCCAGAAATAGAATTTATCTAAAATGGATTTGTAAATAGCTGGCATTCAGTGTATTAAAATTTTACCGAACGGTTGGTTAAATTTGAATCAGGGTGCTGTTTTCCTGATATTTCGTGAATTCAGGAAATATCGGTACTGTTCCTTGGTCTCCTACGAATGTACCCGTAGGCTAGTCATCTCTGAGCAGGAGTAAAAGATGGGCGGCTGACCAGCTAAAGTGTTTGGCATTGAGTCCTGCGCCGGTGCGCGGATCGTAGTTTTCTCGGATGGGTTGGCCTTTCACCAAAATACCTTCCCCTTGGCTCATGAGCTTATTTACCATCTGCTGAGCTTCCTGCTCAAATCCATAGCGCCGCATACCTACTACCGCAAAGTAGACCTGATCCAGCCAAACTGGGCCACGCCAGTACCCGTTTTCGGGGTTGAATTCAGGGTGTGAAGCGTCTAGGGTAGGGAAGGGCATGGGGGTGTTGAAACGGTTACTGTCCAGAATCATCTGAACCACAGCCTCGGCCTGGCTAGGTGTGGCGGCCCCTGACCATAGCATGGTCCACGCTTCGGGGCCCATTACTTCCACTAGCTCGTTGGTGCCCATGTGGTAGTCAAAAAAGTATTGACTATCCTCCGACCAGAAGGTAGTCTGTAGCCGTTGTTGTATGTCCTTGGAAGAACCAGTTAATGCTTGTGCCATTGAGTCTTGGCCCACAGCATGGGCTAGCTTTGCCAGGTAGTTGCGTTCGGCATACAAATATGCGTTTAGGTCTACAGATTCTTGGTCTAGCGACCAGGCCTTGGGTCCGTTGGCTTGCATGGTGGCCTGGTCAAAACGAACGGCATTGTCCATGCCGCTTTCCCAAGCCGCTGCAATTCGGGTTCCGTCCGTAGAACCGTATTCGCACAGACCATTTTGGTCGTGGTCTCGCTCAGCATACCACCATTGGTGATATTCCAGTAGCAGTGGGAGCATGTCTTGTACATAGGCCGTATCTTGGGTGGCTTCCCCTATGGCCTGCACGGCCCAGGCCGCCAGCGGCGGCGTGGTGTTTCGCCAGTTGTGGCGGTCTAGGGTGGTATCGTAGTACACCACGTCCGCGACCATTCCCGCTTCGTTTTGGAAATCAAACATGGTACGGACCTGCTCTTTGGCCCACTCGGGCTCAAAGGTTGCTAGGGCCACCGCGTGCTTCCAGCTATCCCAGGCCCAAAGACCGTTGAAGTAGCTTTCGTAGTAGCTAGGGTAAGCCCCTCCCTGTTGGAATTCACCCGCTGGATATCGATAGTTATTGATTAGCGTCTGTATGCATTTGGCAGCCAGCATCTGCCGCTCTTCCGGTAAATGCTGATACGGTGCAAGGAAGCCCTCCCAGCGGGCCTGGTTGTCTGCCATGTATTGGGCTGCTTTCTCAGTGGTTATTAACGCGGAAAGGACACCGTAGGTAAGAGCGTCCTCATGTACATGATCTATCAAAAGATAACCAGTAGCAGTTTTACCTCCCGGTAGGTTATGCCGTATATCCGGTACTATACCCTCTGTCACTGAAAAAGGATCTTCTGTTACCTCCCAAAGGAAAATCCTAGAGTGGGGCAGACTTTGAAATGTTGGTGGTAGGTGGGGTACCAACTGGATATTCTGAGGCCGGTTGAGAAGGTTAGTGATTTGGTACTGCACCAGGGTTACGTTGCCGGCTGCTTGTACCACATCTAGTCGTATGCGGGCTTGCTCTGAGGTGCCTATCTGTACCATGCGGCCTGGAAAATGGTGATTGGAGAGGCTATAGTTGGCGGGAACGGAGTCTTCCATGCCCTGCAGGGTTAGTAAGGGTTTCGTTGGCGTATACCCAAAGCTATCGGACAGCAGGAGAGGAGGGGCCAGCCCCAGGTGGGTTTCGGCTAGGCGAAGGCCCATCCAGCTACCGTGATCAAAAAAGTAATCTGGCAAAAAGTTGTCGAAGGTGTTGGTGTACAACTTACTTTTTGGCCCTTGGTCTTCAGGAACCTGGGGCTGGCATGCGCATAGTATGCCGAATGATAGCCCCAACCAACAGGTTAAAAAATGGGGAATGGTCTTCATAATATTGAGTTTAAAAAGTCGTCTCCAATATACAGCAAATGCGTAAGCGGTGGTTTGTGGTTCACCGCCGTTAGAAATGAATAATTGGCAAACGGCTGCCTTATGGCGGTGGAATAGACAGGCTTGGGTAAGAGAGGGTATCTCGGAGCCGCGTTGGATCAGTAGGGGTTATTTTGGGCGAAGGATGTTGAGTTTTTTCATGCGCGATTCTAGGGTAGTGGCTTTTAGCCCCAGCATTTCGGCAGCGCCGTTGATTCCACTTACCTTCCAGCCAGTGGCTTTCAGTACCCGCTGTATGTGCTCTCTCTCCAGGTCTTCCAGCGTGAGGGAGGTACTGCCAATTTCTAGTTTGTTGGTCCGTGGCCTCCCTGATTTCAACCAATCACCTATTTCTAGCTCTTCGCCAGCACTAATGATGACTGCCCGCTCAATGATGTTTTCCAGTTCCCGGACGTTTCCGGGCCAAGAGTAGCTAAGCAGCTGATTGAGTACTCGTACAGGGATTCGGTTTACAGGTTTACCGTTCTTTTTGGCATATTTCTCTATAAAGTGCCGGCACAGGATGGGGATATCTTCTTTGCGTTCGCGTAGTGGCGGGTTGTAGATAGGAAATACATTGAGCCGATAGAAGAGGTCTTCGCGAAACTCTCCTTCGGAAATCATGACTTCCAGGTCACGGTTGGTGGCGGCAAGAATGCGTACGTCTACCTGGATGCTCTGGGTGCCGCCCACACGTTCAAATTCTCCTTCCTGCAAGGCTCTCAACAGTTTGGGTTGCAGGTCGATGGGTAGCTCCCCTATCTCATCGAGAAACAGGGTGCCTCCAGTGGCCATTTCAAACCGGCCCGGTTTGCGGTTATTGGCACCCGTAAAGGCTCCTTTTTCATGGCCGAAGAGCTCGCTCTCAATCAAGTTGGCCGGTAGGGCAGCGCAGTTTACCTTCACCAATGGCTTGCCAGCCCGGTCGCTGATGCGGTGGATGGCCCGGGCAATTAGCTCTTTTCCGGTGCCTGACTCCCCGTGTATGAGCACCGTAGCACCCGTATTGGCTACTTGCTCTATGCGCCGCAGCACCTCGTCCAGGGATTTGCTTTGGCTAATGATCTCCTCAAAATTATGGTTGATCTTAATCTCCTCTACTAAATAGTCATTCTGTACCTGAAGTTCTTCGTTCCGCTCTTCTAGTTGCTCCTTCAGCTCTTCCAATTCGGACAGGGCGTTCTGCAGATCCCGGTTCGTTTTTTCCAGCTCGTGAGTACGGTCCTTTACTTGCTTTTCCAGGCTTTGATTGGCGCGCCGGATTTCCATTTCCATGCGTTTGCGCTCGGCTATGTTGCGTACCATGGCTACTACCAAGCGCTTGCCTTTAAGTTTAATCGGGGAGGCAGATATCTCAGCGGGTAGGAAGGTATGCTGTTTGGTGTAGCACGTGAGTTCATCTGTCCATCCGGAACCTGATTTTATTACCTCTTGGGTAAAAGCCGTAAGCTGGGGCATTTCATAAGGATGTACGTCAGATATCTTCAGGTTACGCAGCTCCTCTTGGGTATAGCCCAAGTCTTTTGATGCCCGTGGATTGGCATCTACAATACGGTCCGCCTCTGGGTCCAGGATGTAGATGGCATCGTTGCTGTTTTTGAAGATTTTGTGGAACCTGTCCTCGCTGAGGTCCAATTCTTCTTTGGTCTCCAGCTTTAGTCGATGATGTGCTTCGCGCAGCTCCGTTTCCAGACGTTTCTGTTCCGAAACATCCCGGACAAAGGCACAGATATAGCCTTGGTCTCCAAATTGGATGTAATTGGCCCGTACGGCAACGGGAAAAACCCTACCATCCCGCTTTTGGTGTGTGGCTTCAAATTCGACGGTACCCCCTGCTTGGGCCTCGGCCCAGAATTTTGTCCAGTTGTCTTCGGGATAACGAGAGGTAATATCAAAAATCCGCATGGTGAGCAATTCGGATTCTGAATAACCCGCCAAATGGCAGCTCATATCGTTGACAAAAACGAATTCTGCTTGCTCATTGATCCAGTAAATAGCATCGCAGGCCTTTTTGAGAGCATAAAATGCTATTACGGGGTTATAGACATTAGAATCGGGCATGCGGTAGGCATATGATTGTTATAAGATATCATTATATGGCCTGCATACCTACCCTGAAGAGTACTTTTGTGTAAGTGTTTCGATGAAATTCTTTGACGAAATAATCCATAACCCCCAATTATCATTTGAGTGTGGGGATTATCCCTTAACCCCATTAGTGATGAATCTCTCCCTTGTGAATAAGACTTTTTATTACCCCAGACACCGTTTGGCGGGATGCCCCAATGAGGTCTCCAATCTCTTTTTGGGAGAGAAGCCAAAACAGATGGTGCTCATTGCCTCGGGCATCAGTCACCTTTCGGTTGAGTAGTTGGAACACCATCAGAACTTTTCCTTCCATATCGGCACCGCGGATGTGAAAAAGCTTGGTTTCGGCACGCCACCAGCGGTGTACTACCCGGCTCTGAAACCACTCCGCAATGCGCGGATCCTCAATGATGACCCGGCGAAAGAAAGCAAGCTTGTAACGGCGCACCCGGCAACCAACCATCGTTTTAGAGAATTCGAAAAACTCTTGGTTGATGTACCGTAGGTTGCCAAAGAAGTCGCCTGACCCAAGGACTTCGTAAATGGTCTCTCGCTGGTCTTGCGCATAGCTGCCTAGCTTGACGGCTCCGTCCACAATCTCATAGATGTAACTGGGGGAAGCTCCGGGCAGGTAGAGGTACTTGTTGCGGGGAATTACCAAATGATCCACCATCTCTTTTAGCGGATACTCACCTTTTTCTTCCAGGTAACGGTATAGCTCAGGAATGATATCGGAAAAGAATTCGCCTCCATCTCCTGTGCTCCGGAGGGTCATTAATGATCGATCAATGGGAAAAGGACTCATCGGTAGGTCTGGCTTTGATTTGGCTGTTCAAAGAACAGCCCCGCTCGGTATATCGGCAGGGCATGCTCTTCATCAATTACCACTTTTCACTAAAACGTCTCACAATTGTAGGTATGCGAATCTATCACTCGATTCACTGCCGAGATGTCGTGATTTAACATCTTGGGAAATAAAAATCCCAATCAGGATATGTCAAATTTCCGACAGATAGGAATGTACTATCTAAAGGGGGAAAATCCTCAGAGACTTATTTTACCGGGCGTGGGTCAGTCCTTCCGGTGCTTGTAACCGATCATAATGATAGGTGTCCAGGTACACAAGCAGGGGCGTAAGGGCTTGCCCAGGGTAGGAGAGGGCGTATACTTCCAGAAAAGCCTGCCCCATGCGATCGCGAGTAGAGGGATAGTCACAGCAAGAGCCTTCATACGTCCAGGAGATTTTTTCTCCCTCGGGGCCACGCAAGGCATTGAGATACCGGAATACGTGCAAAGATTCATCCTGGGTATCGTATCCGCCCACATGAATGGGGGCTTTGGGAGTGTAGCCGTAATGCGGATTTTTAGAGGTGCCTTGCAGAACAAACGTATCCTCATCTAGAAGCGTGGGACGCTCGCCGCTCGTTTTGTACCCTACAGAGGGCTTGGCACAACTTGCCAGCAGCACTACTGTGCACAATAGCCAGAATGATTGCTTCATGTTCTTGCTAACGCCTTTCTTGGGGTTTGGGTATGTTAATTAGTGTTAATGGTGGCCCGGTCCCATTTTTGCCGAATCTCCGGCAAGCAGAGGTTGCCCAGGCTGCCTTGGTGCGTATGGTTCAAGTTGCGGTTGGGCTGATAGGTGCCCGACTCCACCGCCGCACCTACTTCCCGGTAGGCATCGCGGAAGGGGACCCCTGCTACTACCTTGGCGTTCACTACTTCTACGGTAAATAGCAGATCGTATTTCTCCTTGTCCAGCAAGCCACCGCGCACTTCAATGTGCTCCAACATGTAAGTAGCCAGGTCCAGACACGAGTGCAGGCGGGTAATAGCCGGGAATAGCACATCTTTCAGCAGCTGGTAGTCGCGATGGTAGCCGCTGGGCTGGTTGGTGGTCATTAGGCTTAGCTCGTTGGGTACCGCCTGCAGGCGATTGGTCTGGCCCCGAATCAGCTCCCATACATCGGGATTCTTCTTGTGGGGCATAATGCTGCTACCCGTGGTCAGATGATCGGGGAAGGTGATAAACCCGAAGTCCTGGCCCATGTACAGACAAATGTCCGTAGCCAGCTTGTTGAGCGTAGCGGCTACACTGCTAATAGCAAAGCCCATGGCCTTCTCCAAGCGTCCGCGGCTCATTTGGGCGGCTACCACGTTGTACCGTAGAGTGGCGAAGCCCAATTCCTGCGTGGTCTGTTCCCGATCTATGGGGAAGTTGCTGCCGTAACCTGCCGCTGAACCCAGTGGATTTTGGTTGGCCGTGCCGTAAGCTGCCTGCCACAGCAGCACATCGTCGATGAGTGTTTCGGCGTAGGCTGAAAACCAAAGACCAAAGGAAGAGGGCATGGCCACCTGCATGTGGGTGTAGCCCGGCATGCCTTGGTCGGCATGCTCCTCGGCCAGGGCCATCAGCCGGTCAAACAGCCGGCCCATTTCAGTCAGCGTCTCTTTTACTTGATCGCGGGCCCACAGGTGCAAGTCTACCAATACTTGGTCGTTTCGTGACCGGGCCGTGTGTATCTTCTTACCGGCTTCGCCCACCTTCTCGGTGAGCCAAAACTCCACCTTGCTATGCACGTCCTCAAACTGCGGCTCGATCTCAAATTCCCCAGCTTCTATTTGCCCCAACAGCTCCTTAAGTCCGGCTTGTAAGGCAGCGTTGTCCTCGGCTGGAAGCAAGCCTACCTGGGCCAGCATATTGGCGTGAGCCATAGAGCCTTGCACATCGTACCGGGCTAGCTGTAGGTCCAGTTCGCGGTCGTTGCCCACCGTGAATTGCTCAATTTTCTCCGAAACGGAAATGTCTTTTTGCCAGAGTTTCATAGACGCATGGATTTGAGTCCGCAGAGTTACTAATGCAGAAAGGGGAATGCAATGCCAGGGGTTAATTTCTTGCCTAAGTGTAGGGGGTCGACAAGGCGAATTTGGTAAAAGGATGGAGTCAGGTGGCTGGTAAAATGAAGGAACCTTGCCGTCCAAATCAAATATACGGAGTGTTCTTCCCACCACTTTGGTTGGCAAGTTGTCATCCAAAATTCAGCCTTAGAAGAAATATATTCTCAAACTCCCTTTCGCTTATGGAGTTCCTTTCTATAGCTACATTGCAATTTTGAGTTGCACAATTGAGAAACTACTGCCACCAACACCATGTCTGAACGTAAACGAATACTCGTAACCGGAGCCAGCGGCGGCGTAGGCCGGGAAGTCATCAAACAGTTGGCCGAAAAGAAACAGTACCAAGTAACGGCCTTTGACTTGCCAAGTAAATTGGCCAAAAAGGTATTGCGCCGCTTCAGCAACCACATTGATGTGGTGTATGGAAACATTATCCAAGCGGAAGAGGTGGCCCAAGTAGTTCAGGGTCAAGATGTAGTAATTCACTTGGCGGCGGTGATTCCACCCCTGGCCGATGAAAATCCTAACTTGGCCGAGGCGGTGAATGTAGGGGGGACTCGGCACCTAGTCGATGCTTTGAAAATTTATGCCCCCGAGTCCTTTTTGATCTATTCTTCGTCGGTATCGGTGTATGGAGACCGCTTGGTAGATCCCAATATTCGTGTAGGAGACCCTTTGGTGCCTAGTGTGGGAGATGAGTATGCGCATACCAAAATAGCCGCCGAGAAGGTGATTCAGGATAGCGATTTGAACTACAGTATTTTCCGGCTTTCGGCCATTATGGGCTATGGTACGCACAAGACGTCCGGCCTTATGTTTCATATGCCCTTAGAAACTCAAATGGAGATTTGCACCACGCACGATACCGCCCGGGCTTTTGTACATGCTCTCGGTCAGCAGGAGGCACTGAATGGCCGAATTTTTAATCTGGGAGGAGGCAAGGATTGTGTGATTGAATACCAGGAATTTATGGACCGCTCCTTTGCTATCTCGGGTTTGGGCAAGGCAGACTTTCCCGAGCGTACGTTTGCGAAGCAAAATTTTCATTGTGGTTACTATGCAGACGGAGATGTGCTGGAGGAAATCTTAAAGTTTCGACAGGATACCACCGAGACCTACCTACATAATCTCAAGGCCCATACATCACCCGCACAAAAGACCTTCGCTAGCCTATTCCGGAAACCAATCAAAAACTATTTACAAAAGCAATCGGAGCCTCTGCATGCCTGGAAAACCGGGGATAAGGCATTGATTGCGCGTTTTTTCGGGGAGGAATGACGAGGTTATACTTAACAGTGGATACTGGATAATTCCATTTTACTGTTCATTCAGCAGTTTTCAGGAAGACACAAGGCGAGTTACTCGCCTCTACCTTTTTTTACATGATCAATAACCGAATTAGCATTTTAACTCATCTCCTCCTCCTTGAGCCAGCCCATGGTGCGTTTTACGGCTTTCTGCCAGCCTCGGTAGCGACTTTCCCGGTCGGCTTCGGCCATGTGGGGCTCAAAACGCTGCTCCAGGGCGCGTATCTTCTGTAGTTGCTCCCTGGTCCAAAAGCCGATGCCCAACCCGGCCAACATTGCTGCGCCCCAAGCGGTGCTTTCTACGGACTGAGGCCGATCGACAGGCACGCCCAGAATATCCGCCTGGAATTGCATGAGCAGGTTGTTGGCCGATGCGCCTCCGTCCACGTTGAGGGCTTGTAAGGTGATGCCAGTGTCTTGTTCCATAGCCGTGAGTACGTCTTGGGTTTGGTAGGCCAGGCTTTCCAGCGTAGCCCGGGCAATGTGGGCTTTGCCCGTATCGCGGGTGAGGCCAAACATAGCGCCGCGGGCGTACATGTCCCAGTAGGGGGCACCTAACCCCGCGAAGGCCGGCACTACGTATACCCCATGGTCTTCCTCGTCCACTTGTCGGGCCCAGTCCTCGCTTTCCGGTGCGGATTCGAACAGCTGCAGCCCATCGCGCAGCCACTGGATGGCTGCCCCGGCAATGAAGACGGAACCTTCCAGGGCATATTCCACTTTACCCTCCAGGCCCCAGGCAATGGTGGTGAGCAGTCCGTTTTCTGAGGCCTTGGCTTCGGTGCCAGTATTCATCAGCATAAAGCAACCTGTACCGTACGTGTTCTTGGCCAAGCCTGGCTCCCAGCATTGCTGTCCAAAGAGGGCGGCTTGCTGGTCTCCCGCAATGCCAGCGATAGGAATTTCGTGGCCCTCCCAGGTGATGGTAGCCAAAGGTCCTGAGGAAGGAACTACGTTGGGGAATAGACTGGCCGGAATATCACCAAGGGTTTTCAGTAGCCAAGGGTCCCACTGTAGCTCGTGGATGTTGAAGAGCAGTGTGCGGCTGGCATTGCTGTAATCGGTGATGTGGTATTTGCCTTGTGAGAGTTGCCAGATCAGCCAGCTGTCCACGGTGCCAAACCGCAGTTCGCCCTGCTGCGCTTTCTCCCTTGCCCCAGGGATGTTGTCCAGCATCCACCAGACTTTGGTGCCCGAGAAATAAGCGTCTATGACCAGGCCCGTGCGCTGGCGAATCTCGGCTTCGTGGCCGTCGGCCTTCAGTTGATCGCACAGCCTGTCCGTGCGTTTGTCCTGCCAAACAATGGCTGGCCCGATGGGCTGGCCCGTGGTCGCGTCCCACATTACGGCGGTCTCGCGCTGGTTGGTAATCCCGATGCCGGCCAGCTGGCCAGGGGTAATGCCCTGCTGATGAAGTACCTGCTGGGCTACCTCAAACTGGCTTTCCCAGATCTCCATGGCGTCGTGCTCTACCCAGCCGTTGTGCGGAAAGTGCTGCTTAAATTCTTTCTGGGCCATGCTTACCATTTGCCCTTCCGCATCAAATAGAATGGCGCGGGAGCTAGTAGTGCCTTGGTCCAAGGCCAGGATGTAGTTGGGGTTCATAGGGCTTTCGGGTTTTCCCAGCAAACTAAAAGGCCTGCTTGGGAGATGCAAGCTAATTCGGGGGGATGAGCTGATGAGGCAATGAGCCGATGGGACAATGAGCTGATGAGCCGATGAGATGATGTGGAAATATGGGGATGTGCAAATGTACCTTGTCGCCTGGAACGCCTGGAGGTATTTGCGTATCCTCTTTGAATTCCTTCGCAATCCAGTACAACCTATTCTGTTCGGGGTTGCATTTTCCACCATAGAGAGAAGTGCTTGTTTTTTCTATATCTGAGGCATTGTACAACTGGCGAAAAACCGAGGATTGTGGTGATGCGAAACAACGACCCATCTTCACTGAAGCCCCGTTGAATAGGTGTATTGGGAATTTCTTTAATCAGGATAAGGGCAATAAGAACGGTTCGGAGGAGTGTTGATTGAACCTAATTCCTTATTTTCCTATTTACTCTAGCATGACTATTTCTGAAGCCATCGATTTCATACGACCAGCAATACCGAATGCGGCGGGTACTTGGGCTGACCTGGGTGCAGGGGACGGCATCTTCCTCAAGGCTCTGGATACGCTGCTGCCTTCGCCTTCTACTTTGTATGCCGTAGACCGAAAAACCAGCGCATTGGAGGATCTGAAGTTTGAAAAGCACCGACTGCACGTGCTGCAAGGTGACTTTACCCAGCCGCTTTCCCTTCCGTCTTTGGACGGTATCTTGATGGCCAATGCCTTGCACTTTGTGCCTCAACAGCAAGAGGTACTGCTCCAGCTGGTAGACCGACTAAAATATGGTGGCAGCTTGGTGTTGGCGGAGTATGACACGGACCAGCCCAATCCTCCGTGGGTGCCGTACCCAATACCCAAAGAGCGCTTTGCGGAATTGGCGGAAGCCGTGGGGTTGCAAAACTTTCGGGTGGTTAACTCCCGTACCT
This sequence comes from Cytophagales bacterium, assembly GCA_003454975.1. Classification (GTDB taxonomy): domain Bacteria; phylum Bacteroidota; class Bacteroidia; order Cytophagales; family Cyclobacteriaceae; genus DMST01. Next base: position 3,645 of record DMST01000192.1, on the reverse strand, counting down.
CCCGCTACGGTCATCGAGATATTTACTTAGCTATTGCAGATAAACCCTTCTGATCAGGGATGGGTAGGGGTGAGGAAGCGTTGTGCTACCGGATCCCACAGGAGGGTATCTACTTCTTTGGTTTCTTCTAGTACCCCTAGCTCGGACTCTCCATATTCCCCCAGCCAACCGGTACGCTGAAAGGTACTGGTTCTGATGAGTTGGTATCCGTCTCGAACGGTCTCCATGACCGAATGCTGCTCTTCTCCTTCGCCTCCTTCATGGGCTTGTTTCTCCCAAGCATAGTCGCCTAGTAGCTCGCCTTCGGTGGAAAAGATGTGTAGGTATTGGTAGGATGAGGATACGAAGAATTCTCCTTCCTCTACCTCATAGGTGTCTCCTTGCCTCAGCCAGATTTCCCCTTCCGGAGTCCATTCTACCCCCAAAGCTTTAAGGGTATCCATATTGGGATCGAGGAATTTTGCCATTAGGTAGAAGGGGATGGCTATGCCTACTTGCGAGCTCTCAGCCTGTTCGTGCAGTGACAAGAAGTAGGCGAAGGAGGCGGTATCGAGGAAGGGCGCGTTTTTTTCAAGGAGGGTGGGGGTAGGTTCTGCGGTGGCCGTAGGTTGGGTGTCAATTGGCTGGGTGTTTCCATTCCCCGCTGATTCGGGGCTTTGGCAGCCCACCCATAAGAAGGGTAGGATCAGGAAAAGGGTTTGGGGTTTCATGTTTTTGGAGGCTTGGAGGATGAAAGATGCTTGAATCCTGCAGGTCTTCAGGAGGCTAGCGGTTGGTAGGTTTTTAGGTCTGTTGTGTGAGCGATGGAGGCTTTGTTTGAGCCCGCTGCTGGTTGGTGGGTAGGAAGGCGAGTGCCGAGAGCGCGACCCCTTGCCCCTAAGGCCGCGGAAGCGGACGACGGTGAGGGGGCACACCCCAATTTTCTTCGGTATCATGTTGCCACCTGAACTTGGAAGGGACGTTTGGGTAAAAACGTGGATGTCTCATAATGAAGCCGAAATTTTGGCTCACCCCAATTACTTTGGGGCTGAAAAATCGCACGATTACTTTGTGAGACGGCCACGGGT
>DMST01000192.1:0-2540 GCA_003454975.1 Cytophagales bacterium | reverse complement strand
AAAATAGCCCGACCAGGAGGTCGGGCTGTAAGTTTTTGGAATAGCGGCTGTATTAGTCGCGGCTGGCCAATTTCATAAGCAGGCGCAAAATCTCGATGTAGAGCCATACCAAGGTCACGAGCAGGCCAAAGGCGGCGTACCATTCCATGTATTTGGGAGCGCCTTGTTCGGCGCCTTGCTCGATGAAGTCGAAGTCAAGTACCAGGTTGAGCGCGGCAATAACCACCACGAATACGCTAAACAGGATACCAAATGTGCCTGAGCTATGGATGAAGCCAATGCCACTGCCGAAGAAGCTCATGACGAAGCTGATCAGGTACAGCAAAGCGATGCCTGCAGTAGCGGCAAATACGCCTAGCTTGAAGTTTTCGGTGGCTTTGATCCAGCCGGATTTATAGGCCAACAATAGACCCAAAAACACGCCAATGGTGAGAGCTACGGCTTGAATAACAATGCCCGGAAAATAGGATTCTGCAAAGGCAGATAGGCCTCCTAGAAACAGGCCCTCGAGTACGGCATAGATAGGGGCGGTGATGCGTGAGTTTTTCTTGTTGAAGGAGGTAACGATAGCCATGACCAGGCCTCCGATGGCTCCGCCAATCATCAGGATGTTGGTAGCGGGGTTACCGTCAAAATACATAAACCAGGTGACGCCCGCACCGGCAAGCACCAAGAGGATGAGTGTAAAGCTTTTGTTTACCGTGCCTGACAAGGTCATGACCTCGCCACCCGCATCGGATAATGATCGATCAAAGACTGAACGATTTAAGGCTGGGTTGGCAGTTCTTCGCATAAGTAATTTGGTTAAATGATTGGGTATCCAAGATGCAAAAGCCCGGGGAATTGGCAAAGCGAAAGGGTGAGAACCACCCTTACCTAAGGGGCTTATGCCATGGGTAGAAGGATTGGATACCAGATTTCAATTTTAGAACATGGGGTTTGCAACTTCAGTTCGGCCAATTGCATCCAATAGCTACGCAACAACAAAGATTCACACATGAGATTTTTTACTATGGGCCTGCTGCTGGTTCTTACTGTGCCATCATGGGCACAGGTAGGGTGGCAGTATGGCATAGGAGTGGGTGGGCAACGGCATGCTCTGCAAGATGCCGGTCATTCGGACCTGGTGTATACGGGTACCAACCTGAGTCTACAGGCGGAAGTACTCAGGATAAGGGAGCAGGCCCGACAAGAATTTACTGGGAGCTTTTCGGCGGCCACGTTGACACCTGTGCTGGAGAACCCTGCTAGTTTCGTGCTAGGAACGGCCGATCGTAACTGGACCACGGCGCAGTACCGCTACGTGCGTAGCTATACGCCCCATGCGGCGCTTAGCTGGGGGTGGGGTGGTCAGGTAGGTGGTTTTCTGGACTTTACCACCTATAACCACAGCGCCAACAACCCGGTGGGGTATGAGCTTTCTTTTTCCATCAACCCTTATGCGGAGGCACGGTACCGGCTAAGCGATCGCTGGCAGATGGCCGGGCATCTCACGGTACCTTTGGTGGCATATACCCTGCGCCCCTCGCCACTAGGCTTTTTTCCGTTGGGCAATCTGGAGCTAGACGTAGCCGAGGTGGTAAGTACGGGTGGAGTGGCCTTGCCCAATCGCTTGTTCTTCGTGGATACCCGCTGGGAGCTGGTGCGGATGAACGAGGCGAAGGACCGGGAGATTCGGCTGTTTTACCAATACCTGGGCGGGATGAACCGCGTCATTGAAACCAAAGGCCATACTCAGCATAGTGTGGGGGTATCCTTTCATATAACTAAATGGAAAGCCGCATGAAAAACTTGATGATGGGGAGTCTGTTGGCCCTCTCGCTGTCGGCTTGTGATAGCCTTTGGATGGACGAAACGGCCACCGCCGACCCTGCCTCGCTGGTAGTACAGGTGTGGGAGGAGATCAATGAGAATTACGTGTTTTTTGACCAAAAAGGGGTGGATTGGGCTTCTGCGCTGACGAGATACCAGGCTCAGGTATCGGCGGATATGTCGGAAGAGGAGTTGTTTGAGGTGTTGGCGAATATGCTGCGCGAGCTGGAAGACGGCCACGTCTCTCTGCAGGCAGGGTTTAATAATTTTCGATACCATGAGGTGTATCTGGACTTTGAGTCTAACTATAACCCGGGGGTGGTAGAGCGGGTATACCTGGACCGGAAAATCAATGAGCTGGGTCCTTTTGTATATGCTATTCTGAACGGTGAGGTTGGCTACCTGCGGTATGGCTCCTTTGGGGACGACTTCACCCAAGAGCAGTTGGTGTACCTGATGGATTATTTCTTCAGCACCCGGAGCTTGGTCATCGACATTCGGGATAACCTGGGTGGGGCTGCGGGCAACGTTACGGGACTGCTAGGTTTGTTTATTACGGAGCCGCAGACGGTGGGCCAGCAGCATATGCCCGACGGGCAAGGGGGGTATACCGTTACGGATATTTCGGTGGAGCCGAACGAGGAGATTGCTGCCTATGAGAACCCGGTGATCATCCTGACCAACCGCAAGAGCTACTCCTCGGCCCACGCGTTTCCAGGTTTTATGTC
>DMST01000187.1:21633-25791 GCA_003454975.1 Cytophagales bacterium | reverse complement strand
GGAAACGAGCCGCTACTCGGGTATAGGGGGTCAGATCAACGCCAATGCCAACGCCCCCATCACCATAGGCCGAACGGCAGACGGATTGGGCAACAACCTGGCCTACCAGGGGAGCCTGGACGAATTATGGTTGAGCAGTAGTGTACTCAGTGCTTCAGCCATTGATTCTATGGCCAATGTGGCCTTGAATCCTGTGGCCTGTGGCGTAGATACTGCCACGTTGCAGGCGGCTTGGTCGTTTGACGATTGTGGTGTGGACTACTTGAGCAACTCCGTAACGCCATCCATCGAAGGCGTACGTGTGAACGGGCTAGCACTAGACTCCGGATACAACCAACAGGCCGTCCAATTTGGCGGCAACGGCCAGGCTGCTCGGTTGTACGATTCTACCTGGAACATGGGGGCGGGAGATGCAGTTTCGTACAGTACGTGGGTGTATCCTACCAATCCTCAAGGAAACTTCGAAGCTATCGTATGCCGGGTTACTTCTGGCAATAGCTTTCTACTTGCACTGAAGAATCTGCAACCCGCAGTGCTGCTGGGCGGGCTCACGCCCAACCAATGGAGCATAGCCAATGCAATCCTTCCTCTGAACCAATGGAGCCACCTCACGGTAACCTACGGTGCCGGCGTGCTTACTCTCTATGTAAACGGCACCGAGGCCATGCGTCGGACCGGATTTTCTGGTTCCTTGAACTTTGGTAACGGCTACCATCAGGCGGGTATCCGCTGGGATAACCAGCGGGCTTTTTCTGGTAAAATCGATGAATTGCGGATTTTCAATACGGCACTGACAGCAGAGATGGCCTCCGAAGAATATACTCGCCTGTCCGCTGATGCAGCAGCCTGCCCCGTAATTGCCGCCGTACCGGTTGCACAGTACCTTTTCGATAGCTGTGACAACAGCGTCGCCTATGATGTGTACGGCAATACCGGAACCATAGTAGGCGCCACCAAGGGAGTTGGCTATGACCAAACGGGAGTGCAGTTTGATGGAAACGACTACATCAATCTGGGCCAAGCTTCTGCACTCAAGATAAGCGGAGACCTGAGCTTGAGCCTATGGATTAATTCGACCCAAGCTGTAGGAACGGGCGTAATGCTGATCAACAATCCCGACGGTTCCAACTTTAGCTACAGCCTCAACCTGCGCAACGGCATCCCGGAACTAAGCTTGGGCAGTGGTGTATCAGGAATTAATGTATTCCCAATGGGCACCCCTGTAGCCGATGGGCAATGGCACCACCTGACCTATACTTTTGCGGGACAACAAGTAATCGCTTACCTAGACGGAAATCAGGTAAGGGTTTGGTACGATGTACAGGGTAGCCCCTTGACCAATGCCACCACCGAAGTATGGATGGGTGGCAGGACGGGTAAGCCTCGCTTTTATGTAGGCAGTCTGGACCTAGTATCGGTGTACAATGTAGCTCTGTCGCCTGGTCAGGTGACCCAGCTAGCTAGTTTGCCACAAAACAGTACTGACTGCAGTGGTGAACGTTCGCTAGTTCCGGAGATCGGTTTTGTAGACGCGACTCAATTCTCGGTATATCCCAACCCCACCACGGGGCAGGTACAGATTACCTTTGGCAAGGTAACGACTGAGACAGCCACTATTACGGTAACCAATTTGGTGGGTCAGACCGTGCACCAGGCTACACTGACTCCGGGCCAAGCCGAGCATGCCTTCACACTAGGGCCGAATTGCGAAGCAGGCATCTACCTGATCCATGTGGTTACAAAAGAAGGATTCCTCACCCGTCGCTTGGTGAAGGAGTAAGTATTTTGTTGTTGAAATCCGGAATTAACACTGACCACGTAGGGACTAGTCTCTACGTGGTCAAAAAAACCTACTAACAATCAAATCATAAAATAGAATCTTTTATCCTGACAATTATCACCTAAGTTCAACCAGATTATCAGGGTAAAAGCCCTCGGGCACCTAGTTTGATCAATCTGAGTTTTTAGCCCTTTGGATTCGTTCAACCCTTCACATTTTCCAGAAGAAAAGTATGAAAATAAGAAGTGAGTTTCATTGAATTCAACTTTATACGATTTGGGAGAATAGCATCTAACACAATAATATTTCTGTGTTTGAATTCACCTCTTCTTATACAGACCCGAAGGGTCGACAATTTTATAGCCCGGTCCGGTAGGACCAAGTTGATATCCATCAGAAACAAGGTAAGGTCCGTAGGACCGAAATTAGATAAGTGCTAGCTGACACCAAGCTAAGCCTTAGCCCCACAAATATTTCTCGTCAAACTCAACTTGATACTTTTTCAAAATCAAGAGGTATCCCTCTTTAAAAGAACGTTTTTGGTGGTGGGACTTTTGATTAACGATGTAGCTCTGCACACGTGAAACGTTATTAGGTTCTACTGAAAAAGATCCGTATCCATTCTGCCAATAAAATGCGTTGAACTTTGACGATTTTTGTTTGATCCACTTGGAAGAAGATGATTTCACCTTGGATACAACTTCAGGTTGCAGGTGGGTGAATTGGTTTCGACAAAGGAGGTGGACATGGTCTCGATATCCTCCCACGGCTATAGGTAAATAACCATATTCGCCCGCTACCTTTGCCATATACCGGAACAGTTCGCCTTCTATATCTTCGGTTATAAAGGGTTGACGATGCTTGGTACTCCAGATTAGGTGGATGTAATTGTTTGTAGAGGATTGACTCATGGCAATGACTTTATTCACTAAATGCAATATAATAATGTATTTAGTGAATAGGAGGAGGGCGATGGGATCGTTCCATTCCGGTCCTAACAGACCTCTAAATGCTTGATGGTGATATAACCCAGTCCCAGTGGACTGGGCTAAAAAATTAGGGTCCTTTGGACCCGAACATCAACCGTGCTTTTCCTTTTGCCTAGCACGCTATCATCCCGCCTTCTGCATGACGGTTTTACATACCTCACCTTCCCTTTACCCTAACTTATTCTTTAACCCAATAACCCGGAAGAACTATATTTTCATAATGAGCCATAAAACTAATGGTTAAATCAAATTCGCTCATGAGACATAACACTAAAAGCAACTCCCGGCCAAAAGCCAGGAGTTGCTTATGCGTGTCCCATATGAAGGTATGCTTAGCTGTATGTGGGTTTATTCCGCTACTCTTTTACAATCCGACGAGTAGTCACTCCTTCCGGGGTGGTTATTCGCAGCCAGTACACCCCTGAGGGGTACCGGCCAAGGTCTAGCTGGTGAACATTAGCGTCCAACAAACTAATGAGGTATTCCCTGCCCGAGGGATCAATTAGGCTACATGTAAAATCCAGGTGATCAGTACCTAGGGGGAAATTCAGCGTTACCCGGCCTTGCGTAGGGTTAGGGTATAGTTGGATATCCAGGTCCTGGTTATCGCGCAGTGACGAGGGAATATCTCCTTTACCCCGTAGCGTGCTCGACCACTCAATGCCAGCTCCCTTCAGACTTAGTGAGGCCACCATATCTCCCGCCTGCTCCGGACTGAATGTAATAACCACTTTCGCACTATCTCCTACCTCAATATGACTCGGTACGTTGGCTACTCCGAAGTCAACACGATTCACCTGAATGGTCAAGTTCTCGATAGCTGCTGTACCTGTGTTTGCTAAAATCAAGGTTTTCATTCCTTGATCGCCTACCTGCAGAGATCCAAAATCAAGGGTGTTCCCAGTAGGCAAATCAGTTTCGCCTACAGTCACTGCTAGCTGTGGAACACCTGTCACTTTTCCATTGAGAAAAAGGATGTAGGAATTGAACTTCTCTACGTTCGTAGTGAATGTAAGCGTGCCGTTAGCCTCTCCCACGATATTCGCTTCCAGAGTTACCGTTACCTCTGCATACTCTCCCACCCCAAGGGTAGCTGGCAAGGTACTCGTGGTAAAACCGGTAGGCACTACCCAATCACTCAATTCTAAGAGCGCCTTTCCGACATTGGTTAGCCGGAGGGTTCCGGAGATAGAAGTGCCAAATTCTGTATTACCTAGGAGTAAGGAATCCATATTCGCTAGCTCCTTCTCTTCCCAACTCACGACCAATTGGGGGACATCTATCACTACCCCCGTCAAGGAGAGGAGATACAGGCTGGCATCCGGATCGTTGGTGGCAAAGGACCACTCGCCACTGGCGGTGCCCACCGCTAAGGCTTCCAGGGCGAGG
>DMST01000187.1:17106-21587 GCA_003454975.1 Cytophagales bacterium | reverse complement strand
TCCAGGGCGAGGGTAACCTCTGCACTTGAACCAGCCGGTATAGTATCTGGCAAACCAATTAGCAAGTACCCAGCAGGTACTACCACCTCTGACAAGAGTAGGTCTGCTGAACCGGTGTTTTCTATCGAAAGTGTTTGGATGACTTCCCTTCCCACAGGTGTGGTCCCGAAATCCAGGCTGGAGTCTGTAGGCAATTCCTCGCCCGCTTGAGAGACCAATAGCTGGGCAACGCCTGCTACCGTACCCGATACATTCAGGCTAAAGCCGTGGGCATTCGGGTCATTGGTTCCGAAGGCGAGGGTACCTAAAGGAACACCTACGGTATTCGCCAATAGCGTGAGTGTAAGCACGGTATCTGCTCCCACCGCCAAAGTAGCGGGAAGGCCTGAAAAGCTAAATCCTTCGGGAACAATCAGGTTCGAGAGGTTTAGGACCGCAGAACCGGTATTGGTCAAGGTCAGTTGCGTAGCAACTGGCGTCCCAACCGTGGTAGCGCCCAAGTTCACTTCATCCCCATCTTGCAGTTCGGCAGTTCCCCGCTTCACCAGTAGCTGAGGGATGCCTTCCACAATACCCGAAATACCCAACTGAAAGGAAGCGGTATGAGGATCGTTGGTTTCGAAACTCAGCATTCCCGTGGGCGTGCCCACCACATCGGCCAGCAGCGTGAGCGTAAGTATGATCTCCGCCCCCACGGCCAAGGAAGCGGGAAGGTCGGAAAGGCTGAATCCTTCAGAAACAGTTAGGTTAGCCAAGTTCAATGCTGCCGAACCGGTGTTGCTCAGCGTTAGCTCTGTGATGACTGAGGTGCCTATCAGGGTAGTTCCAAAGTCTATATCGTCCCCACTCTGCAGCTCAGTTTCTCCTTGCTTCACCGCTAGCTGCGCAATGCCCAATACTTCCCCGGTCAAACTCAACGCAAAAGTAGGCTGCTCAGGATCGTTGGTTGCGAAACTCAGGGTGTCCGCAAAGGAGCCTACCGCGTGAGCTTCCAAGATGATGGTCACCAAGGTACTGTCTCCCACATCCAACGTGTCTGGGAAATTGCTCACCGAATAGCCAGTGGGAGTATCTAGCCCTTCCAGCGTGAGAACAGCACTGCCCGTATTGGTGAGGGTAATCGACTTTGCATGGGAGGTACCGATCGTGGTGCTGCCCAGGTCGAAACCATCGCCATTTTCCACGGTTTGCTCACCCGCTATTACCGCCAAAGTGGCGATGCCAAGTACCTCCCCTTCTAGGTTCAGGCGGAAGGCAAGGTTACTAGCATCATTGGTAGTAAAAGATAGGGAACCCGACACCGAACTGATGCTGCTGGCATCCAGAAAAAGCCCCCACTCCACGGATGCTCCTGCTTCCAATGTCTGCGGTAGATCCTCTGCCAGAAAACCCACTGAGATTTGCAAATCAGAAAGGGTGAGTGCTACTTCTCCGGTGTTTTGTAGGGTTAACGTTTGGGTGGCATTCGAACCCACCTGAGTATTCCCAAAATCTAAGGCCGAGCTATCGCCCAAGGCTTGCCCGCCCAGCAGCACAGCCAAGGTAGCAGGCTTCAGCAGCTTGCCACTGAGCATAAAGGAATAGTCCGCTTCATCTACGTCGTTGGTAGAAAAGCTTAAACTGCCAGAGTAGGTACCAGCACTACCCGCCAGGCTTACCTGGAAAGCTTGCGATTGGCCGGCAGGCACCGTTGCGGGGAAATTGGTTGCCGTAAAGCCAGTTGGCAAGCTCAAATCAGACAATACCAAATCCTGATTTCCCGTATTTTCTATGGTAAGGGTAACGAATGTTGTATCTCCCGCTACCGAATCAGGTAAGGAAACCTGCCCAGTTCCGTTGGCAATGCCAGTACCACCCAATAGCACCGCAATTTCCGGGGTGGTTGCGGTGGCTCTGAAAGACCAGTTTACCCGATCGTTGTCAATACCCGAAAACAAACTTCCGTAGTTGCCCACTAGGGTACCACTGTCTACCGAAATAAAGTAAGACTGCCCTAGCTCCAGGTATTCAGCAAAAGGTAATGTCAACGTATTGTCAGCCAGCGTTACCGCGGGGTCCGTAACATTCCAAGTCGCTACCTCTGCGATGGATTTATCCAGAGACTTGTACATAACCAGATGACCTACCCCCTTGCTCACCACTCCCTCTAGGGCAATGGATAGCGGAGCATCTAAGGCTACCTCTGTAGCACCAGACACAGGGCTTAATGCCTGAATCGTGGGTCCCGATTCATAAAACAGATCCACTGTTTGTTCAAAGATCGCCTGTGCCTCATTATCCGTCAGATAACGCCCCCCTTGGGTACCAAAGAGCAGGTAGTACAACCGGTGAGAGCCGGAAAGACCTGCAATCCCGTGATTGTCCGAATAAACGTTAGTAGAAATGGTGTGGGAGACCGCGGTATCCTCTTCGATAATGAACATATGCACCACCCCAGGTGCGCTGCTACCAAAGTGACGACGCACCATGGCCCGGTAGGTTACCCCATCTTTATCATAGGTAAGGTCTACCTTGTCTACTTGTGGACCAGAGGAGACGAGCAAACCGTCTGAAATACCATCAGGCAGGGTGGAATCAGAGCGCATACGTGGGAGTGCACGACCATCAGGCAAGGTAGAGTCTGAAGGCATACCCGGAAGCGTACGGCTATCGGCTAAAGTAGAGTCGGTCCACATACCCGGAAGCGCACGGCCATCAGGCAAAGTAGAATCCGATGAGTGTAACGAACCTGCCAGTAGTTGTTTATAAACTCCGCCATAGGTATTGAAGGATTCCACGTTTTCGAGATCCATCGCCATGAAGAACAAACCGGGCACCTTGCGGGTGAAATAGGTAGCCACAGGATAATTACCACCGTCCTTAAGCTGCTCCATGTTGCCTTGGGTATACGAAGGATATAGATCCACCATTCCTCCTCCGGGGGAATTGCTTTCGATCCATAGCTTGTTTCCGTTACTAAACATGTCCTCCCCACCATTACTTATTTGGGTGCCGGTTTCACCGCCTTCAAAATCAAACCGTTCTGGAATAAGGGCGGTAATCTGGCCCGAATACTGTTCGAAGGCATTCCGAACAGAAGGAAGCCCGGCACCACCACCGGCGGCAATGCCTGTGCGGGTGTTGAGAGTAATCTCCGATATATCATCTGCATTTACCGTGAAGGTGATAGTACCCAGGTAGTTGGTATCTAGCTGTTGCGGTAAGTACTGCAGATGGAAAGTAGCCGTATCACCCGGACTTACGGTATCCGGAAACTGAATCAAGGTAAATCCTGCTGGCACATCAGTCGTTAGTCCCGTAAGAATCAAAGGCTCGGTACCTGGATTGTACAACTGCAAAGTTTCCGTTACTGCTTGGCCCAATGGCGCCATCAAGTTGATGGTCTCCCCAAAAGCCGTGCAGCCACTCAAACAGGTTTCCTTTTCTCCTCTCCTACCTAGTACCGAACCTACGGTGGGTTGGCCCTCTCCTTTGAAGTAGAAGCGGATGTCAGTATTTATCGGATCATATCCGTTGTTAACGCTAATTACCCCAGCGAACTCACCGTACTCGGTGGGTGCAAAACTCAGGGAGCCTTGCCGCTCGCTATGGGCCCCAATGATAAGGCTCTGCCGGTCTGGCAGGCTGTCCGACAGTTCAAAGACGGGAGGAAGATCTCCGATATCGTATTGAAAGATGATGGACTCTGAGGTACCCAAACCTGCATTTTTCAGCGTTAAGCTCACCGTTGATTCCGAGCCGGTTTGCACCGTTCCAAAGTCAATGGTATCTCCGGGGCTTATCTCCTGACCGTCAACCAGAATACTCATTTCCGGCACTAAAAAATTAGCCTGGGTAGTGAACACAAAGGGGCTATTGACCGGATCATCTGTGGAATAGGTATACGTACCATACTCTGTAGGATTCAAACTTGTATTCACTCTAAGTTTCATCTCTGCCGAATCACCAGAGCGTACCCGTCCCGGGTAGGAAACAATCCCAAACACATTGGCGTCGCTGAGGGCATTGGTTACCCCCAACAGCCCATTTTTCAAAGTGGTAGTACCTGTATTTTTCACCGTTACCACGCGAGAATAAATAGCTGTATCCAACCCGTAGGCATCCAATTCACCCAAGAAGAGCGTATCGCCTGAGGCCAGGGAACGACCGTCTATGCTCATCTCCAATACCGGCTTGGGATCGTCCGTAGTGGTAAAATACCAGAGGTAGATACTGGAACGTATCCATCCGTCGAAGGGATTGCCACTAGCGTCGGACACGACGGCCGAATCCATCCCAATCCAGTACATGGTGTTGGGTTGTAAGGTGAGGTCTGGTTTGATGATGAGGGTATTGCCCGAGACGGATACTTTATCCCCTTCCAGGGCACCGATATCCACAGGGATAGTCTCTACCGTGCTGCCTCCCAGTACATTGATGGTGATATCCCCTACACCCGCGTTTAGCTGAATGGGCTGGTCAAATGTCACAGATAGCTGGCC
>DMST01000187.1:0-17078 GCA_003454975.1 Cytophagales bacterium | reverse complement strand
CATCCAGCGCCGCGCCCGTGGATTGGGGTACCGGAGAATACCAAGAGCTACCGGGTATCTTGGGTGCCACATCCAGATTGTCTACAAAGGTTTGTACCAGTGGCTCTAGCTCATTGCTAGGTATTGGCAGCGCCTGGATGGTGGTGAACATCAGATAATACAATCGTTCGGTGGTTTCCAGGTTCACCAGCTTATGAAAAGCGTTGGTGGGCTCGGTGCTATACTCTTGTTGTACGTTGGCGTTGCTACCATTCAACTCCACCACCATCACCTGATGAATACCCACATAGTTGCTGGGGCCACCGGTTACCATTTTGAAGAAAGCCTTGTATTGCCTTCCATTTTTGGCCGTTACTACTACTTCGGTAGTATCTACGGTTCTTGCAGCATCATCTTCAATACCCCCATCTACCTGAAAGTAAGAAATGCTATCCAGTTCCGCCGAAAGCACAAAATAGTCTCGCGTATTGTGGGTAATGTACCGCCCATTCGGGCCAAAATCTCCGGAATCGCCACGAAGGACGGTCCAGTAATCGATCCTGCCATTACTAACATCGGTACTCAAAAAATTGCCTCCGCCATGGGAGTACATTCCCAAGGATGACCTGAAATAATTACCACTCTGAGCCGTGAGGGGTAATTGAACCAGGGTAGAGACGGAATAGTCAAAAAAGTTTTGCCGATTTACTGCCTCCTCAAACGTCTGAGCACTCAAGCGCCCACCAAAAAGCAAAAACAAGGCAACCAAATACAGGAGCCGAAGGGGTACACGTGTTTGCATAAAAATAGAATTGAGCATATGGGTTATGGGGAATCGGCCTCTACCTCTTCCCTTTTATTTATGCTCGAATTTGGGGGCTTGCAGATTGAGAAAATGGCTACTTGCGTGAGCGTGGAAGTTGGTCGAGTAAACGAAAGTAGAACCCTAGTGAGTGAATTGTTCAGGAAGCTGATAAATGGCCTGAGACTACCCAAGGGGGATAGCCTAGCGACTTGAAGCCGCCTTACTACTTGCTAGTTCGCTGATAAAGATGGGACCAGAGCGTTCGACTGGTCATTGGGAGATAAAATCAACCCAAAAGTTGATCCAGCAGGCGCAGAAATTCCTCCTTCTTGCGTGTGGAGACAGGGGCTTCCTGATTCTCCTTGAGAAGAATTCGCCCACCCTCTTTTTTATCGAATGCTTCCAGATGACTCAGGTTGACGAGGTGAGAACGATGCGGCCGGTAGAAGCCCTGAGCCAGCAGCGGCTCCTCAAACTCCCGCATGGTTTTAGAAACCAAAATTTTGCGCCCCCCACTCAGATAAAAGGTAGTGTAGTTGCTCTCGGCCTCGCACCGGATGATGTCGCTTATCTCTACTACGTACAAAGTCTCTTGCGTACGCAAAGCCAACTTGCGGGGCGAGCGCGCATCCTTCGTATTTTCCAGTAAGGTATCAAAAAGGGCCTGTTGGTTTTCCTGCTGGTGCCGGTCCTTTACCCGTTGCACCGCTTCCATAAGTTCTTCCGGATCCACGGGCTTGAGCAAATAGTCAATGGCGCTAGCCTTGATGGCATTCAAGGCATATTTGTCATGTCCGGTAGTGAAGATGATATTCAGGCCGTGGTCTTTAGGCAAATGCTTGAAAATCTCAAAACTCAATCGGTCTCCGAGCTCCACGTCCATAAATACAACGTCGCATGGGCTCTGGCGCAAGACCCGTACCCCCTCCTCTACACTCTGCGCCGTGCCTATCACTCGTATTTCTGGGATAAACTGGGTCAGTACCCGTTGCAAATCCACCAGTACTTGTGCTTCGTCTTCTATGATGATCGCATCCATCATAAGTCTATCTGGTAAGGAAGGGACATGGCAACCAAGGTTCCTTTCACTCGCCGGTCAGCATCGTACAGCTGTTCCAAGGCTAAGGTACCGGCTAGTCCGAAATTAGCAAGTCGTTCTTGGGTAATCAGCAAGGCCAACGATTTGTGCGAGGTTCCTTCCTGGGCCTTGATTTCTTTGGTCACTTCTATGCCCCTACCGTTATCCTGCACGTGCAGTTTCAGTGTGCGGTCCCCCTCCTTAGAAAACCGCACCGTTAGCTCCCCCTCCCTCTTGGCATGATCGATACCGTGCTCCAACGCATTTTCAATAAATGGCTGCGCAAACATGGGGGGAATGAGCACCTCCTCAGGCTCTATTTCCTCAGCTACCTCTAGGGTGTACCGGAAACTATCCCCGTACCGAAATTGCTGCAGAGCGCAATAATTCTCCAAGGTCTCCACTTCATCTTGGAGGGAGATAAATTCCTGCCGGCTGTGCTCTAATATCTGCCGCATCAGCTTGCTGAACTTCGTCAGATACAGCGAGGTCTCTTCTTTGGATTTCTCGTGCAGAGCATTGCGCAAGGAGACCATAGTGTTGAATATAAAATGGGGGCTCATTTGTGCCCGCAATAGCCGCTGTTCCAGCTCAATGGCCTTCTTCTTGCTTCGTAGCTGGCGCTGCTGATACAGCACGCCAAATACGGCAACCACCAGCACCAGACCCATGGATACGGAATATAACAGGGTGTTCTTGCGGGATAACTCCAAGGACTGGATAATGGCCTCTTGCGAGAGCCGGTCAATCTCATTCTCCTTTTTCTCCGTTTCGTATTCCGTCTCCAGGCGGGCTACGGCCCGCAACTTGTCTACCCCAGCCAAGCTATCGTCAATGAGCTTATGTTGCATGTGGTAGCGGTAGGCCTCCTCGTAGTTGCCTTGTGCTGCATAGATAGTCGCTAAATTGCGGTACCCAGGATTGAGCACCGAGGTGAAGCGCTCTTGCTCTGCCAAAGCTACGCCGGCCAAGGTCTCTGACAAACTCAGCTCTTCCTCTCCCAGGAGCAACAGAATATCACCCTTGACCACATGCAGGCGCGAAAGGGTAAGCAAATCAGCCAGTTCGCTTGCGAGTGCTAAGCCCTGGTTTACGTAGGGCAAAGCTCTGGAGCTCTGCCCCATTCTTCCCAAAGCTTCTCCCAGATTGCTCAGAACAATGGCCAGCAGGTAGTCATTTTGTAGAGCATCCACACTATCCAGCGCCAATATCTTCTCGAAATAATAAACAGCCGAATCGCGGACCTCCTGCTCGTTGTAACTGATTCCTAGCAAATTATAAACGTATGCCTGCCCGTAAGAGAAGGAAGAGTCCAAAGCCAGGTGCGCCTTGTAGCCATACTCAATAGCTTCGGTATACCGGCCCATATCATAAAAAACTGTTCCAATATTGATATACCGGATGCCTACGTTGCGCATCTCCCCCCGAGTTTCATAATACTTTGCTGATGCCAAGTACCGAGCAATACCTTCGTCGAATCTCCCCAGATCTACCAGGCAAGCCCCTGCTTCTGCCTGGGCCATACTTTGCCACCTCAAGTTGCCGCACTCTACAAACCGTGCCAGCGCCTCCTCCATGGCCTCTACAGAGGCTACGCAATTGCCCTGCCGGGAAGCCAAACTCCCTTTTATGTAGGCAATGCGCCCCAGTAGGAAAGTCTGGTTTTCTTCCTGGGCGTAGGTGGTTACTTGCTGCAATAGGCTATCGCAGGTGGAATAATTACCGATCTCGAAATGGGCATCGGCCATGTGAAGCAAAAGACGGTGGAGTTGATAGGCCGTACCCACTTGCTGATAAAGGGGCAATGCTGCCCTGAAACGCGCCAGCGCACTGTCCTTCTGAAAATCATTGAGCAGCAATATGCCTCGAAACCGATGCGCGTGCGCTTGCCCCAGTCCCTTAGGGGAAGATGCATTCACTGCCTGCAATTGGCCTAACCAGGCCTGAATAGAATCTGAATGCTCTCCCGTATCAAAGGCGTGCTCCAGCTTTTGACTCAAGTCCGCCACAATAGCATGTCCCGCGCTAGCCGGTTGAGCCAGACTGACCAGAGGCGACAAAAAGCTGTGGAGAAGTAACCACCCCGTAAGCCCAATACGCCTAGCGGATAGCACCCTGCAAAAGCCTGTAGGAATTTGAGCGCCCATGGGGCTAAATAGCCACAAAAGTGAAGAAGGAGAATATGGGTGCATCACAAGGCCGCTAAGGAAAAAATGTAGGTTTCGCTTTAGGTTGCTCCCAAGGCCCGGCATCCGGCCTTGCAGGCTTTTATTCATAAGGGATCATCATCCCAAAAAGGACTCGAATTTCTCAGCAAATCCGACAAGAATCAAGCTTATCCGCTGGGTATTTTTGCACCTATGGGAAGTAAATTCAATGGAGCCAACCATTGAAAGAAAGGTGTATCATTAAAAAAGTATGGGAAGAATGCCCTTTCCCCATCCTCTCTCATCCTATGGAGGCAGGAACTAGCGCAGTAAGTCAAGCAACATGGCTAGCACCAGCAAGCCTCCTAATATCCACCGGAGGTAGCGCAGGCTGATATGGAAAGTATCAATCCGCATTAGTTCTTTTTGAATTGAGGGGTCCACGAAAAGTTGTAGCTATAACCCAGGGTGCCTGTAAATTCTGAAAATGTTTGGGCTCCGCCTTCAGTACCCCCGGAGCGATTGACCACCGCCAAGCTCAGGTTGAGGTTGTGCTTTTCCAGCAGCGTGTAGCTAGCATTGCCCCGCACGTTGAACACCGGGCTCAGTAATTCACTGTCGCTTATTGAGGCGTTCCAGGAAGTAGAAAGACTTGCTCGTAATTGCTTCTCAAAGAAGGAGGTACTAGCCGATACCGTTGGGCCCAGGGTAATGGTAGTGGTTTCGCCGGAGATATTCTGGTTGTAGTTCATGGCCGCCGAACCGTTCAGGTTTTGCGCGGGTAGGCTCAGGCTGTAGGCGGCGTTGGCCGTATAGAACTGGGAACCACTAGCCTGCCTCACGCCCCCCTGCTCGTCGGCAGCGTCTTGAAAGGACATGCTCACACTCAGGTTTTGTCTACGCTCTTGGGCCGCACTTAAAACAAAGCTGGCATTCAACGAAGCGTTTTGCGAGATCTGGGTAAAGTTGAGCGTATCCAGATTGTCAAAAGGCGTAAGCTGGTTGATATCTACAAACTGAGAACGAATGTTGGTAAAGGTGGTAAAGTTGCTGTAGCTACCCGAAATATTGACCCGTTCACTGGCAGCTATACCTACATTTACAGAACCTACCGTACGCCGGAGCGAGCTGGTTTTCTCCTCGTTCAGGTCATCACGTTGGCGGCCTACATTGGCCGATACATTAATGCGACCGCCCCAAAAAGCAGTAGCTCCGTTCAAGGTGATATTCTCGAGGTCATTGTTGAAGTAATAAGCCCCCAAAGTTCGGTACCCCGGATCGATGCGTTCGTAGGCCGCCCCCACCGAGAAACTTTTGGCTTGGTAGGTAAGCCCCGACTTGAAGGCATCGTAGTAGGCAGAGGTAACCCGCTGAGTGTACACCGGCCCCCAAATACTGAAGAAGGAATAGGCATTGTTTCCTGTAGCCTCCGGGCTGCGCAGGTCGCGCGTAATGCCGCTGATTGCATACTCCGCATTCAGCGTTAGCGAAGAAAACAACTGAGTGGCTCCACCCAGGCTTACCACTAGGTTTTGCTGAGGCAGTAGCTCGTTGGTTTCAGGAATCACCGGAATGGACGTAGGGTCGTCCTCGGCCGCAAACACAATCAGCTGTAGCTGGTGACCACTCTGGGTATAACCTGCCTTGAAGCCATAGCCCATTCGCTGGAAAGCCGCATCGTTCTCGGTCCCTGCCGCACTATCCGGCACTACTGCTTTGAGCAGTCGCCCGTACATGGCACTTATGTTCCAGTTGCCCGGAGTGGCATCTATGCCGGCGCCCAAAAAGGTATGTCCTGCCAACGTATAGGGCGAAAAGCTCATGCTATTGAAGCCAAAGTGGCCCGTGATCCACTTGTACGTGGGATGCAGCGAATATTGATTAAAGGGCTGCTGAAAGCTAAACTGTTGATTACTGTAGGAAAAGGATAACGGCACACTCCAGCCGTAAAGGCTCATGCTCAGGCTACCACTGGCGTAGAAGGAATAGGGTTGCCGCCGTTGCTCCATGCCCGACATAGCGTAGACAATCTGGTTTACGGATACGCCTCCACTCAGGGAAAAGGCATCTCCCTTACCAATCGCATCCAGATTTTGGCCCCGCAGGGGCATGCAAACTATCCACATGAACCCAACCAAAACAACTAGGCTACGGAGCACGTGTAGGCTAAAAATTCTCACAACGAAAGTAGGTCCTTGGCCATGCAGGCACAGCATCACTAATTTGGCACAAAGGTGTCCTACTCTATTGGTTAGAGCAAGTCCCCCAGTTTGGTATTTTTTTTATAGGGTGAGAAGAGTTCTTATTTCAGGCAATAAGAGGCATCAATTGCGTGGATAGATAGCGCCTTTTCCTCCGTTTTTTCAAAGAAAAATATTGAATAGACGGGCACTTAAATCCTAACCTATCAATCACTACCCCACCGAAACATCCAAGGCTTTAGCCATGGAAATCAATTGCGCTAAACTATTGATTTCCAGCTTTTTGTATATATTCTTCTTGTGTTGTTCCAAGGTCCTTACCGAAAGGATAATCTTCTCGGCGATTTCCTTTGCGGTTTTCCCACTGAGAAGCTCCTGAAACACTTCACGCTCACGCCGAGTGAGAAGCATGTACTTTTTTACATATTGCTGGGTCTCAAACTTTCGGTTGAGTGCATTACAAATCTTGGTGGTAAATACCGGCAACTGGTCGGTGGTATTGGATATACACACAAAGGTTTGCTCGGCCAAGTTGAGCCGTACACTGGTTACCATCAGGGTGTAACCATCTTCCACTTCGGTCCGCAGCCGAATCCGCTGAAAGTAGGTAAGGATCCGACATTCATCACCAGAATCTACCAAGGCTTGTAACTGACTCTTGACCCGTGGTAGGTCCTCCGGGTGAGTAACCAATAGCTGAAACTGATCACCTAACCCTACTATGGTTTCCAACGGCGCATTAAATTCCTTGCAGGCTTCGGGGTCCATGTATTTAACAGCGTAGCCTTTTATGTAGTGCACATGGTAGAACCCAGGAATCTTTGGCGTTGAAAAGCCCATCCGGCGCCCAATAAGGTCGGGCAGATCCGAGGTGCTTTTCACCTGAGTAAACTTCTTTTGTATATCTTCAAACTGTAACTCCATACAGAACAAGTATAATTTAGGTGTTGAGATCAAAGGCCACCGCGTACTCCCATAACTCAGCATAGGAGTTTATTTCCAACTTCGCGTAAATCCGTTTTTTATAAGTTTTCGCCGTACTGGGTGTGATGTTCATGTGCTCGGCGATCTTGGAGGTAGACATATTCTGCACCCAAAGGCGGATGAAATTCTGTTCTTTCTGGGTAAGCTGGCTAAACTGCTGAAAATGCTGTTTGATAAAATCCGTCTCACTTAGAAGGGCTTCTACCTGACGGTCGTTCACCAGAACTGCGTCTAGCTCTACGCTAAAAGACACCAAGCCTCCTAGCTCTTCAATTACAATGCTGGTGGTATAGAGGGTAATCCAGCCTTTATCCTGCGTATGTACTCGCTGCAAAAAACTAGCGGTACTAAACTCGTCTCGATGGGCGAGGTAATGGGTAAGGGATTCCACCGCTCCTTGCAAATCCTCAGGATTTACGAACGGTAAGGTTTCGAAAGCCTCTTCATGACTCATCCCTTCTGGAATCACCAACCGGGCCGCGAAACCAGGATCGAGATATTTAAGTGCAAAGGACTCAGAATCATTGATATGCAGTATACAGGGCAATCGACGGGCAAACTCTGGTAAGTTTTCTTGGTGATCTTGAAAGGCCTGCAACAAATCCATATCGTGGTCTAGGTCTACTTCATTAGGTTCAATTCCTGCTACAAAAGATATGCCTTTTCGGCTTTTCGAAATGACACTCACGCTGACAATTGTATAAAATCCGAGATTGAGAGCTGCTGGCGTATGGTTGATTATGGCCAACAGGCCTTTTTTTTGACCACTCAAACTAGAGTGGCTTTTTCATAATGGAGTACCCCCGAATTCCCAATAGGTTCAAAATGAAAATAAAAAAATCCTGTCCCCCAGCAGGGAACAGGATTGTTCTATGAGACCAATTAATCAAATAAAGTCTTACAACACTGATACGCGCTGCGTATATTTTCCATACTTACCTGTTACTTCAAAAGTATATTCACCGGCAGGTAACAGATCCAGGTTGTATTTCCGACGGAAGGTATCGCGGTCGCGTACCACCTCCGTGAATACCACACGTTGCTCATCGTTTACGATATTCACTTTTACCTTTTCCTCGTCAGCTACCTGGTATATCAGATCGAAGGTATGGCCATCGCGTTTCGCCATCACCTTTACAATGCCATCCTCTTCACTGAAAAGCGCCGCTTTAAACGCTTGAGCGTTTGCTGAATGGGCTACGTTCAATGCTACAAAGAACAGAGCCGAGATAATCATCGCTTTTTTCATAGTCATTTGTGTTTTGATTGCTTGCCAAATGATGATGCAAACATCACTCTGGTATACGGATAGTGCAATTCATAGATGCAAAAAAAGGTTGCGTTAACAAAAGGTTAATTTGGAACTATTACTTTAACAGCAGAACACGGTTGCACCTTCTTATTTCATCAAAACCGGCCTAAAACTAGCCTATACAATACCATTTTCATACTCAAAGTATCATTCAGCTGCCTACCAGGGCATAACCCAGCTATTCTATGGGCGCAATCGATTTGCACCCATAGGATATTCTAAGGGCCAATCACGAAACCGATTGCAGGTTCTTAAAATTAGAAAAATTACATTTTCACGAAATGAAACGACAAATTTTTCAATTCCCTCCGGTTTGGGTATCAGTGGGGTTACCGAAGTCATAAATTTGACTGGGAAGCCAGGGCGGTGGTTATGAGGGTGTACCCGTCTGGTAGGGCAATAGCGCGGTTTCTAGGATTCAATTGATCCAACCATACCTTTCGTTTATCCAAGGGAATTGACTCCACCAGGGATAAGCCTCACCTTTGCGGTTCAATGAAGGTACCCACTTGTTTACTTTCTATCCTTTTCATCTTGCTGGTAGGGTTGGCCCCTGCTGAATTACCCGCCCAGTCTTTTGCATACCGCAACTACTACACCGAGGACGGTCTCCCTAGCTCGGAGGTTTACCAAATAGCTCAAGACCTCCAAGGCTACATTTGGCTGGCTACTGACAATGGCGTGAGTCGGTTCGATGGGTACGAGTTTCTTAACTTCACCAAGGTAGATGGTCTGCCAGACAATACCATTTTCAACATCGACGTGGACCATGACGGCCACGTTTGGTTTCTGGGCTTTAATAACCAATTAGCGTACTACGACCCCGCAAGCGAACTCATTGTACCGTATGCACATAACGAAGTAATTAGCCGTACCCCAGAGCTCCGCCCTGTGAAGCGGGACTTCACCGTTCTGGAAAATCACCAAGTAGCCTTAAGTCTTATCAATTCCGGAATTCACATCATTGATTCCGGCGGGCACATCCAGAATCCTATGCCCTCAGAAGAAATTGGGAAGCACGGCTTTAGGCGTGTAGGAGACACCTGGTTATACTACAGCAATTATTATGGCAGTGCGCAGAAGGACGATCAGCAAGAAATATACGTTCTTCCTGATACCAGCTTTCACCTAAAAGGGCAAGAGCTAATCAATACACGAACCAGCTACCGGTCCTTCGCAAAATTATCCGATGGAACCGAGCTTCTGGCCATTGCCAATGTCCTGTTCATCATTGACCCAGCCCAAAAAACCAATCACTTCCAGGTTTTTCCGCACCAAATATTGCAGATATTCATTTCTCAATCACAGGACGTTTGGCTGGGCTTCAGGAGCGGAGGAGCCCTACGAACCCGACTGCGGGATAACCAGTTGAAAACCCTTGGCTCCTACTTTGACGGACAGAGCATCATTCCCACCCTGGAGGACCGGGAGGGCAATTTGTGGTTTGGCTCGTTAGGCAACGGCATCCATATGGTACCCAATGTGGATATTTCAGCCTACCAAAAGGTGGAGCTGGGAGGCATAGACCCTAAAACCATGGTGACGTGCCCTATACCAGGAGGTAATACTCTGGTGGCCAACTTCAAGTCCGAGGTTAGCCTTCTCACCCCACAAGGGGTAAAAGACACCTATAGGTTTCACCCCACTCAAGGCTGTGCTACCTATGATCTATGGTACGATACGTTAGGTGATCAGGTATGGCTAGCCACACCTTGCCACGGCATTGAGCCTTTCTATGTAGGCGGTATACAAGTAATCCCGCAGGATGCGAACTATATCATTCCCATCAATACAGATACCTTACTGTTTCTGAAAACAGGGGCTACCACTTCCATGAGTTTTGCCAATCGAAGAACCCGCGAATGGGACCAAATACAATTCCCGGACGAATTTTCTCGGTATGGAGGAGGACACCCTTTAGATTCTGGGGGCATTATTCTTACCTCTCGCAAGGGACTCTTCTATGTAGATATAGACAAGCCCAGCTATACTTCCCTAAAAGGACTACACCCCTTCTTTGGCCGGCGCCTGAAAGACATCCTGCCCCACCCGGAAGGAGGCTACTGGATATCCAGCGGAGAAGACGGGCTTCTATACTATTCGTCCGATACTCTATTCCCGCTCAACCGTACCCACGGCTTACCGTCAGACAATATCCAAACCATGGCCTGGCAAGGCAATACCCTTTGGGTAGGCACTAAGAGCGGTCTTACAGGGGTACATTTCAAGAGTCGGCTTCAAGGCTTCACCCTCTCACACCTCACCACCAAAACGGGACTCTTAAGTAATGAGATCAACCACGTCTGCCCCTCGGGCGACAGCCTGGTTATTGCCACGCAAAAGGGCCTTTCGGTAATCAAAACCGATCAATCGTATCGCAACCCTACCTTACCCTATATCTACCTCAACCGAGTTCGGCTCAACGGCACGGAGAAGTCAGTACGGGAACCTCTCAAAATAAGGAACGAGAATCATACGCTACAGATCTCCTATACTGGTCTGGCTTTCAAAAACCAGGGCGAAGTTAACTACCGGTATAAGCTAGAACCCTACGATGGTTTCTGGACCGAAACCCAGGAAACCAATGTGCAGTACACCTCCCTCCCACCCGGGGCCTATACCTTTCGCGTTACTGCTCAGAACAACGACGGTGTGTGGAGCACCCAAGAAGCGTCTCTAAAACTGCATGTGCCCACCCCTATTCGGCAAACCTGGTGGTTCATCTCCTTAGTATCCTTGGCCATAGTGGCAGGTTTTGTAGGCATACTCCGGTATCGGCTCAACCAACAGACCCGACGCAATGACCTGGAAAACAAAATACTGTCTTATCGGAACCGGGCTCTTACTCAGCAAATGAACCCTCATTTCATCTTCAACAGCCTCAACTCCATCCAACGGTATATTCTCAATCACGATAGCAAGGCCTCCTTTACGTACCTGGGTAAGTTTGCCAAACTGATGCGGCAAACCCTGGACATGTCCTTACTTGCAGAAGTACCCTTAAGTGAGGAACTAAAAACCCTGGAAATCTACCTGCAACTGGAGGTATTGCGTACCAAAGACCACGTGAAGTATTATATAGAGGTGGAAGAGGATGTGGAAGCCGATCTGATTCAAATTCCACCGATGATCATTCAACCCTACGTAGAAAATGCCATCTGGCACGGGCTTATGCCCAAAGAGGGTGGTGGACAGGTACGGATCCATTGTTCGGCTAGCCAAAAGCACCTTACCATTGTAGTATCTGATGATGGCGTAGGGCTCTCCCATCACCCCCCAAAAAGTACCGATACGCCCAAACACCACTCCCGCGGCATGCACCTCACCCAGGAGCGACTAAAGGCGCTGAGTGAACTATATAAAAATGAAATGACCTCTGAGACCAAAGAGCTCCGCCTACCCGATGGAGCTTCTGGCGGCACACAGGTAACCATCAAAATCCCCCTCTCATGAAAACCGCTATCCTGATTGACGACGAATCTGATGCTTTGCTCGTAGCTAAAGAACTACTGGACACCTACTGCCCGGACATCCAAGTGCTGGGCACGGCCCAGAATATCGCTGATGGTATAGAGCTGATCCAAGAGCATGCCCCGGATGTGGTATTCTTGGATATTTCTATGCCTAACGGCTCGGGCTTTGACCTACTCAAGCAGCTTCCCAACCGTACCTTTCAGGTCATCTTTGTCACGGCTTACAACCAGCATGCCGTGCAAGCCTTGCGCATGAGCGCGGTTGACTATCTACTAAAACCCATTGACCCCGATGAGCTAATGGAAGCGGTAAAGCGGCTGGATCAAATTTTCCTTTCCGGTCAGCAAGAGCTGATTATGAAGCAGCTACAGCAGAATCTGGAACAGCCTACCGCTCGCCGGCTTACACTCACTACCACCGAAGGAGTGCACTTCATCGAGCTGGAGGACCTAATCCGCATTGAGGCTGACCGCAATTATAGCCGACTTATCCTAGCTAGTGGTGAGGTAATTGTAAGCGCCCGCAATCTGGGCCATTTCCAGAAAACCCTCCCCGAGAGCCTATTCTTCCGTGTAAGCCAGTCCCAACTAGTACAACTAGCATTAATCAAACGCATGGTCAACAGCCAAACCGTAGAGCTAAAAGACGGAACTCAACTCCGCCTGGGCAAAGGCATGAAACAATCCTTGTTGGAAAGAATGAAGTGAGGCAGATCCGAATTCTTCGATGGACGAATGTTGACTGGAGGTTCGTAGTAAACCATTATTGTCGTTAAGAATATCAATACCATTGCGGGGTCTACATGACCGTTATAACCTTTCCTATCCCCAGCATTCCTAATCCAATCACTTATTTGTATAACTTAACCTACTTATAGATGGCTGGTAATATGATTTTACCAAAGCAACTATTGAATTCATGATCGTTTGAAAATAATGACACCAATTTGAGTTAAAACACTCATTAAAAAATTATTATTTAGAATTAATTTTGCTTTAAACCTATTAGTTAAAACTGATTAAAAATAAAATTAGTCTTATTATTAGGGATAGCTTTCTCTTGTCAAAGCAATGAGGAAATGTATTAACCGATGACCAAGATGTTAAGCTTCGTATCGCAAACAACGACGGCACCATTCTTTTTACTCATGCAGAGTTAATAACCACCAATCGCCTGGCCGCAGGTAGAACATTGGATACCAAATTTTGCAAAAGTGGATATACCGGTTACGCAAAATGCGCTAATCTCACCTGTGTAGCCATGCAATCCATTTCTGCTGCTGGTAATTCCAATAGTTGCAGTGAAGTAGATTATTCTTTGGCAAAAGGGGGAGGTTACCACGTTTGCATGTACAGTTGTTAATTAAATATTACACCCTATAAACATGAAAAAGAAACCATTTATCATTCCACTAATAACCCTAGTGGTTGGCTTAGGCTGTACACCACAACTCGTCCAACAAATGGAAGAGCAAGATGCATTACTATATGGCATTGAATCAGGAAATGTTCAACCTAGTACCCTAGTAAGGTTTGATAACTACACTACCACAGAAGACAAAAACGCTGCAATAACAAAGGCTGTTCGTGCTCTAGACGAAGAGTTTACTCAACTCATAGAATTAGAAAAGGTTCCTGAGACACATGCTATAAGAGTCGAAATAATCCAAAACGATAAAATCTTGGGATTAGTCACTGCGGAACTCGTTAAAGTAATGGCTACAGAGTCAAATGGCCAGGCCCGTGGGGAAATATGGACTCCTTCACTAATAGATTTCTGCCCACTTGATTCCCAAGGCAACATTCCCACACGTGGAGCTGTTTGTCAAAACTCCCAATGTGTAGCAGATGCTTTGAGTTATCAACCTGATGGCGGAAGTTTTAATATACACGCTTGGGGTGGTGGTTATATTCTTTGTTGGTACTAAGAACAACCCGACGTGTCAGCAACAACATAAAAGCCCGAGATCTCTCCCGGGCTTCCCATTATACCATGAGGCTGATTAAGCACTCTTCAGTTTCTCAGCAAATACCTTCTTAATCTTATCCACCTTGGGCCGGATAATAAACTGACAGTAGCCCTGCTGGCTATTGTCGTTGTAGTAGTTCTGATGATAGTCTTCGGCCGGATAGAAAGTAGGCGCCTCGGTGATCTCGGTCACGATGGGGCTTTTGAATACCCCTTCCTTATCCAAAGCCGACTTGCTGCTTTCTGCTGCCAATTTCTGAGCATCGTTATGGTAGAATACCGCCGAACGATACATGGTACCTACATCGTTACCTTGACGATTGAGCGTAGTGGGGTCGTGGGTTACCCAGAATACCTCCAGCAGCTCATCGAAAGTAATCACCGAAGGGTCGTAGGTAATGCGCGTAACCTCCGCGTGCCCGGTAGTGCCGCTGCATACCTCGCGGTAGGTAGGGTTGGTGGTAGTGCCTCCAGTGTAGCCACTCACTACCGACTCCACGCCCTTAAGGCGTTGAAAAACCGCCTCTGTGCACCAAAAACAGCCCATGCCAAACGTGGCAATTTCTTGTGTACTCATCTATTTGGATTCCTATAATGATCGTCACCTTGACAACCCTTTTGGAAAGGGAATGGTTGCAAGATTGATTCTTTCATGTAGATAGGTAGTGGCTCACACAGAGAAAACAGGGATTATACCTTGCCTCAAGCCCAACACCGCCCCGCTTCATTCTTGCTCACAACAATAACCCGTACTCTGTGCCTTAAATAGCTTCTTCTAGATCAGCAATCTCAAAGGTGGGTGTTACACCTAAGCGGTCCATCACTTTCTGTTGACGGTTCACCCATACGGTAGTAAACCCAGCGGTACCAGCACCGGCAATATCCCAGGGATTAGAAGAAAAAAATACTACCTCTTCTGGCTGTACTTTTTCCATCTGCTGCACTAGCCGATACATCAAAGGAGAGGGCTTGTAAACCTCCACATCTTCGGCCGAAAGCAAGCTCCGAAAGTAACCTTTCGCGCCCGTAGCTTTCACTGCATGCTCTAGCATCTCGTGAGTACCATTAGAAAGAATCACGGCAGGCATGTTTTCCTCCTTTAATATCTCCAAAAATGGAAGCACGTCCGGAAAGGCGCTGGGCGATTGATAGATATCGAGGAGAAGTTTCTTAAGCGGATCAACGGGTAAGCCACAAGCTTCCAATGCGTAGTCTAGGGCATCTTCAGTAATCTGATCAAAATCTGCCCAGCGGCCCATCATCGAGCGTAGTCTGGTGTACTCCAGTTGTTTTTCTCGCCAAAGGGATTGCACCTCATCTGACTTACCCTGGGCAGCATCTTTGATCTCAGGGGTATCCGACGAAACACGAAAAAGAGTGCCGTAGGCGTCAAAAACAAATAATTGATATTGGGGGTCAGTCCATAGCTGCTTCATGCTTTCAAGTTAAAGAAATTAATGTTCCTTGCTACCGACCACTTCCAAACCAAATATTCTTTTCAAATACTATTTTAAACCAATCTAAATAAGCCCCACCCCTCCCCCTTCACCCAATTCTATTTTGCAATCACGCGGTCGATTGTGTAAAATCTGACGAATTTCTTACCACAAGAAATCGATTGCGATTTTCAGTATCGCAATTTGTCTAAGAACCTATTTCGAAATCTTAACTACACCCATGGAAATCACCCTGGAAGTAAACGGTAAGTCCATCACCCGCGAGGTGGAGGATCGTACGTTGTTGGTACACTTCCTACGCGAAACCCTCACCATGACGGGCACCCACGTAGGCTGCGATACCAGCAATTGCGGAGCATGCACAGTACTGCTGAATGGCAAGGCGGTAAAATCCTGCTCCGTGTTAGCTGCACAGGCCTCGGGCGGTTCAGTTACTACCATCGAAGGTATGAGCACCAACGGAACCTTGCACCCCCTACAAGAAGGTTTCAAAGACCAGCACGGGCTGCAATGTGGCTTCTGTACTCCTGGCATGATCATGACAGCCGCTGACCTACTGGCACGGAACAGTGATCCGTCTGAAACTGAGATCCGGGAAGCACTAGAGGGCAACTACTGCCGCTGCACCGGCTACCACAACATTGTGAAGGCAGTACAATTTGCTGCTGATAAAATGAAAACTGAATCTGTAAACGCCTAAGGATGAGCTATATTGGAAAAGCGGTGAAGCGGGTCGAGGACAAGCGCTTTATCACAGGACAGGGCCGTTATACGGACGACATTGTACTCCCTAACCAAACGTACGGAGTATTTGTACGGAGCCCATACGCCCATGCCAAAATCAATAGTGTAAATACCGACGCCGCGAAGGCCATGCCAGGCGTAGTGGAAATTTACACCGGGCAAGACGTAGCCGAAGTGAATGGTGTACCCTGCGGATGGCAGGTTAACTTCAAGAACGGCGATACCATGAAGGAGCCCAAACACCCCTTACTGGTAGCCGACAAAGCCCTTCACGTTGGCGATGCGGTCGCTTTTGTGATTGCCGATAGCCCCGCGGTAGCCGTAGATGCTGCCGAGGCAGTACAGGTAGACTGTGAAGTACTCCCCGCCGTAACAGACGCCAAAGCGGCTGCACAAGACGGTGCCCCCAACGTACATGCAGATGCCCCCAGTAATATTGCTTTCGACTGGGAGCTGGGCAACCCCAAGGATGAGGTAGAGGCTGCGCTGGCTAGTGCTGCTCACGTTACTGAATTGGAGTTCGTAAACCAACGGGTGATACCCAACGCCATAGAGCCTCGCTCAGCCATTGGACAGTACGACACCGCCACCGATCGGTACACCTTATATACCACATCACAGAACCCTCACCTCACCCGCTTGCTGCTTTGCGCCTTCGTACTGGGCATTCCTGAGCACAAGGTGCGGGTAGTAGCCCCCGATGTGGGTGGTGGATTCGGTTCTAAGATTTTCCACTATACGGAAGAGGCCATGGTAATTTGGGCCTCAGAAAAACTGAAACGTCCGGTGAAGTGGACCTCCACGCGTACTGAGGCCTTCCAGACGGACGCGCACGGTCGCGACCACGTAACGCATGCCCGCATGGGCTTCGATGCCAACGGCAATGTAACGGCCCTGCAAGCCACTACATATGCCAATATGGGGGCATA
>DMST01000420.1:12808-14806 GCA_003454975.1 Cytophagales bacterium | reverse complement strand
AGCCTGATTCCCATGCAGGCAGTGGCCGAAGCGGCCCAAGGGGAAGGTATGTTGCTGGGCATGGGACCCATATCCGGAGCACCGGAGGGGATCGAGAATTCACCCATGCCCATGGCCTCCATCATGCACCTGGATGATCAGAATCCCATGATGGTGACCACCTTGAAGCGTAATCTGGACACCGGGTCGGCCGATTTAGTATCGGAACTGAAAGGTCCCTATCTGAGGCTAAGTGAGTTCGTGTCCGAGTACGACTTTCCGGACTACCGGTACGGTGAAAACCAGGCGTTCACCAAACAGTTCCATGACATGATCAAACCGATGGAAGGGTACCCAGAGCTCACTTCGTCCAGCATGGGACGCTAATTCCTTCCCTTGGCACCATAAACATCTATTTAGCACGGGGTCAGCGGATTGCTGGCTCCTGCTTTTATCCCCGCTACTATGTCTCGTCCTTGGATGATTCTGCTGTTGTCCGCAGCCCTTCTCCTCTTAGCAGGGTGCGAGAAACCGTCTTCTTCACCCCAGGTCACAGAAAGCCCTCTGCCTGAGGTACTTGCCGTATACCCTTCTGCGGATACTCTACCGGAGAACCTGCTGCGGATGTACGTAGAATTTGCCACTCCCATGAAGACAACCGGGAATCTGTCACGCATCCAGCTGAAGGATGCCCAGGGCCAGGTGCTGAATGGGGTGCTGTTCGATAATGTCTACGAGTTGTGGGACCCTGACCAGCGGCAGCTTACGTTGCTTTTTGACCCGGGCCGGGTAAAAACGGGTTTGCAAGCCCACGACGCCCTCGGGCGGGCCCTCACTCCAGGTGCTACCTACCAGCTTCAAGTGGCTGGGCTAGAGGATATCTACCACCAATCCCTGACCGAACCTTTCATCAAATCCTTCGTGGCGGGCCCGCCGGATACTGTAGCGCCCAATTTCGAGCACTGGCAGATTGCGGCACCCCATAGCCAGACCCAAAACCCCTTGCGGGTAACCTTCCCCGGTACAGTTGACCGAATGTCTCTGCTGCACCGGTTGGTCGTTTGCGACACCGCTCTGCAGCCCATTCTTGGCACCGTTTCCGTGCAACAACACGAAACCGTTTGGCAATTTGTTCCAGACTCACCCTGGCCATCCGGCACCTATACCCTCAACGTCAATACACGCCTGGAAGACCCCGCGGGCAACAACCTCAACGGCCTGTTTGATCATCCTACCGGATCTCTGCGCTATGCCCAAGAGGGTGAAACGGTCTCGATACCCTTTACGGTGGGTACCGTAGAAGCTGGCAAGTGGTAAGGCCCACCCCAGCGAGTAGGGGATTTCCTAGGCCACTAGCCAATGTATATTAATTGGAAGGATACACGCGTAGGTCACCCTTTCCTCGTCGCTGCATCGTATTCAGTGCATAATGAGCGATTCCTTCGTACTTTGTGTAGCCCACTACGCTCACTTACCGATAACTCATGTGAGCCCTCAAATAGGATGAAACACATTCAGCAAGGATATTTGATATTTCTATTAGTAGTAGCCGTTTATATGTTGCTATGGGGGCTGGCAGGTTTCTTCGAATATTTTACTGGAATCGAACCTGGGATGCCCCTGCAATACAGCTATCCACCCGCCTTGCAGTTTCTCCATTGGCTGTTCCTGGTGCTTTACGGTGGATTCTTCTTGATTGGGTACATCAAGAGATGGCGACACACTCCTCAGATTTCGGTCTTGTTGTTTTCCAACGGTGCCCTGCTTTGTACCATCGAAACCTTTGATTTTAAGCCTGACACTTGGGGCATGGTACCTTACCTAACCGAAATTGGTATTTATGTGATCAGTTCCATTTTTCTGCTGAGGTCACCCGTCGCCCGTCAACGTTTTTCAAGGGGGTAATTGGATGGAAACAGATCCATCTCGGTCGCCGCCTAAACCTTCTTTTCCCTACCTTCGAACATGATACCGCCTACCGAACTTCCCATCAACAAAGCTGTGATCCGGAAGTGGCTT
>DMST01000420.1:0-12764 GCA_003454975.1 Cytophagales bacterium | reverse complement strand
CCCGGCCTGGAAGGCCGAACCGCTCACCCTGATCGGGGAAGGCTGGGATAACCTCAACTACCGGCTAGGGGCCGATAAAGTCATCCGGTTGCCCAAGTCGGGCAGTGCCGTAGCTCTGCTGGAGAAGGAAATGCGGTGGATCCCACAGCTTCCCGAGACCTTACCCATTGCGGTGCCGAGGCCACTGCACGTAGTGCGGGCTTCTGAGGAATTCCCTTGGCCTGCGTACATCACCCCGCTGTTTGCGGGCAACCACCCCGTAGGGGCTTCCTTTTCGGAGGCGGAGGTGCTGCGCTGGGTAGCCTTCCTCCAGGGTCTGCACGGGACTTCAGTGGCTTCTCCAGGCCCACAAAACCCCTTGCGGTCCGATCCTTTGCTGACCAAGGAGGCACAGACTGAAGAACGCTTCCCGCTGCTCACGCAAAAGGTGGCGGCAGATTGGGACAGCCTCATCCGCTTTTGGGAGGCAGCCAAGGTATTGCCTCCACCCCAGGGTAAGGTCCTGATCCACGGCGATCCGCATCCTAAGAACATCCTCATCCACGAAGACCGCTTCTCCGCCGTCCTGGACTGGGGCGATATGTGTCTGGGTGACCCTGCCACAGATTTAGCCAGCATGTGGATGCTCATTGCCGAAGCGCGGTTCCGTACTCAAGCCTGTGACGCTTACGGGATGGATGCTACCACCCGCCAGCGGGCCATGGGCTGGGCCTTTTTCATTACTACCGTTTACCTGGAAGCCGGATTGACCGCCGACCCCAGTTACATGCCTTACGGATTGCAGATGCTTAAGAACCTGAAAGCCGATGTCGATTGAATAAGGCAACCGCATTTAGATCTCTAGTTTGTGAATCCCCTTCTTGAGAAGGCCGGGTGTCGCCGGCCCATGGGCCTAAGCGCTGAGTAGTTTGATCCTCATCGGAAGGAAGAACTCGCTACCATATTTTTCTTAGGTTTGGTAAGCCCTATCCTATGACCTACTCCCTGCGTAAGACCCTCCCGCTGATTGCCTGCCTACTCTGGGTTTCAGCTTGTGTGCCTCGTACCGCCGAGCCTCTGTTCGAAGATGACTTCGAGGGCCATCCAGCGCACGAGCTACCTGCTGCCCCTTGGCAAACGAGTGGAGCAGGAGTGGTACGCCTAGATACTACCCGCAGCCACAGCGGTCGCCAGTCCGTCTACTTTGAGTCAGGAGAGGGCTACGCGAACCGCGCTTTCCTTGGCCTACACGGCGCCCCGTGGTTTCCGCTACCCCACAACGCCTACTACGCCGCCATGTACCTCTGGGTAGAGGAAGCTTCGCCCGATGGCATTCACTGGACTATGGTGCAAAGCTCTGGCCCTGTAACTGGGGAAAACTACACCAGCGAGGTGCGCTACGGCGGTCAGCACCGCCAGCAACTGATGGCCAACTACGATACCCAAGGGGTAGCCACTGACTGTTGGCACCATGCCACCGTGGCTCTACCCGAAAAGCAGTGGGTGAAAATAGGCTGGTACTTCGATGGCCCGGCCAATCTGATGAAGTTCTGGCTAAACGATACCCTCCTAGAAGAGCTGACCGTACAAGGTCAGGGGCAAGGCTGTGTAGCGGATGGTCTGACAGGCCAATGGAAGTTCCCCGTGTTTGAAAACATAGTCATCGGCTGGGTAGACTACCAAACGGGCGGAGGCACCCGGCGCCTTTGGATTGATGATTTTGAGGTGTATCAGGAAGTTCCTCAAGAGCTTCAGTGAGAGAATGCCAGTCGCCAGCCTCTTCTCTCTCTTCGCCCTTGAAAATCCGTAGTCAAGGAGCTATCTTTTATCGCGAGCTACCAAAACAAGTCCCCATGAAAGACATCCCTGGAATTGACGAAGACGGTAACCCTAAACACGGGCCCTTCGAGCTATACTTCAAGAACGGGAAAGTCTCCTGCCAAGGAGAATTCAACCAAGGAAAGAAATCAGGGAAGTGGACCTACTACCTCAACAATGGGCAGATGCAATCCACGGGCCACTATAAGGACGGAAAGATTTCCGGACAATGGGTATGGTACTTTAAGACGGGCGAACCCCGGGGTACGGGTGGTTTTGATGATGAAGAGCAGAAGCACGGAGAATGGAAGCGCTACCATGCCAACGGCCAGCTATGGGACGAGGGCGTTTTCGAGCATGGCAAGAAGAAGGGTATTTGGAAGGTCTACAATGAGGCCGGAGAGCTGGTAAAGGAGCAGACGTTTAAGTAAGGGATACTGGTATGCCCACTTTCACTTTCAATCATCTGGCCCTCTTCGTAAAGGATGTGGCCGAATCCGTGAACTTCTACCAGCGGGTATTTCAGCTATCGGAAATTCCCAACTCCGCTTCCACCTCCAATACCTGCTGGCTTTCGCTCGGGGAGGGTAAGCAGCTCCACCTGATCCCTCGGCCTCAGTAGGAGATCCGAACTAACAAGGCAACAATGCATCTAGCGGTTGAACAGCTGCCAGCAATATTTTCGCTTTGTAGCCAGCCTTGGTCTCGGTGGACAGGAAAGTGGTTCAAAACAGCCACAAGCCATATGCAAACCATTGGCAACTATTTCCGCTCAATATATTTTAAACCATCATAGTGGATTGTTATGGTTGATTAATAACAGAAATACCTTAGGTTCCCTTGAATAGTTTCGCTGATACAAAACATCTTAAAAGACCTCTTTATGAAAATAGTATTGCTGACATTGATACTTAGTAATAGATACGTTTCCGATGCAAACAGAGAACAGAACTACGTGCAGTATCATTCACAAATTACTGAAGCAGAAAGACTGGTTGGAATTGAGAAGTACAATGAGGCATTAACGTTATATCGCGAAACGTTCGCTTCTTATGATTCACCCTTTCTCAAGGATTATAAAATTGCAACACAAATCGCTCTTCACCTTGGAGAAATTGAGTTAGCATTTGACTACTTACAAAAAGGGATACTCAATGGCTGGACCATGAAGTCCATCAATCGTTATAAATACCTCAAAAAACTTAAGGATTATGATGAATGGGAAAGGATCAAAAAGGACTATGATAATCTTCACAAACAATATTTGTCTACTCTGAATTCGCACTTAGCAAGCGAAATGAAAAGACTTTTCAAAGAAGATCGGAGACAAGTTTTTCTTGGATTATTCTTCTTTACGTCAAAATCTCAAGACAGATTTGCTGAAAACAAATACGCACCAAAAAGTGAAATTAGAATAAGACGGGTCATTGAGATTGTAAATGAACATGGTTACCCTGGAGAAAAATTAGTAGGAAGCGATTTATGGGGTTGGGGACTGCTGAGTCATCATAATTCTATATCACAGAAATATACTGAACAAGATTCCTTGTACCCATCTTTAAGACCAAAGTTATTGGAAGGGGTTCAGTCGGGTGAAATGTCACCTTATTACTTTGCCATTATTGACGAATGGTACATTTTAGTAAAGTCCCAAAGAAAAGAAACCGTCTATGGTTATGTGGATGAATTGACATCAGATGACCTTGCTGAAACTAATGAATTGAGACGACAGTTAGGTATTCGCTCCATTGAAATTAGAAATAACTTAATTGACATAGAGAAAAAAACAGGGATGAAGTTCTCATTGGGACCTTGGCACAATGGTAAAATAACAGTTGCCAACACTTTGTGAAAATGCACTAATACGCATTTACACTAAACGTTGTTGATGCAGCTAAAAAAATGAACGACCAAGAGTTGTCGCAAACCCGAGTCAACCATTATCTCAACAACCCAGACGCCTAACCCATGCCCACTTTCACTTTCAATCATCTGGCCCTCTCCGTTAAGGACGTGGCCGAATCCGTGGACTTCTACCAGCGAGTATTCCAGCTTGAGGAAATTCCCAACACGGCTTCTACTTCTAAAACCCGCTGGCTGTCGCTAGGGGAGGGCAAGCAGCTTCACCTGATACCCCGGCCAGACTTTGAGATCCGAACCAACAAAGCAGTGCATTTTGCACTGTCTACGGCTGACTTCGAGGGTTTGGTGGCCCACCTAGAGGCCTTGCAGATACCCTATGAGGACTGGAAGGACAATCCCCAACAGGTGTTTGTGCGGAAGGACGGTAAGCGGCAGGTGTATTTCCAGGACCCCAACGGGTATTGGGTAGAGGTAAATGATGATGTTTGATCTTTGCGAGTAGGTGAGGGGATCCAACAGAACCTGGGTTCTTCGGAGCTGAAAAGAAATAGGTAAGTCTCGGGTATAGAATACAGGAAATGCCGTTGGCAGCCCTTCGGGCCAGAAGTCAGAATACAACACACCTTCGTACTAGCTTCGGTGGATAAAAAGTCAGAAAACAGAAGTTTTACAAAAACTTCGTGATGCTTAACGGCCTTGTTATCAAGCTTAAATTTATTGCGGGGTTTAGGGATTACGCTTAGGTGTTACCTTTATAAAGACTTGAAAATGAAATACTCAAAGAAAATAGCCAAAGACTTTGAAGAATCTTGGAAAAAGGTTGAATCGTTTTTTACGGATGCGATTAATGCGGAGGGAGGGAAGCATCTTACTCCTCTACTTGATCTAATCCATCAGTTTAAAGAGAGAGAATTACATCTTCATTTGAGAGCAGGACAGTCCATGTACTTTCTAGCTTTAACCAGAGCTAGAATGCATGGTGGTGACTATAGTGTGATGATCAAAATCACTACCGATAAGCAAGGTAAATTCGAAATATTCCGATATGAATATCAAGGGGAAAGTGGCAATCCTCGGTCTCATCTTACGCTAGTAGATCCCTTTTCAAACGATCAATTTAATAGCTGGATAGAAGAGCTAAAAAGCCATGAAATAACCTGAATCGGTTTTCCTCCACATGAATGTGCATTCTCATCTTACGTAGCTGGTAGCATTTGCCTGCAGGAATTTCCCCACTCTGCAATTGTAAGTCAGGTTATTCTACTTATGACCTAGAGGAGACCATTAAAGTGGTATGTCGGGATTTCCGACATACCACTGATTGTGTGTTACCCCGTCGTAAGCGATAATTGTCGCTATCCCCAATGCGGTCAAAAGAATGCTGTCCAACAGGCTGTAATTGCTCCAAGCGGACTTCATCCATAGTACATCCTTGGATGATGTATTCATGCAAAACTTCGGTGGCCCATTGCCTAAAGGCCGTAGCTTCATTCTGTTTGATCCGATAGCCCACTGGGCAGCGTTAGGTGTTATCTGATTTTCTTGTGCACGCAGACCCAACACTTTCACAGGTTATTAATTGTGATAAGTAGAACACATAAGGATCACGATGGACATGGATTTTGATCTTATTCGGGAGTATGCATGGGATGCTGGTTTCACCCTTACCGTATTGGTACTCATCTACGGCGTATTGTATGGGGTAGATCATCTTACCAAACAATTAAAGCACCGCTTGCTTAAACTCAACCTGAGGAATGTAAAGGTATTCGGACTGTAGATTATCAATATTGGTAAGCAGGAGCTAGTGATTACCTCCTTCGTGCACGCCCTGCAGATCCTGGTCTCCGTGGTATTTCTGTACATTTCCCTGGTCGTCATCCTCAGCGAAATACCCGCTACGGAAAACCTGGGCGTTCAACTGGCCGATCTCATCTTCAAGCCCCTGGGCACCTTATTTAACAACCTCGTGAGCTACCTGCCCACCCTTTTCAACATCGCGGTTATCATCCTGTTTGCGCGGTATTTGATCAAGGCGATTCGGTACCTTACCAAAGGCGTGATCACTGGAGCCTTCCGCTTTCCGGGTTTGCACCCCCGCACCGCGCGCACCACCGGGGGCATCATCACCGCACTCGTTTACATCCTCACCGTGATTCTTATACTCCCCAGCATGCCTGGCTACGGGTCGCTCGCTTTCAACGGTATTGCCACCTTTCTGGGGGCCCTCATTACCATTGGCGGCAGCAGCGTCATTGCCAATTACATGGCGGGCATTGTACTTACCTACATGCACGCCTTCGATAAAGGTGATTGGGTGGAAATGGATGGGGCGTTTGGGAAAATCGTGGCCACTGGCCCCTTTGCGGTGCAGGTAAACACCCTGAAAGCAGAAACCATCAGCATTCCAAATGCGAAGGTGCTAAGCACCGCCATTCGTAACTATACCGGACGCCATCCGCAGCAGATGATGTTGAGCGCTGAGGTAAGCATTGGCTACGATGTATCGTGGAAACAAGTTAACGCCCTGCTCATGGAAGCCACCCAGCGTACGCCCCACCTGGACCAGGAGAAAGTCCCGTTTGTCTTGCAGAAAAAGCTGGATGATTTTTACATTGTGTATGAGCTCAATGTCTATCTCAACCGGCCCGAGGCCAAGCTAGACGTTCACTCCGCCCTGCATGCTCATATCTTGGATGCCTTCAACGAAGCAGGAGTAGAAATTATGTCACCACACTACCGCGCCGAGCGGGACGGTTCCGCAACCACGGTACTGCCGAAGGAAGAAGGCCCAGCGTCGGAATGATGCGAAATACGATACCGCTTCCACCTTCAATACCCGCTGGCTATCGCTCGGGGAGGGCAAGCAGCTTCACCTGATTCCCCGGACTCAGTTTGAGATCCGAACCCACAAGGCGGTGGATTTGGCCCTGTTTACGGCTGACTTCGATAACTGCATAGCCCACCTAGAGTCCTTGTGTATTCCCTATGAGGATTGGAAAGACGAGCCGAATCAGGTTTTCGTACGGAAAGAGGGTAAGCGGAAGGTGTATTTCCAGAACCCCAATGGGTATTGGGTAGAAGCTTTGCTTCGTAATTCTAGAGGGAGAAGGTCTTATGATGGCAATGAGTAACGCTTGTTTCAGGGTCTGAAAGACCCGAAGTATCAAAGCCCAGTCCGTAGGGCTGGGCTATAAGAAGGGGGCAAAAAGAGGTCGGGAAGACCGAAATAGAAAATTGGCGTAGGTGGACACGCGTTACCTCATGGATGCCGTTCCTGCCGGACCTTGGGCTTTGGGGTATCCAGCATACCCCGCCCTGTACCGGTCAGGGCTATGAAATATGAGGTGCCTGCGGACCTTGTCAGCATAGCTGACGGACCCACTCGTTCGCGCCCTATAGGTGAGTTGAGGAGTGCCAATAAAACAACCTGAAATATCCTCAATTGCACAGGCTATTATCCTCATTCGACAGAAAACAGTGTCCACTACGGCCACCAGTACCTTATTATTGTGCATAAATAAAGCATCCTGAAACGTAGGCTTTTATGAGAAAATGAGAATGGCATGATTCATGAAATCCTAGGCTTTGCTTTGTTTTAAACAAATCATTCGAAAGAAACGATTCCCCATGATGAAAACAGAAAGTTTGTTTTTTGGAATGCTCCTCCTTGTTCTATTTACCCTGTGTGGTTGCAGAGATGAGTTTGATTTAGAAATTCCAAACTATGCATCAGAGCAAGAAAAAATAGAAAGCATTGATTCTTGGCTGGAAGAACTTCAGTTAGACGAAAAATTTAATGGGGCCATATTGCTCATCAAAGACGGGCAGTCGAGGCTTGCCAAGGGGTATGGTTTTACAAACCATGAAAAAAATGAGGAAATAACGGCCAACTCTTCTTTCAGGCTTGGCTCAGTATCCAAACAATTTACTGCGGCAGGTGTCATGCTATTGAAGGAGAAGGGAAGCCTATCTTATGATGACTTAGTGTCTGTGTACCTTGAAAATTTCCCTTACGAAGGCGTCACCATTCGCAGCTTATTAAATCAAAGCTCGGGGGTCCCTGATCGGTATATTCAACTTGCGTTGGAGAATAAGGATGCTATAGAGGTACTTACCCTTCAAAAAGCCACCGAGCTTATCATCGATGAAAACCGGCCCACGAGAAAAGATCCTTTTGACAAGTTTGAGTATTCTAATACCAATTATATTCTGCTTGCCAGAATCGTGGAGGTGGTCTCTGGTAAAAGTTTTGAAGCGTATATGATGGAGGAATTATTCCAGCCTTTGGGTATGGAAAACACCAGGGTTTGGAATCTGCTCTCTGCTGAGACTGATTTTACCAATAAATGTGGAGGGTTTGAAACTAATAAGGGTACCTATGAAGAAGTGGTACCAGACTTCCTGGATGGTGTGGCTGGCGATGGAGCCGTATTTAGCAGTGTAAATGACTTTTTGATCTGGGATGAATTTTGGTATGAAAATGCTTTGTTGAGCGATACGAATTTGGCAGAAGCCTTTAAAAAACCCCAATTGAACAACGGTAAATCCTCAGATTATGGATTTGGCTGGCTGGTAACCCCTGACGGTGCATGGCATAGTGGAAGTTGGCTTGCAGCAAGAACGTATTATCAGCGGAACACGGAGAACGGTACGAGTATTGTTTTATTAGACAACTCCTCTAATGAGGGCCTGTACGATATAGCAGAAGAAATAGCAAATATTTGGTTGTAACCCCCATAAGTGCCTAGCCTCGGCTGTGTACTATAACATGTAGGGTAATCCATTTGCGATAAACACCGATCATGCATTTTGGGACACAGCCGTTTTTTCTTTCTGCGTTGCCTTCCTACTTTTCTAACCTAAGCAGATAAGCAATGGATGAGGAAAAATCCTCCTTGTACAGTTTGCATAAAAGCGACAAGGTGATATTCATCTTGTTTTTTGTGTTTTTCTCGATCTTATTTTTACTGTTCAGCGATGAGGCGGAAGATAACTGGGTAGAGGGATTATATACCGTTTTTATACTCGTGGGCAATGCTGTAGCACTGGTATATTTTATCGTGTTCAGATGGTTACAACGCTTACCTACTCGTAAATACTATTTACTCCTTATCCTTAAAATCCTCTCTTTTACGGTAATTCTGTTAGCCATTCAAGGGTTCATCTTTTACCAATTTATCGAAGTAACCCCTGACGAAGCAGGTGTCACCCTAGGCGATTTTATCAATGTGATGTTTATTGTTTTGCTGTTAGGTAGTGTGCTGATGGGGGTGGTTATGTTTAAGAAAGGGAATGAGTCTCAGTTTCAAATGCTTAAAGCTGAAAACCTACAAAAGACGTATGAATTAAGGTTGCTCAAAAGTCAAATTGACCCTCATTTCTTGTTCAATAACCTCAATACCCTAGATGCTCTTATTGACACCGAAGTAAAAAGCGCCAAGCTCTACATTCAAAGACTGGCTAAACTCTACCATTATTTGGTGAGAACGCAAGATGAAGATACGGTGAATTTGGAAGAGGAAATGAATTTTGCTAAAGATTACATCTATTTGATACAAGAACGATTTGGTGACAATTATCAGTTTAGCATTGTTAATAATAGAAAGACAAATGAGGAAAGGCTCATTCCACCTTGTGCTGCTCAGACGGTTTTTGAAAACATAGTAAAACATAATAATGCATCGAGAGGCAATCCAATAATTACGAAGATTGTGGTGGAAGATGAACAAATAGTTATCAGTAATAATATAAGATCAAAAAAGGAACCCGTTTTATCTTTTGGTGTGGGTCTTAGTAACTTACAATCCCGCTACCAAATACTTTGCAATCGCCCCCTAACCGTAAAAGTTGATTCATCCTATACCATAACCTTACCTCTTATCTTGAAATTAAAGGATCATTAGCATGAAGGTGATTATAATTGAGGATGAAAGACCAGCCTATAATAAACTTGTAAAGTACCTCTTAGAGAATAGAATAGACGCTCAGGTTTTGGCGTGGTTCGACTCCGTTGGAGAAGCCCTGAAGGATCAGGATCTGTTTGCTCCATGCGATTTAGTGTTTTCAGATATTCAGCTTTTAGACGGAAACAGTTTTCAATTATTTCAACAAATAAAAATAAATTGCCCCATCATATTTTGTACTGCCTATAATAAATATATGCAGGATGCCTTTGAAACTAATGGGATAGCCTACCTTATCAAGCCTTATTCTCAACAAGCTTTTAATAAGGCGATGCAGAAATATGAACATTTCTTTGAAAAAGAGAATATTTCTCAATCGAATACCAATGCCATTCATTTGATTGAAAGAATGTTTCAGCATTCCAACAAAAGCTACAAACAACGATTTAGCATAAAAAAGAAAAACGGGATTATCATCAAGAAAGCAAGTGATACCTGCTGCTTTCAAGCCTCTGGAGATTTTTGTTTTCTCGTGGATATCCATGGAGAAAGACATACCGTAAACTACAAGATTTCGACCCTGGAAGATTTGCTGAACCCTCAAAGTTTTTTTCGAATCAATAGAAGTGAGATTGTAAATGTTGACTGCATTGTAAAAGTGGAGCCTCATTTCAAAAACAAGATGCAAATCTTTTTACCCAAAGGAATTGAACTCTATACAAGTAGCGCCAGAACCCCTGAATTTAGGCGTTGGTTGGAAGGGGAGTGAGCATGCTACCCGGTGACCCGTCACAGGCTGGTTCGCAAATGTTTTGCGAACCCATCTTGGAAAGGCAATGGTATGGGCCTTGTGCAGGGTGGGGCAATTCAATTGCCCGTCAATGGTTACGAACGCATGGGAAATGCGTTCGAGCGGGTTTCATAATTAGAAAAACAAAAATCAGACTGCGCCCTACTTCCATGGAAAAAACCTAACAATTACGCTTAGCTTTCCATCGCTTGATTGCCCCAAAAACGTTGTTTTACGCTGATGGGGCTTCATTTTCAGGAAACGATTTCACAATACACTTGTCTGGCTAAATGAGAAATAAACCGTCTTCTTGGGGGCTTACTATTTCTACAAAAGTTACTTACGCACAAGATGTTACAACTCAAATTCAAACACGCCCTTTTGGGAGTAGGCCTCGCCGCACTCACTTTTTCGTGCCAAGAAAAACCCACTGAAATTCCCGCAATCGCCAATGATGGTGCGGTGCTCCAGCGCATCCAAATCGGTCAGGATGTATTCGAATACGAAGAGTATGCCGACGGCACTAAGGTAGTAGAGGGCGACATTGTGATTCCCGATGCTTTTATTGAAAAGCTGGAAAAACTGGCCGAAAATCCCGATGCGAAGATCGAGGATTTGATGGAATGGGACGGACAAGGAGGCCCTGCCTCCATGGCTAGGGGAGAAGGTACAGGAGATCCCTTTGACTCACCCTATGGCAGCACGGTGTACTACTACATCAATTCTGACATCCCCAACAAGTCGCGCATTACCAATGCCATCAACGAATGGGACAACCGCACCTCGCTTTCTTTTAGCCAGCTCAGCAGCCCCGGCAGCAGTACCAGTTCCAACTGGATCCGTTTCCAGCGGGGGTCGGTGTGTAGCTCTACCATTCCCGGGTTTCAAACCCTAAATACCGTGACGGTAGCCGACGGTTGTACGGAGAATAACATGAAGCACGAAATAGGACATTCCCTGGGGCTTTTTCATGAGCACCAACGGGTGGACCGTGATACCGAAATTGAAGTGTTTTGGAGTTTGATTCCCTACGAAGATCGCAATCAGTACCGC
Source organism: Cytophagales bacterium (assembly GCA_003454975.1). Taxonomy (GTDB): domain Bacteria; phylum Bacteroidota; class Bacteroidia; order Cytophagales; family Cyclobacteriaceae; genus DMST01. Next base: position 1,355 of record DMST01000420.1, on the reverse strand, counting down.
CTGACCAACACCTTGATTTTCTCCTATGCGGCAGGCTCCGGTTTTAATACGTTTGTAGAGGGCAACCTGGATTTCAACTCCATCATGATCTACAATTCCAACGGCAAGATGGTAGATAACAATAACCAGGCCTGGCAGAAAAATAACACCATTACCAATACCGATGTGGCTACCATCAACCGTATCATCAACGATGATTTTGATGACAAATTCGTGTTTGCCCCCTACAACGTAAAGGTGACCAAAAGTGGCAACTACAACTTCAACATGAGCTGGAGTCACGTAGGTGGAGCCAATGAGTTTTGGATCTTTTACCAGGCTAGTGGCGATGATGGCGAATGGCGTTTTTACAAGAAGGTAAGCGGCTCTGGCAGCGGTTCGCATTCGTTCACCGAAACCAGCATAGGTCGTACGCCTCGGTTCCGCTTGGCAGCGGCCTCCAATACGGGAGCCTTCAGCCCCACTCAAGAGGCAGCCTATGATTTTACCGGCAATTGCTCTTGCTCGGACGATGCTGAGATCGAGACGGTATACTACGGTCCTACGGGTAACTCAAATACGCTGGTGTACGAGGTAAGCTGGGCCGAGACGCCTTCAGGGTATTCTACGGTGGAGTTCGGGTACACTACCGACACGGGCACGCGGGTGGTACTGAAGGACGACTTCTACACCTGTGAGGAGGGCACGGGTACCTATGTACTGCCCCATTTCAACCTAAGCAATGGCCCCGATCGCTTTTGGATTCGCGCCAAAAACTCAGGCAGCTATCGCTACTGCAACGGCAGCTTCCGCTCTCGTTACTACCGCGCTTTATGATTAGCCTTCGCTAGTTGAAATCTGATTCAGGAACTACCCAGGCAGCAATACCCGGGTAATTCCTGAATGCTAGTTTATCCCCCATTCGTCCCTCGTCATTCATCTATCCATGACAAGGAGTCGCCCCTCCACTTCTACATTCGTCCCTCATCAATCGTCTGTCCCGCGTCCTTCGTCCCTCGTCCCTTGTCCCTCGTCCCTCGTCCCTTGTCAGTCGTCCCTCGTCCCTCGTCCCTCGTTCTTCGTCCCTCCCTAAAGTCCTACCAGACTATGGTCCCAATCCTTCCACACCGCCTCGTAGCCTTGCTGGGCCAGCATCTGAGTGATCTGTGAGGGCGTACGGGCATCGTCTATCTCGAACTGCTCCAGACTTTGCGGCTCCACGGCGTACCCGCCCGGATTGGTTTTGCTGCCCGCACTCATGCTGGTGATGCCCAGGTGCACCGCGTGGTTGCGGAAGTGCTCCGTCTCGCGGGTACTAAGCGACAGCTCTACCTCCGGGCTCAGCTTGCGGTAAGCCCCAATCAGCTGCACCAGCT
>DMST01000514.1:15541-15888 GCA_003454975.1 Cytophagales bacterium | reverse complement strand
GGTACCGGGCCACCCACCCCATTCTGCTGCAAACACACCGCGCCAGCGGCAAACCGGTAGTACCCCTCTCCCTCCGAATGGACCAGGAGCGGCGTATCATCTTGATTTCCGGCCCTAATGCCGGGGGCAAATCGGTAGCCATGAAAACGGTGGGCTTGCTGCAATACATGTGGCAGTGCGGCTTGCTGATTCCGGTATCGGAAGCAAGCAAAGTTGGTTTGTTTCAGGATATCTTTCTGGACATCGGCGACGAGCAATCTCTGGAAAACGACCTGAGTACGTATAGCTCACACCTTACCCACATGCGGAAGGTGATTACGCTAGCGAATAAGAAATCTCTCTTCCTG
>DMST01000514.1:13248-15495 GCA_003454975.1 Cytophagales bacterium | reverse complement strand
GGAGCCCCAATACGGCGGAGCCTTGGCCGAGGCCATCCTGGAGACGTTGCACAAGGCCAAAGCCTTCGGCGTGGTGACAACGCACTACACGAACCTGAAGCAATTTGCTGAGCAAAACGAGGGTGTGGTCAATGCCGCCATGCGCTACGATGTGGAGGCCTTGGAACCGCTCTATATTCTGGAAGTAGGCAAACCCGGAAGCAGCTTCGCACTGGAGATTGCCCGTAAGATTGGGCTACCCAAACCTGTACTGGATAGTGCTACCGACAAGGTAGGGGCTACCCACGTAAAGGTAGACCAAACTTTGAGCCAGCTGGAAAAGGAGAAGAAGCGGTTCGAATCGTTCAATGAGGCACTGAGCACCCGCGAATCACGGGCGTCGAAAGCAGCGGAGCGGTACGAGAACCTCGCTGATTCCCTGGAGGAGGAAAAGCGAAAGATCATCAATGCGGCGAAAGCCGAAGCCAAGCGGCTGATCCAGGAAGCGAACGCTAATATTGAGCGGACCATTCGGGAGATCAAAGAGGCACAGGCGGAAAAAGAGGCCACCAAAGAAGCACGACAGAAGCTAGCTGCCGAAGCTGAATCGCTAGAGCCGGAAGCGGCCCAGCCTCCAAAGAAGAAACGCCGCAAGTCTGCACCCAAACCGGAGGTAGTGGACGATGGTCCCATCAAGCTGGGGGATTCGGTGCGGATCAAAGGGCAAACAGCTGTGGGCGAGGTACTGGCCATCCGAGGTAAGGATGCAGAAATCCAGATCGGATTGCTGAAGTCTACCCTCAAGCTGAACCGGTTGGAAAAAATCTCACGACGCGAGGCGAGGAAGGAGGAGAAAGCCGTGGCTACCCGCGTTTCTGGATTCAATATCAACGAGAAACGAGCTGAGTTTAGTCCTAATCTGGACCTGCGCGGGCAGCGTGCTAGTGAAGCCTTATCCCTGGTGGATCAGTTTCTGGACGAGGCCCTGCTGCACAGCATGAGCGAGCTACGCATCTTGCACGGTAAGGGGGATGGTATTCTACGCGACCTAGTAAGAAACACGCTACGCAAAACCAAGTTTGTGGACCGCTTCGAGGACGAACACGCCGACCGTGGCGGTGCTGGGGTTACCATTGTGCATCTCCATTAAGATTTCTTTTGGGTTCGGATCCGGCCGGATAACCACGTTGATTATTCGGCCGGGTCCATACAAGTACAGTTGGCTCTCCCACCCAAGTATCCCTTGGTGGGTCTGTAGAGAAATTGATAACTTTTAGTATGAAAAAGCTGATTTCTCTTTTTGCCCTGGGGGTAATCATGGTACTGCCCAGTGCCTGCTGCTATTTGGATGGCTGCTGCGATCCTGGCAACGTCCCTACTTCCTCTACCATTGCCTCCTTATCCATATCTAATGGCTCCTTTACGCCCGATGCGGGCATCAGCCAGACCCCCACTACAGACCATAACCTGGCCGCCTTGATCGTTTCTATTGACGACGTAACCTATCCGGAAGTAGCCTCCTTGGCACCCCATATGGGTTTCATAACCGGAGCCTATGCTTGCAGTCCTCCGGAACCAGAACCCTCCCAAAGCATAACCTCCATTACCATCACCGCTAGCGATGACCTTCAGCTAGGCGGGGAAACTCTGGAAGCGGGCACCGCTCTGCAATACTACTTTCTAGTGGCTCAGTATTACGAATCTCCCTACACCCTAGAGGAATTTATCAATACCCACCAGAACGATCCTTGGCTGTTTGGCAATTGGGGCCAGCGAATAGCACTGCAGCTAGCGCAAGCACCGGATACCTCGTTTGAGAGCACTTTCACCATCGTGATTCGCTTTTCTGACGATGCTGAGTTCACCCTCACGTCTGAGCCTTGGGCCGTGGAATAAACACCAAGACTTTTGTGGAGAGAAAGAAGAAGCAGGTCAGCTAGTCACGCTTCTTCTTTTTACCGCCTACGGGCAAAGTACCATCCCACTACCCCGGCTAGCAAAACACCCAGACTGAGCAGGTATAGCCATTGGTCATTCCTTGCAGGCTTAACTTCAATCATGCCACTGGGGCCCTGCCCTACAAAAGCCGCCCAGTAAAAGGGATGCACCTCAGAAGGATCCGCGTACTGCAAGTAATCGCGTTTAGCTTGCCCTAGGGCTTCTTCAAAGGGTTTGCCATCTGTCAAATGCTGATAGAATGATTTCATAATCTCAGCGGTGGCCTTATCGTTGGCGGGCCAGAGGGAATTAACAACCCGTTCCGCACCC
>DMST01000514.1:7681-13219 GCA_003454975.1 Cytophagales bacterium | reverse complement strand
CGCACCCGCAGCCTGGAAAATCCGGGCCATGCTCATAATGCCCTCCCCCTCTTGGTAGGCCCCAGTACCCGTCTCGCAGGCACTGAGCACCACCAAATCTGCGGTCAGGGGTTGGTTGGTGAGTTCAAAACCGTCAATCCATTGCCATGCCCCCGGCACACTATCTGCAAAAGCTAAACGCCCACCCAGCGGATGTTCAAAAGAGGCTTGACCGTGCAAGGCCAAATGTATAATACTGTATGCTTCCGCCTCCTGAGTAAAGCGATCCCAGGTGGCCTCATTCCTACTAAAGTATTGACCCGCAATATGTTCTTCTAGAAAATGGAGTTCATCCAAGGAGGCACTCAGTTTTTGCAAAGCGGAATCCCGCGCAACCGAGGAATAGCTACTGCGCAATTTCGAATACCGACTCCCATACACAGGGGCAAAGCCTAAGGCTTCTCCCTCTCTTTCTGATATGGTATTCTGGCTCAGCACTTGGACTTGCTTGAGCCAAGTAGCGCTTGGAGCGTAAGTTACGTTAGTTTTTTTCAAAAGGTAGGGAAGGTGTCGGTAATCAGGGATACTCTCAGAGAAGCTAACCTCCTTTGTTAAAACGATCTCCCAAGGTAAATTTGTTAAATAGCTATCTGGGAGAATGATTAGATTTTGGGGCAAGGCAAAAGAAAATAGAGGTCGAATCAATTCTTCAAAAAAGCTAAAAGCCGTCTTGCAATAAACATTTAATAGTTCTGGATTCTCATAATTAACTAAAGAGTTCACTAGCAGATTAGAGATAACAAAAACTGAATCAGGGTGGATATTTAATTTTTTCACAACAAGTCCGTCTTGTGATAGTGCACAACCAAAGACAGCATCTTTACCAAGCAAAAAACTCACTAAATGTGTCTGGGAATCTAAAAGTGACCTAACTGTATTTATCGATTCTGGTTCTTGAATCTTTCTTAAATTATCATAAATAGGATGATTTTTAGAAATAAATTCATTGAGGCTATCGATTTGATTTTTAATTCTAATAATATAGTCCCTTGAAGTATTTTCTTTTACAGCATCTTGGGACTTAATTGCCACCAAATTAACTTTTTGATAATACGACAATCTTTGCGATAATTCTTTCTCAGCCTCAATTATTTCTACAGGAACCCCGCCCATTTGCCGGGCCTGTTTTTGTTGAGACGCATCTAATAACACATTTTGTTTACTTTTTTCAAGCAAGTACCAACACCTCACCAAATGGGTATCATCTTTACTCAAGTTATATTGTTCTAAGCAAACATCGATTCCTATTTCGAAAATTTGCCGAATAACTTTTTGCAATTCTCGTTTGCTCTCAGGCGCTAAGTATTCTTGACGCTGAAGTGTGAACACCTCATTGATAACATCTAGCAGTTCAATTAAGGCAGTGGCATCATCTCGTTCATAATATAACTTAATTAATTTCAATAAAATGGGATATGCCCTATTTGGAAAGATTAATGCGTGACTAACAGAGTCTTTATCGCTAATAAATCCACAAAGATCAAGAGATTTATTAAAGTTCGAGATCGCTGCAATAGTATCATGGTTAACTAAGCTAACTTCCCCAAGGAGATCAAAAACTTGAATTTGCAATTCAACAGGAATGGAAATACCCTTATCAATAAGGTTTTCAATCCGGTTAAGTTCACTAACCGTCAGAGCATATTGATCTAAATCAAAGGCTAGATTTGCCCTTTCTAAATCTAAAGAAAATATATCTCTGGCATATTCTTTTTGAAGATTCTGAGCAATAGTCAAAAAACGATTAGCCTGAAGATAGTCACCTTCCAATCTATAGTATTGTGAAAGACTAGTACAAATTTGAGCTCCTGTTTTCTTATCACTTTGATTTACCATATTATTCTCCGCATGAAACCAAGCTTGTTGTAAGGCTTGATTTGCAATAGAGTTATACTTAAATTGAAGGTAAACAGATCCAAGACTATTTAAAGCTCTAGCCTTCACCATTGCGTAATCGTTATTTAATTTACCTAATAGGGCAATACCTTCTTCAATTTCGTCAGTAGCACGACTATAATCTCCTTTATCAGCAAAAAACAATCCAAGATTAATGTAATAGTCCGCTAAAGTTGATGAATCATCCGCTGTTAATACCTTCTCTGAGAATAACATTCTATCGACCCCTTCTCTTGTAAAGGCTATTGCAGCATCTTGATCGCCATAAAAGTTATATAAAGTTCCTAAAGTTCTTTCGATTTGGGAGATTAAAAAGTTTGGAGAATTATCAAAAGAGATGGCAAGAGATCTAGCAGAATCATAAAAAAGGATAGCCTCTTGATGGTTTTTTTGTGAATAATGAATATATCCTTGGGCTCTAATCACATTAATCATTGCTACTGGTTCTGCAGAGTTAGATAAGTTTTTTGCAGCCAATGATAAATAATATGATGCACTATCCAGATTAATCGTAAGAAAGTTAACACCTATCCTTTCAAGTGGAAGACCGAGAATAGAAGAAGTGTCATTTAAAAAGAGTTTACTAAACATCAAAGTTTCCTTGGCGTAGCTAATTTTAGCTTGAATCGACCAATTCATTTCAGAATAGATATCTGAAAGGACTAATTTTCGATATCTAATTTTTACCCAATTCTCCCATTCTTCCTGATCTCTAAATTTTGCTTCAAGACTATCACAAAAAGCAAGTGCATTTGAATAGAATCCTTTCTTTTCGTAGTTGTCCAAAGTATTGAGCCAAGGTTGTTCAGACTTAGGAATCTCATGATTTTCTTGAAAGCTGCGGCTTTGGCAAAGCAACATTAAAGAGAATAGCCATAAGCTTGGCACACCAACAATTTTGGCTATAACCGACATACAGATTAGATTTATTCCCAAAAAAGAGAAAACCACCGTTTTCTCATAAAAACGGTGGTAAATAGTTCAGAACTAAATCATTTCACCAAGGGCACCAAAGATAACATTACCCTCCTCCATTGGGATCTGGATCGATGGGAGGCACACCAGTACCTCCCCCAGAGCCTCCGGTACCACCTCCACCACCAGTATTTCCTCCGGTGATACTGCTCAACTGTTGAGCAGATAAGGCAGTTAAAGAATCAAAGTTTTGCGCGGTACCATTTGTGTTTTTTTGGTTGGTTGCGCCGGCGAATAATTGAGCAAAAATAGACATGATAATTATTGGGTTAGTTAAACATTTGTGTCTGTTGTCCGCCGTGACTGCAGGTGCTGAGCTACTGGGTATTATGTTGAGTTGTTAGCGGTAGCTTGCTTGCCGTTTTGCCCTTTGGACATTACAAACATCGCCCGGCTATAGGGGGAGAAATATGACAGCGTTTTGTCGATAGGCTATCCCAGGGCCATTCGTGGCCGTTTCCTGCGTTTGAGAAAGGATTCTATCTGAAAAATATTCCCTCAGAGTTTATTTTAGAATTCCTATTCCTTCTGGGATTTTTTTGAAGAAAAATCACCGCCATTTAGGTAGCGGGAGCGTCAATTGTTGAGAAAAGGGGAGAGATTAAGCGGAAGATTTCAGAACATTGGAGCAGTGTACGGATTGTAAGAAATAAACTTGGGTAAGATTCTGAATAAGATATTTAGTAGTAATGGCCATTATCCTCAATACTGAATCGGAAGAGCAGATTGTGCTTTTCAAACACCATACGGTAGGTCGGGAGCGGCACAACCGCCTGGTACTAGATGAGAATGACGTTTCGCGGTCGCACGCGGCTTTTTATTGGGATAGCCAACATTGGCACCTCAAAGACCAAAGCCGCAACGGCACGCTGGTGAACGGCAAATACGTGAAAGACAAAAGTGTGCAGCTGGCTGTAGACGACACGCTGCAGTTTGGTCAGTATGCTGGAGCCCAGTGGAAGGTGACCAGCCTGGAACCACCCACTAGCTACCTACAAGCCATAGAAACCCCCAACCTGATCATACAGCTGGCCACCGAGCTGATATATCCGGACGAGGAAAACCCGATTGCGTCATTCTACCAGACCCCAGACCGGCAGTGGATGGGAGACTTTGGGGAGGAGCCGCACGTGCTACGGCACGAGGAGACATACTCACTGGCGGATAAAACCTGGCGGTTCGTGGAGAACGACCCGATGCAGGTGACAGAAAATAACAGCAAGATCCGGGACGATGCTCAGGTAGTGCTGCGCCCCATAGCCAAATCGGACCAATGGTCGCTGACCATTATCATAAGGAACATCACCCTAGACCTGCAGATACGGGCGCACCACCGAATATTGGCCCTACTGGCCGAGCGCCTGGTTGCGAAACCGGAAGATCCTTGGATGGCAGTGGATGATATGGTAGAGACTCTGGACCCGGATGGCTTTTTGGAGTGGGACGAATACTATATTAATACACAGGTACACCGGTTTCGGAAGCAAGTAATGAATCTGACTCCTTATGGGTTTCTGTTTTCGGACCTAATAGACCGGAAGAAGGGGTATATGCGGATGAACCACCCCAATGTGGAGCTAGCGGGTGAGGAGGAAACCTAAACCGTTAATACGATATGGAACAAACCATGCCATAGGGCAGGTTGGCATTGCTTTCCTATAACTAGTCAGTGACCATACCTGCACTTAACGTATAAATACCTCCGTATAGAATAGAGCCTTCCAAATCCTTCTCACCTAAGAAAGCAATCTCAATTAAAAGAAAGCACACCGCTTCTGTAGAGAAATACATTCTCAACCGGGTACAGCACACACTTTATTGGCAAAATACAGTTATAGAATATAACCATCGGGTAAGAACCTCCCCTTGACCTAACACGACTAACCATGCACCCATTATGTCCACGTTACCGTCCATTGAAAACTACAAGCTACTCAAGCTGATTGGGGAGGGCGGCTTTGGCTTGGTATACCAAGCCCGCCAGCAGAGTACTGGCCAATTAGTAGCCATTAAAGTGCTTAAAATCGCCTCCAACCAACCCTTCGAGCACGTCCATCGGCAAAAGATCCGGTTCGAGCGCGAAGCGCACTTGTGCGCCCAATTGCACCATCCCAACATAGTGCGGCTGCTGGACAAAGGCTACTCTACGGACGATCACCTATATGCAGTTTTCGAATTCATAGAGGGTATGTCGCTAAAAAAAATGATCCTAGACAGTGGCGGCATTACCCCGGACCTGGCTGGCAACATCATGGCACAGGTACTGGATGGTTTGGACAGTGCGCATGATGCGGGGATTGTGCACCGAGACCTTAAACCGGCCAATATCATGGTGATGAAGTCGGGCCTGAAGTACCACGCCAAGATTCTCGACTTTGGCATCGGCACCTTCGTAGCCAACATGCAGCCGAAGGGTTACCCCATGATGACAGTGACGCACGAGACCCTGGGTACGCCATCGTATTCGGCACCAGAGCAGCTCCGCGGCGAACCCAATACCACAAAATCGGACCTGTACGCCTGGGGGTTAATCTTCCTGGAATGCCTGACTGGGAGCCAGGTAATCAGTAGCAAGTCCGTAGCCGAAGCCTTTGATCAGCAATTGAACGCCACCCCAATAGGCCTCCC
>DMST01000514.1:3988-7637 GCA_003454975.1 Cytophagales bacterium | reverse complement strand
GGATCACCCCTTGGGCAGCGTGCTTCGGTCGGTACTGCAAAAACAGCCAGAGGAAAGGGCAGCCAATACCAAACTGGTAGCGGACCAATTGCAAAACATCAATTTTCTTACGCTGGTAGGAAAAATCCACACCTCTCGGATTTCAGGACCCGATAGTGTGCAGGACATCACCATGCTGAGCCACTTGGGCAGGAGCATAACTCACCAAGCCGAAAAGCGGCTCCTTTCTGCGGTTTGTATACAAATAAAGGCAGACGTGGCGGAAGGCCTGGAATGGGACGATGAGCTGCTGGACACAGTACAAGCAGATCAAATCGCATTCTGCATGGAGCTTGCCGTGCGATACGGTGGGTTTGTGGTAGGTTCATTGCTAGACACAATCACGGTATACTTTGGTTTTCCGCAGAAGAAGGAAAATGATGCCCGACTAGCAGGCCGGGCGGCCCTGGAGCTGATGGGACAAGGCAAAAAACGGAGCAGCCTATTGTACCAGCAGCACGGCCTGGAGCTGGATATCCGGATTGGGATACACTCGGGCAACGCGGTGATCAAACCCAACACTACCCCCAAAGGCCAAGTGGCCAATCTGGCCAAAGCGGTGATGAATCATGCTTCTTGGAATACGGTGCTAGTAAGTCAGGAAACTAAACGTTTGCTAGAACCCTTTCTGGAATTTGAAGCGGTGGGACCCAAGCGGCTTTCGCAGCGGGCAGAACCTATCCTAACCTACGCCCTGAAAGGCGAGTACACCTCGGAGGCCTTCACCTTTTTGCGCCCCTGGTCGATTGGGCGGAAGATGGTAGGCCGTGACGACGAACTCAAAACCCTGGTGACACTGTGGGAACAAGTAAACGCGGGGACTTCGGCCGCCGTGTGTATAGAAGGCCCGGCGGGGATCGGCAAATCAAAGTTGCTGCACGAGTTTCAGGACTTGGTGAGCGAACTCCATGGTACGGTAAAGAAGGTGCGTTGTGTGCCTGAGCAACAGAACATTGCCTTATTTCCTTTCTTACACCTATTAAAGGAGGAAGCCAATCTATCGGCAGCCGATACTAATCAACAAAGAGTACGGCAGTTGGGCTACTACCTGCAGCGCTGGTGCCCTGAACACGAACAATTGTTGCCCATCGTGTGCTCATGGCTGTCCATTCCTTATCCCACCCCGTCAGCTCACACCACCTTGGCCCCAGACCAACAAAAACAATGGTTAATCGATCAACTAGTAGAATGGCTGCTCCAACTTAATCCAAGGAAACCCCTCCTACTCATTATGGAGGATTTGCACTGGATGGATCTGGCTAGTCAAGAGCTTACCCGGCAATTGATACAACGGTCAGGGGAGGCTTCCCTACTGCTGGTACAAACCACCCGCCCCCTGTTTACTCCCCCTTGGCAGGAGCAATTGCAAGCATACATACAATTGTCCCCGCTAGATCCTATATATACACGGAAGCTGATCTTACGCCTGTTAGAGAAATATACTGCCGATGAGGGGCTCATTCAATATATATCGGACCGGGCCGACGGAGTACCCCTCTTTGTGGAGGAGCTAACGCTGATGCTACAAAAACGAAACTACCTCAAGGTGAAGAATGAGACCTATTCGCTAGATACTACCCAAGACCTGCAAAAGATCCCCGTACGACTGAAAGACTTACTTTCTGCCCGGCTAGCACCGCTAGGTACGGCCAAGGAAACCGCCCAAATTGCCGCGGCTATTGGCCGGGAGTTCCGCTACCAAACACTTCTTGAGGTGGCCTGGTTAGATGAATCAATCCTGCAGGCCGACATTCAAAAATTGATGGAAGCCAACCTGATCATTCAGAGGCGGCGGGTGGACGGAGACAGCTACATATTCCGCCATGCCCTAATAAGGGATGCTGCCTATGATGGCATGACGGTGCCCAAGCGAAAGGAAGTACAATTGCTCTTAGAAAAGCTAGCCCGTACCAATGCCTAAGGGCAGGTTGGGAGTATGACGGCGGTTGGAAACACTACTGAGAATCGAAGAGAAATTTTGGTAAACTTTTGCAGCGTTGGCGGCCAAAAGCAGCGAGCGAATTGGATAAAAGCTAATCACAGTTGTAAAGGCCGCATAGAGAACAACCCCTGATGCAGCAAGGAATCTGGAGTTACCCTTGGTTTAGCAAAGGGTGCTAAAATCAAATTAGTCAAATAACCGGAAATGTGGCCGCAAGAGTAGAAAATTCACAGAAAGGATAGTATCATTAGATTGCGATAGTTAGCAGGGCTGATAACAGCCAGCCACCTGTCAATATTTATAAGACTAAATATGCCCTTACCCGAAGATAATTCCATTCTCGAAGCCGTAAAGTCCGGAGATCCAAGAAAGCAGGACAAAGCGTTGAGAGACCTGTACCAAGCATATTTTCCTTATATCCGTTCCTACGTGCTCAAAAATAATGGCACCGCCGATGAGGCTAAGGATTTGTTTCAAGACACCATCGTGGTTTTTTACCAGCAAATCCAAAATGGAATGGCTATTGAGCATAGTATCAAGGCCTACCTCTATTCGGTAGCTCGGTACCGATGGCTACACAAATTGCGAGACACACGCCCAGTGGATGATATCACAGAAACACCCGAGGCGGTGGCGGTCACAGAGGATATGGTAGAAATATTGGTAAAAGAAGAGCGGTTAAAGGTGCTGTCACGTTTATTAGAGAAACTAGGTGGAAATTGTAAAGAACTGCTAAGACTGGTGTATTTTGAGAGGGTATCCTATAGAGCTATTGTGGAGCAACTAAACTTTAATACCGAGGGGCAAGCAAAGACGCAGAAATACCGTTGTTTAAATCAATTGCGCGATATGGTGAGAAAAAACCCCGAAATTTCTTCTATTCTTCGTGACTATTAATCAGGATTGGGCACTTGCAACTAAAGAAGAATACAATCCGACATTAACGTATTATCGATTGGCAGATGCAACCACTTTGCCAATAGAAATACTTAGAACAAATGAACGAGCAAGATTACATTAAAATCCACAAGTATTTAGAAAGAGAGCTCACCACGGAAGAATCTCAAGAAGTTGCAAACCTAATCGCTAACAATAGCGAATGGAAACAAGCCTATGCCGAGGCCAAATTGGTTATTGACACGGCAGAGGTACACGGCGCCACCGCACTTCGCGGACAATTGGACGGCATACATCAGGACCTCTTCGGGGAAGAGAAGGAAGCCAAAGTGGTAGAAATGCCACGCAGACAGTGGCTCAAGATTGCAGCCAGTATCGTGCTGCCGGTAGCCATAGGGCTTGGCATATTGTTTAACCAGGGTAATTCCCTGAATCAAACTTTGGCGGCCAATTACAATCCTTTGGAAGAGGTGAACAACACGGTACGTGGAGCGGGTGATGGGCAAGAAAACCCGGTAAAAGAGGCCTTGGCGGATGAAGACTGGGCCCTTGCGGCCGAACTGCTAGAGAACCAGGCCGAGCCACTTACGGAGGCAAATAGGAAGCAACTTGGCGTTTGCTACATAGAGTTGCAACGCTGGGCCGATGCAGAAAAGCAATTCAAGGCCATACCAGAGAACTCGGTTTTCCGATACTCGGCCGATTTCCTATTATCAGTTTCGTACTTGAAGCAGGACAAGCGGGATGCAGCTCGCCCTCTATTAGAAGATC
>DMST01000514.1:0-3974 GCA_003454975.1 Cytophagales bacterium | reverse complement strand
AGAAGAGCTGGCCCAGCAAGCAGATGCGGGTGGCGATCTAAGAAGCAAGGCCACCGAATTGCTAGAAGCAATCGATTAGAAGTACTGATACGAAGGTAAATCCAAGGCAATCTGATTGCCTTGGCTCCTTCTCCTCAACACCGGAATACCCCGAACACGAAGCGGTATTCATATTACATTTCCCTTCACGTTATTTCTCCACCACCTATCGCAAGAACGTCTCATTCTTGTACCTGGAGAAAGTACGCCTTTCTGATACCTTTCACTAACCATAAATAATGTCCTTACCAAAAGACAAAACCATCATTGAAGCACTGCTTTCAGGCGATATGCGTCGGGAAGACCGAGCACTCAAAGATTTACACCTTTCCTATTTCCCCTACATCCGCTCCTATGTACTGAAGAATAACGGGTCTGCTGAAGAGGCTCAGGACCTGTTTCAAGATACTTTGTTAGTATTTTATCAGCAGGTTAAAAAGGGAATGGTGATCGAGCACAGCATCAAAGCTTACCTGTATTCGGTAGCCCGCTACCGGTGGCTACACAAACTACGAGACACACGCCCCGCAGATGATATTATAGACACACCGGAAGCTGTGGCAGTAACCGAAGATATGATAGAGGTATTGGCGAAGGAGGAGAAAGTAGGACTGTTGGCGCAATTGGTAAAACAGCTAGGAGGCACCTGCCAAGAGTTACTAAGAATGGTATACTTTGAGAAAATACCCTACCGAATCATCGTTGAACGTTTGAATTTTAAAACGGAAGGCCAAGCCAAGACCCAGAAATACCGCTGCCTGAACCAACTGCGAGAAATGGTCCGTAAAAACCCAGGAATCTCTACCATTCTAAGGGACTACTAATCTTTCAAGGATATAATCTAACCAACTCCAAGACCTTACTGCCATGACTGACGAAGAAAAAGCCGACTACCTGGAAAAACTAGAATCCAAAGGCACCAACCTACTTAACAACCGAAACCTTGCCAATCTAAAAGCTAAAACAGCGAAACTGGCACCTATATTAAGCAAAAAGAAAACCGCCGAACTAGAAGCCAAGGCAGAAGCACACGAAGTACATAAGTTTGCTAAAAAATTCATCAAAAGTGCCGATCAAGTTGATGTATCGGTGTTTAATGACAAACTGCAGATCATGCGGGTAATGAAGGAGCTAAAGGAGGAAGAAGACCAAGAAGACAAAAATAAACCCGATGCCTAAGTACAGGCACCGGGTTCTTTATTATCCATTGGGCTGAAGCTGGAGAATTTATCCCATCCAGCCCTCAATCTCCTCTTTCGATACGGGAGCGAAGTCTAGCTTCATTTTCTTGCGCATACCGCCCAGGTCATTCAACAGCTTACCGGGTTTCTGCTCCTTCAGCTGGTCTACTTTGAGGATACCCATCTTCTGAAGCAAAGGCACCAGCTCTTCGCGCACGCCTGCCTCCACAAACGCCTCCACCGTATCTACCTCTGTTTTCTTCTCCGGGCGCATCTGCGGGAAGAAGAGCACGTCCTGGATAGAGTGGCTGTTGGTCATGATCATGCTCAGGCGATCAATACCCACACCCAAACCGGCCGTAGGTGGCATGCCGTACTCCAAGGCACGCAGGAAGTCCTCGTCCAGCACCATGGCCTCGTCGTCACCGCGCTTGCCTAGCTCCAGTTGCTCTTGGAAACGCTCCCGCTGATCGATGGGGTCATTGAGCTCGCTAAAGGAGTTGCAAATCTCTTTGCCGTTAGCAATGGCCTCAAAGCGCTCCACCATGCCCTCTTTGTCGCGGTGCTTTTTCGCCAGCGGCGACATCTCTACAGGGTAGTCCGTAATGAACGTAGGCTGAATGAGCAGGTGCTCCACCTTCTCCCCGAAAATCTCATCAATCAACTTGCCCTTACCCATGGTATCGTCGGTAGGCACCTCTAGTTCCTTAGCGGTTGCACGTAGCTGCGCCTCGTCCATTTCCGAGATGTCCACCCCGGTATATTCCTGGATGGCCTCAAACATGGTGTACCGCTTCCAGGGCCGCTGGAAGTTGATCATATTCTCCCCTACTTGTACCTCGGTGGTACCGTGTAGGTCCATGGCTACCTTCTCAATCATTTCCTCTACCAGATCCATCATCCAGTCGTAGTCCTTGTAGGCTACGTACAGCTCCACCTGGGTAAACTCCGGATTGTGGAAGCGGCTCATGCCTTCATTTCGGAAGTCCTTCGAGAACTCAAACACACCGTCGAACCCCCCCACAATCAAACGCTTGAGGTACAGCTCATTCGCAATCCGCAGGTACAGCGTCATGTCCAGCGTATTGTGATGGGTTTTGAAAGGGCGTGCTGCGGCACCACCGTACAGCGGCTGCAGGATGGGGGTCTCCACCTCCAGGTAGCCTTTGCCCGCCAGATAATCCCGCATGCTGTTTACTAGCTGCGTGCGCTTGATGAAGGCATCCTTCACATCAGGATTCACCACCAAGTCTACGTATCGCTGGCGGTACCGCTGCTCAGGATCGGTAAAGGCATCGTATACATTTCCCTCCTTGTCCGTTTTGGGCAAAGGCAAGGGCTTCAGGGATTTGCTCAGCAACTTCAGCTCGGTCACATGTATCGAGATCTCGCCGGTTTGCGTGGTGAACACGTGGCCTTTTACGCCAATGAAATCACCGATATCTAAAAGCTTCTTGAAGACCGTATTGTATAGGTCCTTGTTTTCATCAGGGCAGATTTCATCGCGAGCGATGTATAGCTGTATTCGGCCAGTACTGTCCTGCAATTCCGCAAAGGAGGCCTTACCCATGATCCGGCGGCTCATCATCCGGCCGGCTATGGTAATATCCTTATAGTCCAGCTTCCGTTTTTCGTAGTTGGCGTGGATGTCGGCGGCACTTACGTTTACCGGGTACAATTCCGAAGGATACGGGTTGATACCCATTTTCCGAAGCTCGGCGAGCTCCTCCCGCCTACGGATTTCCTGTTCGCTCAAAAACTGCTGCATGGATCGTTAAGGATCTTTGTTGAAAGTGATAAACTACCCATCTCGAGTAGTTTGTTTAACAAGGCCGCAAATTTCGCAGATGCTAGGGTAAATAGAAAGCCCATTTTTGTCTCCCGTCCAGCAATCTTCACCCAACTTGCCTTTTGATCACCTTTTCAACGTGTCACCAGCACGGATACCTGCCTACGGATCCTACTTGTAGAGGACTTTGCAGTCCCCCCGGCCTTCCAGAACATGTAAGTGGGTGAAAGCCCCGCCTATTCCTTCCTACCAAAATTGATTACCTTAACATATGTCCAATACCCCACCTCCCGAGGCCCTGCCCAAGCTTAAGGCCTTTATAGAGCGTATTATCCCCCTGTCTGATTCTGCGTGGGCGTTCTTCTCCTCCGAACTCCAGTACCGTACCTACCCCAAAGGCAGCTTTTTTGTGTCCCAAGGCGAAGTCAACGAGGCCTTTGGTTTTGCTACTACCGGGCTGTTTAGATTCTATTATCTGGTAGATGGGCAAGAACACGTCCGGCAGTTCTTCTTTGCCAACCAATTCATTGGCGATTTCCAGAGCTACCTCACACGGCAGCCCTCCCAGCTTTACATAGAGGCCATGCACGATAGTGCAGTCCTGCTGCTGCCTTACGCACACATGCAAGAAGGCTACCGCAAATTCCCTGAGTTCGAGCGCTTCAGCCGAATCCTCAACGAGCAGCTGCTCATCTTCTTCAGCAAGCGGCTTGCCAGCCTTCTGCTAGACAGTCCCGAAAAGCGCTACGAGGACCTGGTGCGCGAGCGGCCCAAAGTCATCGAGCATATACCGCAATACATGATCGCCAGCTACCTGGGCGTCACTCCTGAGGCCCTCTCCCGTATCCGCAAACGCCTCGCTCAAAAGAAATAAGCGCTGGTTTCCTCCCATCCAGGTCGTGAATGCAGGACCTGAACAGATCAACCCTTTAGGATTTGGGCGTATCCCCACGCCGTAGTCCGCT
>DMST01000379.1 GCA_003454975.1 Cytophagales bacterium | reverse complement strand
TGCCTCAACTATGAGCTAGAAACGTATATGGATGCCCTGGAGGGCATACCTACCGTACAGCGTCCGCTGCAAACCGAAAAGGGCGATGCCAAACTGCAGAAGACGGATATCTTCCGCAAAATCATGTGGTTTGGCTTTGGGGATGAGAATACCTGGCACCCAATCTCTACTGAGCGGGTGGTGGAAATTTTAGAGATGAATGAGCGGGGTGAGAAGCCTGCCACACTTGAGGATAATGAGATTAACCTGGGGTCGCTAGATTCTATTAATAGCGATCTGGAATCGCTGGACAAGCGCCTGAAGAAACGCTCGCAGCAAGCCAAGAAGAAAAAGAAAAGCCGCCGACGGAACCAGGACGGGGCCAAAGGGCAGGCCAATGCCGCCAACCCGCCTCAAAAGAAAGGAGCCTCAAGCCCGAAAGCGGAAGCCGGAGAGGCTAAGGAAGGGGAAGCCAAGCCAAAACGGAGTCGAAACAGAAATAGGAACCGAGGAAACCGAGGAGAGGGCAATACAAAGCCCAAACAGGACGTACAGAATAAGGGTGAAAATAAACCGGCGACTAAGCCACGGCAAAAACCCAAGCAGGAAGGAAGCAAAAAACCGGCCTCAGGGGAGAATAAGCCGCGCCGCAAACGCCCAAATAATCGCCGCCGAGGTGGCGGTGGTGGAGGTAATAACGCCAAAAATGATTCCGGTCCAAAAAATGATGCGTAAGCTACTTTTCGTATGCGTGCTAGGCACGCTGGCTACAGCCTGTAGCTCCGACAAGGAGTTTCAGGAGAAATATGATTTTGAAGATCAGACATGGCCAGTAGATGAGTTGCCAGAGTTTACCATAGAGGTGGCGGAGACTAATCTGGAATACGACGTGTACTATAGCATACGGCACACACAGGACTACCCCTTTCAGAACATGTATGTGCAGGTGCGCATCACGGGTACTGAAGGTGAGGTATTGAAATCGGAACTACAGAATGTGGTACTATTTGACCCCAAATCTGGTGAACCTAAGGGTTCCGGCTTGGGGTCATTGATCACTAGAAATGTACGGGGCCTGCGCAATTTTCAGTTTCCAGAGGCAGGAGTGTATACCTTCCAATTTGAGCAGCGCAATAGGGCAGAGGTTACTACAGGTATTGACTCATTTGGGATTTGGCTCGAAGCGAGCAAGTAACGATAAGGATAGCGCATAACGCTATGGGGGACTAAGCAGGGCATTCGGTGCGATACCGCCACCCAGCTGTTCTCGAGCGCTTCTTCGGTGGCCAAATTTTGCCTAATACCGACCCAAACTCGCTCGGAATCTCCTTCGCCCCTTATTTCTGATTTTCCTACTTTTGCGGCCATGAAGCTGCGGCAGAAATTGTATTCCGTCTATGGGTTCTCCATGTTCGCGCTGGTGTTCCTCGCCTTGCTGCCATTCTTCATCCTGTTTATTCAACGCAAACGCTGGCATAGATACACCCACACCCTCAATCAGCTGTGGGCCGAGATCTTTTTATTTCTGGTGGGCATTCCTGTAAAACGCGAATTCCGCGCTCCCATCCACAAGAATACCTCTTACGTTTTCTGTGCCAATCATTTCTCCTGGCTGGACATCGTACTGATGGGGCTGGCACCTCCCTATTTCGTTTTCATTGGAAAGAAGAGCCTGGCAAAAGCTCCGCTGTTTGGCTACATGTATAGCAAGTTGCATATTTTGGTGGACCGGCATAGTGCCAAAAGCAGATACGAGACCTACGTACGCTGCAAAGAGGCCGTAGAAGCAGGAAAAAGTATCACCATGTTTGCCGAAGGCGGTATCCGCACCGATCATCCTCCGCACATGGCCCCCTTTAAGGATGGGGCCTTCCGGGTGGCCATAGAGCAACAAATACCCTTGGTGCCCGTCACTATTCCTTTCAATTGGAAAATACTACCGGGCAAAGACAAGTTGTACGTAACTTGGCACCGAGCTAAAATCATCTTTCATGAGCCTATACCTACAACGGGGCTTACATTAGACGATGTTGAGAGCCTCAAAAACCGGGTATTTGACCTGATACAAGAAGAACTGTTAATCCAGAATCGAGATGAAAATTGATCGTGAGTTATTGCACAAAACAGCCCACTTGGCACGGCTCCATTTTCGCGAAGAGGACGCCGAACCCATGATGCAATCCATGAGCGAGATTCTGGACTGGGTAGAGTCGCTCAATGCTCTGGATACAGAGGGAGTGGAACCTCTCACCCACATGAGCTTTGAGGAAAACGCTATGCGCGAAGACGGTAAACATGTGCCACTCAACCAGGAAGCTGCCCTCAAATTGGCTCCTAAACCGGACGGAGAGTTCTTTCGGGTACCACGCGTTTTGGATTAATTTACAGTTGATTCTCAGCCTACCGGGGCTTGGTCTCGTTGTATCCTTACATTACCAATAGCTGCATCCTATGATGAATGACTGGTGGTTTTGGCGCGAATGGCCTACCCCCTACCGCAGGTTTACTACCTTCCTTTTCGGCGTAGCCGGGTTATTATTACTGAGTTTTTTGGGGCTGTATGCCGCCGACATTATTCCCGCCTTGGGTTGGGATGTTATTAGCCGGGGCGAATGGATCGCCAATCCGCTCACCCTTTTTGACCCCGACACTCACTCCACCAACCTGAGCGGAGACTTTCTACTGGTGCAGCAGCTCTTTCGGGGCAAACCCCTACATATAGAAGCGGCATGGGGCTATGGCTTACTTGCCCTGATTGGTTTCTTATTCTCCCTGGGCCTGGCCTTGATCAGCAGCCTTTCCCGCCTCTGGTACATCGTAGGGATGACTGCGGTGGTATTCCTTCTGTTCTTCTTCAA
Source organism: Cytophagales bacterium (assembly GCA_003454975.1). Taxonomy (GTDB): domain Bacteria; phylum Bacteroidota; class Bacteroidia; order Cytophagales; family Cyclobacteriaceae; genus DMST01. The sequence goes on along the minus strand of DMST01000379.1, from coordinate 617 downwards.
GTTGGATTTACTACAGGTACCCTTCGCCGAAAATCGCGGAGGGCTGGTGCTCACTCTAGTACTCTACCTTCCTCTGTCCTACTACTTCCATGCCATCAAAACAGAGGTGAGCTTGTTCGTACGAATGGCATTATTTGCCATAGCCACCGTGGTATTGGGTGTTTTGGTGGCTCAGTTCTCTGACCCTACCTACCCTCTGTTCTTCCTGAGCCAATATGCAGTCATCCTCCCCATATTTCTCATCCTGCTGTTTGTTATCACGGTGGCACATGAGCCCATTGCTAACCTACTGTACGTAGCTACTCAGTCCGGGGGTAAGCAGGCAGTATTTCATTACATAACGTTCACGGCCATCTATTTGGCTTATTTATTCATAAGCTACCTGCATGCTACCAATACCTTACATTGGGACATCTATTTCCTGGATGGCTATGTCGTTTTAGCCATCTCCAGCATTTTGGGTATTTGGGGCTTCCGTCAGCGGGCAGATATGGCGAAAAACAGCCTCCCCTACCGGCCGGTTGGGGCCTGGATGTATTTCCTGATGATGATCGGTTCGTGGGGCTCACTCATCTACTTCTGGATCACCGCCAATGACCCCCTCATAGAAACGGTAG
>DMST01000522.1:16128-16521 GCA_003454975.1 Cytophagales bacterium | reverse complement strand
GTGGACGGAGACAGCCGTGCGGTACCTAGTTTGTACCCTGACGGCTTTACGCCCCGCATTACCTCCAAAATTGTGGACAACAGTGTCACGGCTGGGGTTCGTCATAATCTTGCGGACGGCTGGAAGGCCGATGTAAGCCACTCTTTCGGCAGCAACCGCTTCCATTATTTCATCCGCAACACCAACAACGCCTCTCTAGGGGCGGCTTCGCCCACTAGCTTCGATGCGGGCGGTCACGGTTTGGAGATGAATGTAACCTCCCTGGACTTTTCACGCTACTACAAGAGCATATTGAGTGGCCTCAACGTGGCCTTCGGTACGGAGTTCCGGTCAGAGAATTTCTACATTTTTGCGGGCGAGGAAGGCTCCTATGCCACCTACGATACGGCCGTT
>DMST01000522.1:15842-16051 GCA_003454975.1 Cytophagales bacterium | reverse complement strand
CCATTCAGGTGCCCTTCGTCAATGAGTTTGGGCAGCAGGCCCCTGGCGGCTCGCAGGGTTTCCCGGGCTACAGTCCTGCCAATGTGGTAGACGAGTACCGGACCAACTTTGGGGTGTACGGAGATGCAGAGCTTAACCTCACGGATGACTTTTTGGTAGCGGGTGCTCTCCGGTTTGAGCGCTACAGCGACTTCGGCAGCACCTTCAAC
>DMST01000522.1:12360-15783 GCA_003454975.1 Cytophagales bacterium | reverse complement strand
AAAGTAGCCACCCGCTACGCCTTGCCTATGGGCCTTAGCCTGCGGGCTTCCGTATCGTCTGGCTTTCGAGCACCTTCCCTGGCCCAGATCCACTACAACTTGGTGTTCAACAACATCGTGGCGGGTACCTCAGTCCGCACCTTGCTGGCTAGCAATACCAGCACCGTGGCCAAGTCCTTCGGTATCGAACCCCTGAAGCAAGAGGTGGCCCAGAATTATGCCGCCGGGGTTACCTACCAGGCAGGCAACTTCACTGCCACGGTAGACGGCTACCTGATCGATGTGACGGACCGAATCATCCTGACGGATTATTTTGATGCCACCGCCCTGGGGGTAGGGGTAGAAGCGGCCCAGTTCTTTGCCAATGGCGTGGACACCCGCACCACTGGGCTGGACATCATCCTAAACTACAACCAGCCGTTGGCCAATGAGGCTTCGCTCTCAGTAGGCGTAGCCGGAAACTTCAACAACACCGAGATATTGGCCATCAAGTCAGGAGACCTAAATGAGTTTACCTTCTTCGGGCCCTTCTCCCAGGCCTATCTGGAGGCAGCTGCTCCTGACTATAAACTGAACGGTATGGTGAGCTTTACCACCAAGAAGTTTTCTGCTTCCCTTACCTGGACGCAGTATAGCGCCGTGCTTCTACAGGATTTCCAGTGGGTAGATGCCCCAGCTACCAACCAGGCCGAAGCTGATGCGCTGTTTGCCGTGGCTACTGATACCTATGAGGTCGCCGGCACGTTAGACCTGAGTGTGAGCTACGAGCTGTTCAAGAACACTCGCCTTACCTTGGGCGCCAATAATATCTTGAATACCTACCCCACGCCTCAGTTCGATGCCTGGACGGATCAAGGTGGCTTCAACGATTCGGTACAGATGGGCTCTGACGGCGCTTACTTCTTCGGGCGGATAGGCTTTGCTTTCTAGCCGGCCCCAACGCAAAACAATATTGTGAATCATCCAACAAGCCGCTTCGGAAGGAGCGGCTTGTTCGTTTACTTCCAGTTCAGTTGGTATTATTTAGTCGTTTGGCCTCATACGTCACTGGGTGTTGATTAACCCTGAAGCAGGTCTCGCCATCAGTTTTAATTACTTTTCTAATATTACGGACTAACTTGATTCTCGCATGGCCTTCCTTTCAGACAAGCTTCGACTTAGAATTCCATTTTTATCCAAGCAATCTAACCCGATTCCTCAGGAACCAATAGCCATTAACTCTTGCCGATCAGAAAGATTTCTACAACCCATTTTAGCTATGGGTGCCAGTGAGCAGGCAAACCTTCTATTGGTAGTGTGTACCGCCAGGAATGGGGTAAGGGTTATTTTGATGGATTTAGAAACCTTTAAGGTAATTGAACAAGAGAGCCTAACGGGAAGTAAAAATCTGATGGAAGTAGCCCTGGCTGATGATGGAAAACTAGCCTTATTGGTTTTTGAAACCGAAGCAGTGGTTCTAGCTCTGCCCGATTTTAAAGTAATCAACCGATTGTCTGAAAAGGGGGCTTTCTTGGGTGGGGACTTTGGGGAGGGTTCGTACATTCACTTTTCTATTCCAGCCTATTCTGGTAGCGTCGATTGGGCTATCTGGAATTATGCCTCCAATACCTACAATGAATACCCTTTAGAACGGTATGCCCAATATAGCCGTGGGGCAGTTTTGCACCCCAGTAGACAGCTTATTGGTGCCTGCTGGAGTGCCCACCAGTGTGGGTTTCTGATCCATGTGGCTCAGCCAAGGGATGAACAATTGCATTACTTTGAGTTTGGAGAAGAAGTCCAAAGGCATGAATATGAAGCATATGGACTTTCTTTCAGTGCAGACGGTTCAAAAATTGCCTATCTAACCGATCCTTACGTGGCGGGCCATGATAGGACCGAAACCTTGTGTGTCTATGGGTTGGACAACCCCTTCGAATGCCTATTTGAGATGAAGCTTTCGGATGCTGCATACCGGACCGTGTTCCTGGGATCTCAATTGGTTTTGGTATGGAGGAGGGACCGTTCGGTAGATGTGGTGGATCTGGTATCAAGCTCCTCAATCCATGCATTACAAGGAGAGGTGCAGGACCTATTGGCAATGCATTCTACCAATGAGTTTGTGGTGGCAGAAGGAAATTTATTGAAGAAAATGAGCGTACTAAACCGGGAGCTAATGCCCAGTGCGCAGGCAATGGCAACAAAATTTGCTGAAGCATATATGCAACAGCATCGAGCATTGCTTAGCCCAGTTATTAATGAATAATCAGCTTTTCTTTCTCTTTGAGGAGGTATAATTGGTATACAAACAACACAGAGACGTTCCATCCATGGAACGTGCATTGAACTATTTTCTCTATGATTTATGGGTAAGCTGGGGCTTTTGTGCCCTCAGATGAGCCGACAGAAATCAGCCAAACTTCTCGGTATACCACACGCTAATTTGAATAAGATGTGGACAAACCGCATACGGTGAAGATAGGCCTTCGCTAAAACTTAGGGTCACAAACGAACTTATGGAGTCATGTGGCAATCCGATACTATGAAAAAAAGGAGCTGATGAGAGATGCACATGCCATACTGTGAACCTTCCTGATTTGTAGGCAAGTAGAGTAGAGGGAAAGATAGATTCTACTTCGCTCATGGAGCTAATTTTCCTCTATATGAGCGTCCCGCAGGGCGCTATATCTGAAATTGATACCCAGCCTGCACCCTTCGGAAAACCAGCTTTCAACTGCACTCTTCGCATGGCTGATCATTCTCCAAAACCATACAATTTATGCCATTAGAATGGGGCATTAAGAGGGGAAGAAAACATGCCAGGGTCCGTGGCTATTTTGTGGTCTAGCTGATTGCAAAATTGATGATTTACTCCCCAATCCCATTACTTTAGGGCAACAGAAAACGCACGACTAATCCCACCCTATGAGGATCTTTAAACGCATTGCCCTTTTGTTTCTTGTCTTATTGGTATGGACCGCCTTTGTCGGTTTGGGGTTTATGAACGGTTACCTACTGAGGCCCATCACGGGGGATGACTCCCCCCAGGGTTTTATAGCGGCCGTTGAAGAGCACCTGAATACCGTATACGTGGGCAATGTGGCGTTGCTGATGATAGAGGACGGGGCCGTTTCCGAGTCTTTTTTCTATTCTGCGGACCAGCCGGTGACGGAGACTTCGGTTTTCCCGGTGGCGTCCATCAGTAAATGGGTGACTTCTTTTGGGGTGATGAAGCTGGTAGAACAGGGGAAACTAGACTTGGACGCTCCGGTGGAGAGCTACCTGACCCGGTGGCACTTGCCCGAGAGTGAATTTGAGCACGATAAGGTGACCATACGCCGATTGCTTTCGCACTCCTCAGGCTTGGTGGATGATTGCGGTTATGCCGGCTTTGCCGCAGACGAACCGGTACAAACGCTGGAGGAGTCGCTGACGAAAGCGGCC
>DMST01000522.1:11255-12255 GCA_003454975.1 Cytophagales bacterium | reverse complement strand
GCGGTAGCCAGTATGTATATTCTGGCGCGGCCTACACGCTGCTACAGCTGGTGATGGAGGAGGTAAGTGGCCTTCCGTTTACGGACTTCATGGATCAGGAGGTACTGCAACCTTTGGGCATGGAGCACTCTACGTTCGATTATTCTGCTACTTCCCAATTCAGTAAAGCCCTTGTTTATCAGGTAGATGGGAGGATCAGAGAGCCAAAACGGTTTACTGCCCTAGCCGCAGCGGGTCTCTACACCTGCACCGCCGATCTGGGCAAGTTCCTGCTTGCCAATCTGTCGGATCCGTCGGTCCTGAACCCGTCTACCCTACAGACTATGGCTACAGCGGAAACTTTTATCAATCAAGTGGGGGTGTACGGCTTGGGGCCGCATTTGTATAGCCAAAACGATGCGAACTCGCAGATCATAGGGCATGACGGCAGTGGCAACAACGCCATCAATACGGCTGCCCGGGTGGACTTGATGTCCCGGAGTGGGATCATCATTTTAGAAACCGGCCACTACGACCTGGCCTCTTCTTTGGCCGATGAGTGGCTGTTTTGGAAGGCAGGTGTGTATGATTTCGTAGTGATGACCCGCAACCGGTCATACTTGCTTACCCTGTTGGTGAGTGGCTACGTGGTCTTACTATTGGGCTTCGGGTTGGTTCTAGTGAGAAGTAGGAAGAAATAATTGCTGGTAAATCCAAGGGTGATTTCTCAGTCTCAGAAGGGCTGTATTTGTTGGTACCGAACTTCGTATTCTTCCAATTCGCGGTCCCACTCAATGGGCGGCACGTGGCGTAGGTTCTGAATCTTCAGTTGACCGGCCTTCATGCGCAAATCAATGTACTGCCGCCACATTTTAAGTGGGGTAAGATGCTCCTTTGGCAATCCGGTCATGTCTTCCATTTGGGCCAGCAGGGACAGGTTCTTGTTCCAAAGGGGAAGAGAGGTTTGCACAATGTAGGCCAATTGAATCTCGGCGGGGGCTTCGTTCAGCGTATCCATCTT
>DMST01000522.1:10444-11211 GCA_003454975.1 Cytophagales bacterium | reverse complement strand
CGGGCCACCGTTTCGTTTTCTACCAGGGCCTGGTAACGCGCATCGTAGGTAGCTTGGTCAAAAGATGGGGTACAGGAGTAAGAGATCAGGAGGAGTGCTAGGAGAAGGATAGACTTCATGGGCAATAGGTTAGATTTAGTAAAGGCGGAGGCTCCATAACCAATGTCAGGCTACACCTTAAACCCGAGCACGCATACATCATCGATCTGCATAAAATCCCCTTTCCAATCCATGAACTCTTTTTTGAGCCCATTTAGCTGAAGGGTAGGGGGAAGGGTGTGCAAAGAGAAGAGTAGTTCGCGAAACCGCGCGGAGTTGTACTTACGGTTTTTCTGCCCGCCAAATTGGTCAGAGAAACCATCGGTGAACAGATACAGCATATCACCGGGGTGCAAGTGCACGGTCCGTGTCTCGAAAGGCTTTTGGGTGGGGAATTTCCCTAGCGGAAATCGGTTGCCCTTAATCTCCAGCATTTGGGTATCCTGGTGTTCGCGAAACCGGATGTCGGACTCGGGGGCCACTAGCCCGGGCCATTCCTTACCCTCACGCAGGACACAGACGGAGTTGTATGCCCCCGCAAACTGTAGGGTAGATCCTTCTATGACACATAGGGCGATATCCATTCCGTCGGCAAGGTCCTCCTTTGCCTCGGTAAGCTCGGCCAATACCATCTCGCGGGTTTTGTTCAGGATAGCCGCAGGATCGGTAAGCCCAAATTCGCGGACAGCTCGGTTGAGGCAGTTATGGCATACCACACTCACCATGGC
>DMST01000522.1:7918-10404 GCA_003454975.1 Cytophagales bacterium | reverse complement strand
GCCCCCGGCACACCGTGTCCGGTACAGTCGGCCACGGCAATCATCGTTTTGCCTCCTTGCTGCTGTAGCCAGAAGAAATCACCGGCTACGATATCCTTGGGCTGGTAGTAAATGAAATAGTCTCCTAATAGTCCGTGGAGCCGGTTTTCCTTGGGCAGGATGGCGCCCTGTATCCGCTTGGCGTAGTTGATCGAACTCAGGATTTCCTGGTTTTTCCTGTCCAGTTCCTTGTAAGCCAGTTCTACTTCGTCCTTCTGCTGGCGAATGATGTTGCGCTGCATACGGGTAAGGCGTAGCCGGTTGAAAAGGATGCTACCTGCCACCACCGACAAAAATAGACCAATGCCCCAGAATAGGGTCTGTTGTTTGCGCTGTCGGATACTCGCCTCCAGCCGGCTGTCTTGCAACTGGCGCTCCTTTACATTTCCCAGGCTGTCTAGCCGGGCCTGCTCCTCGTAGCGCTGGCGCAGCGCTAGCTTTTCCGTCTCCCGGCTGGCCAGACTGTCCTTTAGCGTTACGTATTCCTCATGGTACTGCAAGGCTTCTTGCAGATGGCCCATGGCTTTGTGGGCCTCGTATAGGATCTCCTTGGCCAGGTATATCCCTTGGGTATATTCTAGCTGCTGGGCAATGTCCAGGGAGGCTTGTGCTTGTTGTAGGGCTTCTGCAGGGCGTTGCTGCGCTAGCCGGATTTGACTGTACACGTACAAGCTATGGGACCACTCGCGCAACCAACGTGTGGCTTTCACCAGCTCGATGGCTTCCTCTACATGCTGCAAGGCCGTTTCTTCTTGGCCCAACTTGAAATAGCAATTTCCCACGTTGGCCAGGGACATGGCCAACCGCCGCGTATCCTCCGTCTCTTTCAGGATAGCCAGGTTGCGCTCATGGTATTGCAGGGCGGTTTCAAAGTCACCTTTGTTAGAATAATAGGCGCCCAAATTGTTGAGTACCGGGCCAATTCTGCCTAGCTGGTTGTCTTCCCGTAGGCGCAGGGCCTCTAAATTGGATGCCAGCGCTTCGGGTTGCATATCCAGCCCCCGGTAGGCAATGGCCAGGTTCTGTAGAAAGTTGGCCTGTTCCACTACGGAGCTGTACGCCACGGACAACACATACCCCCTTTCCCACAGCCGCATACCCTCTAGTTGATCGCCCTGGATGTGGGCCAGAATACCCCCAATCCGGTATGAGCCCAATAGGCCTGAGGTATCGCGCGCTTCTTCCTGTAGTTGGATGGCTTCTGTAGCCCAAACACGGCCAGCGCTGAGTTTATTGGTGCGGAAGGATTTATCAGCGAGTGCGTAACGGAGGTTGCCCGGAGCATTCTCAAGCCCCTGTTGCCAGGCAAATTGGTCGTGCAGCGTCACCAATGCCAGTAAACTGTCCTCGGTAATCTCCGCATACAATTCTCTGGCTACCTCTGTCAGGGCTTCGAGACGGATACTATCGGTAAGTTGTTCGTTCTGCCACTGGGCCCACAGGGAATCAACGTCTGATTGGGCTGAAACCCCGAAGGACAAAATAAAACATAATAAAAATGCAATAAAATGATGCATGTAAGCCGATTTCAATCCCTAAAATACAAATCTTAGTGACATTGTGTGGCTAGGAGATATATGCAAATGCTTAGCAGCTATAGTATGAATGCGATATGGTGTTTGGTCAAGAATGTAGGGTAGCACCCTCGGGCCCTTGCAGAGGGTGCACTACTGTTCAGCTCACGCCTTGAGACTAAGAAAAATCCTGTTGTTCAAGCCATTGTAATAGCACTTGATTGGTTTCTTCCGGTAGCTCTTGCTGAATCCAGTGCCCACAGTCCAGGCTTACCTCTTCCACCTCAGGCACAAATTGGGACAGGCCTTCAAACCTCGGAATCAAATCACGGGTACCGTAGATCATCAATGCGGGCTTCCGGATGATGGGGTCTGCATGGGCTAGTAAATGCCAATTGCGGTCCAGATTGCGGTACCAGTTGATGCTTCCGGTAAATCCGGTGGCTTCGAAAGCAGCCACGAAAACGGATAGTTCACTTTCGCTCATGACGGGCTCACCCAGGGGCTCCTTAGCTTGGGCCAGGTTGATCATGACCATGCCGGGTTGGGGCGCTGCCTGGGGAATATTCTTGCGGTACAGGTTGCGAAGGAACTGATGAGCATGTTCATCCAAAATAGCATCGGCCACCCCCGGCTGCCGGTTGAAATGCACAAAGTAGTGGTCGTCACCAAAGAATTCCTCCATGGCTTCGATCCAAGGTTTTTCACCACGCAGTTGGTAGGGCAGGGCCAAGGCCACTACCCCCCGTACCCGATGGGGATGCAACAAGGCCATGCACCACACTACATTGGCACCCCAGTCATGCCCCACGAAGGTGGCATCCTCGTATCCGTAATGATCGAGCAAGGCGATCAGATCCCCCGTCAAATGCTCAATGTCGTAATCCGTTACCTGGGTGGGGTGCGATGAGTTACCATACCCGCGCTGATTTG
>DMST01000522.1:0-7857 GCA_003454975.1 Cytophagales bacterium | reverse complement strand
TGATTTGGCACCATGACGTGGTAGCCTACTGCTACCAGGGCTGGCACTTGGTGGCGCCAGGAGAAAGCATTCTCAGGCCAGCCGTGACAGAGAACGATGGGCTTGCCAACGTTTTGTTGGCCGGCCTCAAATACTTCAAGTTCTACCCCGTTGATGGCCAGTAGGGTAGGCTTAGGAAATTCCTTTTCCTCAAGAATTGAGTCCATTACGTTTGTCATTTTTGTGTCTCTTAAGATGATGTGCGACAAACGTAGGAGGGGCCTGAGACAGCGTTATGGCAAGGGTCTTTGAGAATTATGAGTTTCGGTCAAAAAACTCTTGTAAAGTCAGGTTGTGAGGTTCGAATGTCTCCGATAATACTTCCATGGCTTGGATTCTATCCGGCCTGAAAAACCGGAATTCATTGCGCATGCGGCACCAGGCTATCATGTACCAGTTATCGGCATTCACAATGGCAAAAGGCTCTATCAACCGGTCAGTAACCGTCCCTTCTTTATTTTTGTACCGAATCTTGACCAGTTTGTAATTGGTAAGGGCATTTTGCAGATCCGACAGGTTGCTACTGTTCCTTTCCTGATGGATGGCCTCACGGTAGGTGGTTCTATCGGATAGTAAATTCGCTTTGTCCTGGAGGCTATAGGCTAGCATGGATTTTATCTTTTCGATGGCTTCCGAATAGTCCTTTACCAAGGAGGCATCCTTGCTGTTGAGAACTAATTGCTCGGCCAGAACTAAAGCGTTGGCTTGTTTTTCAGTGAACATAATGGGCGGAATTCTATACCCTTCCATTAGCGTGTACCCCTTTCCTTCTTCCATCAGAATGGGTACTCCGGCCTTTTCCAAAGCCTTGATGTCCCGGTAAATGGTTCGCTTGCTTACGCCAAATTTTTCAGCCAGGCTGGCAGCTGTCAGTAGCCTTTTGGTTTGTAACTGAGTCAAAACTGAAGTCAGTCTTGAAATTCTTTTGATGTCATCGCCCTCCATGCAGGATGTGTTGAATGGTAATAGTGGAACCAAAATAGTAAACCCGGAAGGACCACCAGCGCGTGGGTTTAAGTTCCCCGCTAGGGCCTAGGTGAAGATGAGGCTGCTCGGGGGGAAGACCAATTGGCTGACCCACTTTTTTGCTCTGTACTAAGCTATTACTTTGGTAGGCCTTTATCCTCTATCCGACCCGGAAGCCCGGGAAGCGTGAACAGAATATCAAGAACCATGTCCATGAAATACAAAACCTTTGAAACGGAAAGGCTTTTGCTAAGACCTACTACCGTAGAAGATGCGGAGTTCATTTATGAACTGATGAACTCGCCGAAGTGGCTGAAGTACATTGGAGATAGAAACATAAGATCGGTAGAAGACGCGGCAACCTATATCCAGGAGAGGATGCTTAAACAGCTGGAACGGTTGGGGTATTCTAACTATACCGTCATCACCAAGGCGGGCGGAGAGAAGATAGGTTCGAGTGGCTTATACGATAGGGAAGGGCTGGAAGGGATCGACATTGGTTTTGCTTTTCTGCCACAATATGAGGGAAAGGGCTATGCTTTTGAGGCTTCTCATCGCATCAAACAGGCGGCTTTTGATGACTTTGACATCGAGGTCCTCAAGGCCATCACCATAAAGGATAATGTCTCTTCCCAAAAGCTGCTGGAAAAGTTGGGGTTAGTTTTGGAGGGCACCATGAGGCTCCCCAATGATCCTGAAGAGCTGCTAGTGTACACGATAGAAAAGTCTACCTGAACCAGAAGTTGTACCATGTTGCAGATTAGAAAAGCCACCGAGGAGGACCTGGATGTCCTGCATGAGCTTATGCTAGGTATTGCCCAATACCATAATCAAGAAGAGTATTTACTCACTACCCTAGAACAGATGCGCCAGGCAGGCTTTGGCGAGCAGGCTCAATTTGGAGCCTTCCTTGCGGAGTGGGATGGGCAACCCGCAGGATATCTTTCCTACACCTGGAATTACTCCATTTGGCGTGGAGATACTTTCATGAACATCGACGATGTATTTGTTTGGGAACAGTATAGGGGGAAGAAAATTGGAGACGCCCTGATGCAACAGGCCAAAGACCTGTGCCAGGAACGAAAAGTAAGCACCATTCGCTGGGAGGTAGAAAAGGACAATGCCGGGGCTATCAAATTCTACGAAAGGCTGGGGGCGGAAGTGACGGTAAAAGGGGTTTGTAAGTGGCATTTAGGTGAAGGGGCCTGGTAAAAATACTCTGGGTATTTATATTATATAAGTTCCTCTTGGAGCTTTTGAAAATGACTTGCTAGCTTACAATAATCTTAGGTAGATATGCATGGTTTTACTTATTCTAGTGGGTCAGATCATGAATTAAGCATCTCTTCATTTTCATTGACATCCAGCTAATGCTGCACCATGCAGGCCATGGGCAATTATTGAGTATTTAAGAAAATTCTGATTAGCGGGACAATGGCAAGCCCCATGTTTTCTCTATAAAAACAGCGATTTATTTCCTTGAATATTCAATATGTTTCCTTCTGACACTGACACTACCTATAGCTTTGTCTTAATAATTTTTAGTACCAAAGGGAGAACGTTTTTCATGACTAGGTGATTTGATTACACCCTGTGATTCTGTGTTGTTCGGTTCTCCCTTTTGGTTAATCTTCTTGGCTTTGGGAAACGAAGAAAATGTACTGCCTGAAGTTCGAGTTGACCCACCCTAAAGTGGGGTAGGTTTGCCTTTTTATTGATGAATAAAAATTGATAAATCAATATGAGTGAGGAAAAAAAATATCCATTCAGCAGTGATTTTGATGAATTGTCAAAGTTCAGTCTAGACGTATCCAGTGATTTACGTTTGCGATTTACCAATCTACTGATGGGGGCTCAATATAGATTTAAAAAGCCGGAAGAGCATACGATCAAATCTAGCTTCAAGGCCAAAGGATACAATGGGGGAAACCTAAAGTTGGATGTCATTACTCCAAAGAATGCTTCTGGAAAACTGCCCTGCATTTACTATTCTCACGGCGGCGGATTTTTGATGGATTTGCTGCCTGCCCACATGGATATTTGTAGCGAGTATGCGAACCGCACCAATACCGTGGTGGTTATTCCGCATTATCGAGTAGCGGTAAATCATCCGTTTCCTACCAGTGTGGAGGATTGTTACGCAGGTTTGCAATGGACACTGGAAAACTCGGATTCATTGGGGGTTGATGTGAGTAAGATAGTACTAGCCGGAGAAAGTGCGGGAGGAGCCCTTACGGCATCGCTTTCTCAAATGGTAAGAGACCGTGGTTTGTTTCAACCGATTTTCCAAATGTTGATATACCCGGTTACCAGCAGTCAGTTGAATTCAGGATCTATGCTTGAAATGGCGGATGCACCCGTATGGGGAGGCGAAAATGCTCGTATCAGCTGGGAAAAGTATCTTAAAGGTCATGAAGGAGTACCCAAATATGCATCTCCGCTTGAGACCACTGACTTCGCAAAACTGCCTCCAGCCTATATTGAACCCAGTGAATTTGATGCTTTACGGGATGAGGGGATTGCCTATGCCGAGAAGTTAAGATCTGTGGGTATTCCTGTAGAACTCAATGTAACTAAGGGTACTATACATGCTTTCGATTTGAATAAAGAAAGCTCAATCACCCAGGCAGCTATGGATGCAAGAGTCCAGGCACTTTTGGGTGCTATTTCATAAATAAGGACCAAAAGGTGGTGAAAGTGATTCTAATATTCTGATCAACGGGCCTTCCTGGCTTGGCTGATTGGTGACAACCGAAAAGCGCTTATACACCAACAAGAGCAAAGAATATAGACTCTAGAAATCAGAATTGAATGACTAATCATGTTATTTCGCATAGGTGGTTGGTGTCGCTTCGCTAGAACACCAACCACGGCAAGCGGTGCCGCTTCACTAAAACACCCGCCACGGCGAAGTAGCGAAAGAACCTTTTCAATGCGGCCTCTGCGAAAACCCTACACCTCTGCGAGAAATAAATTCACCTCAGCTGCCCTAGAAAATACGCCACCACTTCTTCTCGCTTGTGTGTTGCCTTCTCCACAAAATCGTCCGTAACGGCCACCTCAGGATTGTACTTCTTCGACCAGATCATAATTTCAATCAGCGTCGGAATTAAGTCCTTGCCCTTTTGTGTCAGCGAATACACTTTTTGCGTCTTTAGCTTCTCGTCGCGCTTTGATACAATGACCTCGGCGGCCTCCAGCCGCTTCAATCGGTCCGATAGTATGTTGGTGGCAATGCCCTCCTTCGATCCTAAGAATTCTTTGTAGTATCGTTTGCCTTCCAGGGCTATGTCTCTGATAATCAGAAATGTCCACTTATCTCCAAAGAAGTCTAAGGCATAGCTAACCGGACAATCTGAACGCATTTCAATTTTTTTCATCTACAACACTTGTTTTTTGCAAGTGAGTATCTACCTTTGTATCACTTGCATATCGCAAGTTAATAACGATCTACTAAAAGCGAAATAAAATGATAACAATGAGTTACTTCCTACCTGTTGCTCTCGGGCAAAACATGGCACGTCTACGCCGTCTGTCTCTTTGGGCTCCTGCCGTATTACTGATGGCTTGGTTGCCCATGGCTGCTGCCCAGGCACATACCGGAGACTCCAAAGACAAGGTGGCAGCGGATGTTATTCGGATTGATTTGGATGCCTTGAGCAAGGCTACGTGGACAGCTCAGGAACGTGAAAACGCGGAACTGATTACGGATTTCATTCAGCACATTATGAATGACCACGATTTTGAATGGGTGATGCAAAAGCACGGTGAGGATAACTATGTACAGCACAACCGAAACCTGGCGGAGGGTATTCCAGGGGTAATTGAGTCTGTGGAAGGAATCGTTAAGCGATTTCCAGAGTACACCTACGACGTTAAGAAAATCTACGTGGATGGTGACTTCGTGATCTTTCACTCGCATGTTACCATGAAGGAGGAGGACCGAGGCGACGAATCGAAGGGGTTGATTATTACCGACACTTGGCGGGTAGTAGACGGAGAGATTCGCGAGCACTGGGACGCCATTCAGCCACTGGACGGTTCTATGCGCTTCTTCACGTTGATGAACGGCGGTAAGATCCGCAATACCAATAGCATATTTTAAAGCGTAGCCAATAAATGCCGTAGTAGTCCGACGGGTCTGGACGGAGTGAAGATACCCGCCGGACTCCTGGAATAGGGATCAAGCCGAGAAGTTAGGTAGCGAGTCAATTCTTGCTACTCACTTCTCGGTGTCTCCTTTGTTCACTCTCAACCTTCCAGTATTTCGGTGGAAAAAGTGTGTCCTTCATTTAGGGCCATCCAGAATAAGTAGTCCCAAGATTTCTGGATCGATCCCTGGAAGGCCCTACTCTCCAAACATCATTGAAAACAGGAATTCGGGTTCATTTTGAGACATCCTGATTACTTTGCCTGATTGCAAGGTTGAGGATCATTCTGGCCCGCTAAGCAGCTCTGCCAGCTTGGCCGCTAGTGCTTCGCTTCCCAGGCTGCGACCTATGATGGTGTCATCCGGCCCAATAAGGAAGTTATCTGGTATGCCGCTGACGCCGTAAATGAGGGTGGCGGTGTTCTCTTGGGGCACCAACTCACTCACGTGTACCCAGGGCAAATCGTCTTCGGCAATGGCTTGGGTCCAGGAGGCCTTCTTGGCATCCAGAGACACGGCCAATATCTCAAAGCCCTGGCCGTGGTATTGTTCGTAGGTCTGGATCAGCCGGGGGTTGGCTACCCGGCAGGGGCCGCACCAGGAGGCCCAAAACTCCAGCAGGATTACCTTCCCCTCTAGCTGCGATAGCTGAACGGGCATGCCTGAGGTGTCGGCCATTTCAAAATCCACGTAGCGGTCGCCTACCTTAGGTTCGACGGCCAGCCGCAAGAATTCCTCAATTTGCTGTCCGTAGGCCGTAGCTTTTACCGCTTCGGTAAACCTCTGGTACAGCGCTTGGGTGCGCTCCTTGCCCACAAAGGTTTGGTACACTGACAGAATGGAGGCACTGATGATACTTTCAGGATGGTTGGCGGCAAATTCCATCTCCTTTTCCACCATTTGGTCATAATCGGCGATGGCATCTACTTTTTGGCGGTGGGCATGGTTGAGGTCTTCGGTAGCCGAACCCGTGACTACCGCTTCGCGAAATCCAGTCTGGGAAGCATCCAAGGTCATTGCGGTGTTATCGACCCAGAGGTAGCGGTAATCGGACCCCTCAGCGGTGAGGATGAGAATTTCTCGCGGGTAAGAGGGGAGCTGAGTATCGAAGTAGAAGGTGTTGTTGATCACTTGAGTTGAGTCAATGATTTTACCCAGTAAATAGTCACGCAAGTACACCATTGTACCGTCAGGTAGGTCTTTGGTGGTGCCGGAGATTGAGAAAGAATCCGCGCTGGCCGGTACGTAAGCAAAGACCACCAAGGCCAGTGAGAGCATAAGCTGTTTCATACGGTTGGTTATTGGAGAAAGGGTTTGTTCTTCGGTTTCAAGAACGGAGAATCATGAATTGGGATATGTAAAATAATGTCAAATAGCTGATAGTGAGTGGGTTGAGGGTCAGTGCTTGTTCTTCTTGCTCCAATAGGTCGAACGGTAAACCAGAGATCACCATCCCTGTTTATATTGGCCGAATCAAAACAGACCCACTTCATGAAAACGCCCCTTCTTATTCTTGCCCTTGGAGTATTCGCCTTCGGTTGTTCCTCTTCGGATTCTCAGCATAACTCAGGTGAATCGTCCGTTGGTGCAGATCCTTTCGCCCAAGACATACCGCAACCCATTTCTCCTGAGATGGAGGCCGGCGCAGAGATTGCCCCTTTCCTGAAGGTGCAAAGTGCCTCCTCGCCCTCCCTGTCACCGGACGGTAAGTGGGTGGCCTACCGCACCCGCAAAACAGGCGTATTTCAAGTATGGGTGACTTCGGTGGATGGGACTGGGGAGCACGTACAGCTTACGGATGGTAATTCGGTGACCTCTCACCGCTGGCTGCCTGACGGTAGCGGCATTTTGTATGCCACTGACAAGGAGGGTAACGAGAAGAATGGGTACTACATAATCAGCCCGGATGGTTCAGAGGAAAAGGAGCTACTGGCACCTTCGGATGCCTTCCGCTTCTTTGGTGATTTCAATCAGGCCGGAACCCAGTTTGTCTACTCCACCACGGAGCGCAACGGCGTAGATTTTGACATCCACGTGTACGATATGCCCAGCCAGACGGATACCAAAATATACGAAGGTAAGCTGGGGTACTACCCCGTATCGTTCTCGCCTGACGGGGCCTACATTGTCATATCCGAGTCGGTAGGCGAGGACGCGAACCACCTGTTTTTGCTTCGCTTGGCGGATGCGACCCTTACGCAGATCAGTCCAGCCGACGATATGTCGGAGTACAACAACATTCGCTGGTTGCCGGATAGCAAGTCCTTTTATGTGGTTACTAACTGGGATCGCGAGTATACGGGCGTGGCGCGGTATGAGGTGGAGGCCAACCGTTTCGAGTACCTCATTTCTGAAGAATATGACCTGGAGCAACTCCGGTTAGGGGAAAACAATACCCTGCATGCGGTAGCCAACCAAGCCGGGTATTCGGTGCATCAGGTTTGGAATTTGGGCCTGGGGCGTGCCTTGGCGGTAAATGCCTGGCCTCAAGGAACCATGAGTCTTACCAGCAACCCAGCAGGTACCCAGTTTGTGGCCTATGTAAATAGCCCCAAGATTTCGGGCGATTTGTGGGCATGGAGCCCGGGAGATGCCGAGGCGGTCCGGATTACGGAGTCGGACAACGCGGGCATCGACCTAAGTACCATGGTGCTGCCAGAGGCGCATCAGTTTGAGGCCCGTGATGGGCTTACCATCCACGG
>DMST01000380.1:569-3150 GCA_003454975.1 Cytophagales bacterium | reverse complement strand
GATATTTCATCACCAACGTGCTGACCGATGTGGGATTTCGCATCCCCCGTATCCGCTGGGCGCAGTCGGCGTCTGAGGTGTTTATCCGGGAGCTGTGTCCGGTGGTGAAGCGCTTTTCAGGCCGTCCGCTGGAAGAGGTGCAGGCCCACTTGCTCGCCTCCGGCGATGGCGTGTATTTGGTGGGGTTGGACAACCACACGGGCTTTCTTACCGTGGCCCTGGGTGAGATTCGCTTTGTGCATGCCGACTACTACGGCTGGGATACGGGTGTGGAAAGCGAGGAGATATTTGGGGACAATCCGCTGGCGGACTCCCGCTACCGGGTAGTGGGGAAGCTGTTCTCCGAAGAGATGGTAGTGAAATGGTTGACGGGGGTGGCGTATGAGTAGCGACTTCTGGAGCTAGGGCAGCAGGCTACCCCAGCAAAAGGCGGATCAATCCAGAAATCTGGGCCCTAATAGTTCTCTCTGGTCATAAATAGGGAACACACTTTGTCGACCGAAATACTGGAAGGTTGAGAGCGCACAAAGGAGAGGTCTGACGGCTTTCCCCCGATGAGTGCCGCAGGCACTGTAAATGAAACTGAAACCAAGCGGCCCTTCCACCAGTGTACACGCCTTGAAGCCGCTCTTCGCCCAGCCGATCATTCACCCAAAACCTTATTTTCCTTTTACCCTGCCTTTGGGTTGGCACAAGGGAAAATGTGACCAATCAACGAAGGGTTTAGTTGATGTGTGTGGGTAAAGTATATCTTTGGCTTTGATAAAAAATTAGACCCGAAAAACCCTCTCATCCGTTATGAAACTCAAACTCTATTTCCTTCTCGGTCTGGTAGCTAGCTGGGCCCCAACTAGTGTTGCCCAGGTGGTGAGCTTGAGCACTACCGAACCTCAGCGAGGAGACGTGATCCGTATTACGTTTTCTCTACAGGAGGGGACCTTCTCTCTTGCCGATCCGGTATACATATACTGTCCTATACGCGAAGAGTCTGGCCGTCAGCAGATTGAGGTACAGCGGATGCAGCGCGAGGAAGGTAAGCTGGTGGCCGATCTACCGGTATCTGAAAAAGCTTCTAGTATCAGAATTGCCTTTGTGAGCGATGGCGACTGGGACTATGATAATACCCAGACTCTACAGGTGGTGGATGCGGAAGGGAAGTTGTACCGGAATGGTTATCTGGAATCGGTGTATAGTGACGAAGGAGCTTATACGAAAGAGCTGGCCGCTTACCCGGATAACTACGCCATCTATAAAGGACGCTGGCAGATATTGGCGGCTTCGCAGCCTGAGGAGGGCCCGGAGATCATAAGCGAGGAGTGGGCACTGATAGAAGAGGGAGGTACGCGCAATGCCGAGTACTACCACGCCAAAGTAACTTCCCACGCTACGTTGGGCGAATTTGAAAAGGCAGGGGAAGGTATGGCCGAGCTGCTGGACAAGTTTCCTGCCTCTCCCTGGATTACGGATGCCTACAGCTATTTGGGCTATATGCTGTTCTCCAAACAGGCCAGCATGAACCCCAAGCTGAACGAGCAGGTGCGTGACTACCTAAGGGCGCACCCGGGAAGCGACCTGGCGAAGGAGCGGATAGGAGGTTATGTGTTCGGTACGGTGCAGGATGAATATAAAGACCTGATAGCGAGCATTGCCGAGGCTTGGCTGGAGAAAGAGCCCGATCTGCCGCTGATGCACTTGGCGGCTGCCCGGGTAGGAGAGGACCGGGCCGAGCGGCTGGACCACCTGAGCCAGGCCAGTAATCTGTTCATAAACCAAGACCAGATGGTGTATGATGGGAACACGTGGGGCTACCTGGTGTATCATATGCTGCCAGTGGCGCAGACGTATCTGGAGCTAGGTGCCCCCTCAGAAGCCTTGGGGATACTGGCGGTATTGGAGGGTAATACGGATAAGCTGGAGTCCGATTTTTTCGAAACAAAAGGCGCCGCCTGGGAGGCTTTGTTTCAGTACGACAAGGCGATGGGGGATTACCTGAAGGCGGCCGATTTGGGTTCGGAAACAAGTCTGGAGCTGGCCAAGAAGCTTTACACGACGCACTATGACCCTACGGGTGAGAGCTTTGAAGCCTACCAAGCGAAAACCCTGGCAGCACAAATGAAAGCGAATGAGGTGCCCATGGCGGCGGACTTTTCGGTGACCGATCTGGAGGGTAACGCAGTAGCCCTGAGCGCCCTGCGGGGTAAGGTGGTGGTGCTCAACTTCTGGTTCATTGGCTGTGCGCCCTGTCGGGTAGAGATGCCCGGGCTCAATGAGCTGGTGGCCGACTATGCGGAGGAAGAGGTGGCCTTTGTAGCCTTTGCCCTGGACGGCCAGGAAAGCCTGGAGAAGTTTCTGGCTAAGAAGGCGTTTGACTACACCATCATCCCGGATGCGGACGGAATAGCCACCGAGTACGGTGTGCAAGCGTACCCTACCCACGTCGTGATTGATAAGGAAGGTCGTATCCAAAGTACCCTGACCGGCGGCTCTGAAACCCGTCATGAGGACCTGAAGCCGCTGATTGATAGGCTTTTGCGGTAGTTTTGGGGTTATTGCCTTCGCCGTTTGTAGAGCGGGTAGCATG
>DMST01000380.1:0-501 GCA_003454975.1 Cytophagales bacterium | reverse complement strand
GCTACCTGCCCTACAAACGGTCAAGGCCGGGGCGTAAAGCCCTGGTTAAAGGCAGGTTGTGTAGCTCGGTAAGGGTTTGGGAGAAGGATCGGCTGCGCGTAGAGTTGTAGCCGGGGTTAGTTTATAGTTGTTTGCAACGTTGGCTTAAATTTCATTTGTAGTGCTGCGCACTCATACCAATTGCCCGTACTTCTTCCTTCCACCAAGTTGTAGACTATTCTGATGGTTGTTGCCTTGGGACTTCCTTGATACCTTGCAGAATGCACCAATTGCTGTTTGACTACATCGAACAATACATCGCCCTTTCCGAGGAGGAAAAGGCCGCCATGGTGTCGTTGGATGTGTTTCGGTCGGTGAAAAAGCGGACTGTGCTGCTGGAAGCAGGGCAAAAGTCCCGCGTTGGCTTTTTTGTACTGAAAGGCTGTATACGAACGTATTACGTAATAGATGGGGAGGAGAAAACCACCGCATTCTACACCGAGATGGAAGGGCTGACGCCCC
>DMST01000520.1:13003-19594 GCA_003454975.1 Cytophagales bacterium | reverse complement strand
ACCACCAGGTCCGGCACAGCTACTACCCGGAGGGCGATTGATATGGTAGGTGTAGCCTATGCCAACGGTACCGGTGGTGGGCGGACAATCGTTCACCCCCGTAGTGGTCAGCCGTACCACAAAATTTGCTTGGTCACCATCATACATGTGCCGGTGCCCATCCACGTAAAAGCTACCATCCTGAGGATAGAAAATATCCTGCGCCACATGAGGCACTAAGCCAAAGGGCCCCACACCCTCTATTTGCCATTCGTAGTTTGTAGCCCCAATTACCTGGGCATCGTAGTTCCAAATGGGACCCCGGCACACCGGCAGGTCCGATCCGGTAAATCGGATCTGTACTGGGCCTGTACCCCCCGCCCAAAAGTTGATGTTGCGCCAGCGCAGGTCGTATAGTTTTTGCATGTTGCGTGCACCGTTGGGCTGATCGCCGTAGCCCTTTTCGTCTTCCACGGGATACAACAGTGTATGAAACGAGGATTCGATGTAATCATCGATGGGAGTGATGGCCCGGACCCGCACGTGTACGTCACCAAAGTCTTGAATGTCTAGTTCTAGCCAGGGGTCTGCCGTTACGATGCTATTGCCACTCTGCCCAGCCCAGCTTACCGGGCCGGTGATCAGTTCCCATAGGTACCCCGTGGCTCTGGCGATGCGCGTTACTTCTATCCGGGTTGAGGTAATCTCGCACAGGTCACCTGACATGGACACCACATCGGGCCGGGGTACGTATCGGGCGATGGGGTAAGTAGCTGTGAAGCGGGATACGTTTTCACTACAGGTAGTAGAGGTATAGTTGAGCAGGATTCTACCGTTGGAAACCAGCCCATCGGTAGTTACGTTGACGGTTTCGTCAAAGGAGGTGACCTGCTTGTCCAGCACCCAGGCCGGATCAATGACATTCCAGGTAAGCTCCATATCCCCTACATTGACCGAGGTGGGCTCTCCCCAGTCCTGCCGGATGGCGGCTTTCACATCGAAGGAAGTGGTACCGATGGGAATCCCGTAGAGGTCCTGTTCGTTGGGCAGCATGAGGGTATTGCCATCATAGCTGCCGATTTGGTCCCAACCGTCAGATGCATGCACAATTTTGAGATGCGGAGGGGTACAAACCACCATCTCTTCGGAAGTTTGACTCACGTAGGTGTAGGAAGAGCAGAAGATGTTAATACCGGTGGCGGTAGCCATTTCGGCCCGGATGACCAGCTCAAATTTATTTTCCCAATTGATTTCTAATTCGGGTATCTCCAGGTACCGATTGTGATTTTTCTTGAGCCAATTGAATTCATCTTCGGCAATCAATACCTCCCGAAAATCGAAGTAGTCGTATCCGTTGGACGGTAGATTTCGCCAGAAGCCTCTCAGATAGTAAGAATACCGGATGTACTGTACATCCCTACTGGTAGCATTGTCCGGAAAATTGGAGGCCTTGAGTCGTATCTCGTAGGTATGTCCCGGGTACACCACATCCGGTAATCCATGGGTAATTTCCAGGTCAAAAAATCCATTGGCACATTGGGCTTGCGCATCGTTGAGGCCACTTAGCAGGAGGAGCGCCCCCAACAGGGTAAAAATCCGTTTCATAGGTTTGGGTTACGGGTGATGGCTGGTAAACGACAGGCAGAAAACAGACTTACCCATCTCATTACCAACGATTTATTCCACAAACCTAGGTTCAGGCATTTTACAAACAGGAGCACTTTGTTTTCCGTAAGCACCGAATTGATAACCGTCGGCCATGAGTTTTTTTTCGCGTGCTGCTCCCCCAATCGGATTTCGAGTCTGTTGACGATTGGGGCTGGAAGAGGTCGGGATTCGGATCAAGGTCAAATAATCGGATGCAGCAGAAGAGGAACTCGCTACTCAGGGAGAGGCTTTGCGCAAAAAGTCATACGCCCACGAAGTCCAGGATACAAAGATTATGGATGCATTACGCTATGCCCGCCGGATACAAAATGCCATTCTGCCGTAGCAAAAGGAAATGAACGATTTTTTTAAAGCTTCTATGGTTTCAAGGACCAGTTTGGAGAGGAAAAAAATCAAAAGTATAGGGCCAAACGGCTGAAAGGATTTTCCAAGAACAAACCCACCTAAGCATGCCCCAACTGCCAGAGACCCTGGAGCAGGGGTTTGGCCAATGGCAAAGGTCCAAACAACAGATTGACGACGTGCTGGTTATGGGAATGGAAGTATGATCCAAGGCACCTCATATATTTAAGATTGAGGTGCTTGTATCCATTCTTTGACCTGCTGCAGCAGATCTTCGGGTGCGGTATATTCTGGAGTGGACTGAAAAAGGGCCACTTCATCGGCCACTCCGTCTACCCAAGCTATCATTTGGGCAGATTCAGATTCGGCAGCAAATAGGAGCTGATGGGGTTGGATAATGCCCCGCTTCACATTGGGCGCGATTTGGCGCTTACAGCGGCAAGGGTTTTCTGGGTTCACCAAGCCACATTGCTGCCGAACAAAGCTTTGCACCCGCTGCCGGCTACGCGATAGTCGCTTCCGAAACACCTCAGGTGTCACCTCTAATATGTAAGCGGCTTCCGGCCCTTGAAAGCCCAATACTTCACCAATAAGGTAGGCCGCACGGCCGTCTGCATCCAGGCACTGCAACATCGCCAGCGAGCAGCCTACTTTGGCTTCTTGAAGCAGCAATTTCTCCTCTACAAGATAGCTGGAAGTAGAAATACCTTCTACCAATCCCTCACTGAGCTGGTCTTGAAACACATCAAAGGCAAGCTGCGGACGGCTATGCTTCTTCCGGTAGTTGAGCAATTCGTTGGTTGCCAAGCGGTACACCCACGTGGTAAAGGCACTTCGGTGCTCAAACCGGCTCAGGTGGGTGATCAACTTGATCAGGATCTCCTGAGTGGCATCTTGTGCCTCCTCCGGGCTCCAGAGCATTCGCAAGGCCAGGTTGTATACCTTACCCTGCACCTCTCCAATGACCTTCTCAAGCGCATTTTTGTCTCCGGCTACTGCATGCTGTACCTGTTCTTCTAACGTCATCTTCATAAAGCTAAGCATTTGGATTGGGGCGGCACCTTCGGATATCCTTTAGGTACCACCCAAGTGTAGTTAGTGTTGCTTTTGCTCAAGAAGTAGCTTCAGCCGATTTAACTCGTCTTCCATATTGGGGATTCCCTCAGCTTCCCAAACTGAGTCAGGCATTTGCGGAGGCTGAACCAAGGTGAAATTATAGAGGCACAGCCCCTCACCCACTTCTACCAGCCGAGTACGAGTGGGCGCTCCGTCTCCGAGATAGATGTCCAGCACACCCGTTTCACGGTCTGCGTCCAGGCGTATAGGCATTTCTCCAAAGGGTAATGTGGCGATAAACTGCCCATCTTCTTCCCGTATGTCTTGGAAAAAATGAACGGCCCATTCTTTTTGGTGTGGCGGATGGGACAGGTAGTCGAAGGCTACCGAATAGGGACAAGCCAGTGTGATACTAAGCGTAACGGCATGTTGGAGGATCGTTTCCATGAGGTTTCTCTTGTTTAAAGTTTGATTTACTCCTTGGACAATCCTGCTCAGGGTAGTGTGACCGGTATCGCAAAAAATCTGAGTCTTTTCCGAAAGGCTAACCTTTTGCTAACCCCTACGCTAACCATTAGCCTACCATTTTCGTCAGCCCACAGGTATATTTTAACGTGTAACCATACAGAAGCATAACAATTGATTGACATACATCTTGGTGAAAAACCAGATGATTGCACTTGGGAAACCCAATATGGAGTTCCCAACTAGGTGTTTAGATTAACGTTTTTTAGGGTTAGGTTCGAAAAAGGCTGTCCTCTGAAGGTCAGCCCTTTTCTTTTCTATAGGGTTCTGATGCCTAAAATACCTTGTTGTAGCGTTTCCTCTGGGTAAGGCTATACCGACGGCGCAGCCACACGGAATCGCGCAGCAACCCAATTTCTGCACTCAGCATAGGGAAGAAGGTGCCCCCAGCCGGGGTTAGGATGGTTTGCAGGTCCAGGCCCAGCGATAGGTAATGGGCAGGTACAAACTTCACTCCCACCTTGCCACTCACGGAGGGATACCAGAACGATTCCGTAATTCTGGTGCAAAAGGGTCCGTCAAGCATTTCTGAGGGGCGGTCGCAGGAGAGCCCATCATCGGCAAACCGAATGCCCCATATAGCTCCTAGCCCACCATGAGCATGCCACCGCAGCAGATATTCGCCCCCGGTTTTACCCATCATCACGTCCACCTGTTGTAAAGGCAAGGGCCGCTCTTGTGTAGCAGCATGGGTAAAAGGAACTGGCTGATTGCTCAGGTATTGTATGGAGAAAGAGTATTTGGGCAGTGGCCGTAGCCAAAGCTCAAGGCCTTGTAAGTGCGTTTGGCTTTCGAGGGCAAAACCGCCTACCGTGGTTTTGTAGGCCATGCCAAATTGGGGCCACAGGGTTTGGGCTAGTAATGGGGAGAAGGAAACCTGGATCAGCAGCAGCCACAGAAAAACAGCAAGGCACTTCCGGGACTGATAGGTGCCAAAATAGGTTTGGAGAATGTAACTAGTCATGGGGCTGGGATCTTTCTTTAAAGGAAAACAGTTTGGGGCAAGGCCAAAAGAGAATCGGAGACATCTCGTCCCTAATGAAAATAGAATTTTCAACCTGTGCCCGCTGAAAAGCTCCGCACGGGTTTGCATAAACTTAACGTAGCTATTCTGCGGCCTTTTTTGACCCATGCGATAATTTTGCACCACGCATCACCCTACGCTCCATGACCCCTCCAGAACGCCATATATGGCTGGAACAACAGCTTCGCGACCATAACGCCTATATTTCGGACCCGGCCATCCGAAAGCAGAAAATTGAGAAGATGAAGGACTCCGCCTTTGCCTTCTTCCGGGCCACAGCCCACTTGTTTTACACCGATCTGGGCAACGGTATGATGGCCGTGCCCACCCTGTGGCGGGAAACACCTCACATCCGTACCTGGATCAAGGGTGATGCACACATACAAAACGTGGGATTTTTTGAGAACGACCAACACGAGGTCATCTTTGATATCAACGACTACGACGAGGCCTTCGTGGCGCCCTTTTATTGGGATTTAATCCGCTTCGTTACCTCCCTTTATCTGATCCAGTATGAGGTGGATTTTCATCTAACGGATGATGAGCTGGACGATGCCGCCCGGTATTTCCTGAAGCAATACCAACACACCGTAGCCGATAGTCAGGATCATGACTTGATATTCGAGAACCTGAGTGGGTACATGGGCAAGCAGATTAAGGTGGTACGGAAGGAGAGTGAGCACATAGATCTGCTCAATCGGTGGACGGAGATCTACGCCGGTGAGCGTCGGTTCAACCTAAGCCATCCAGAACTGGTGGCCCCTACCCTAACCGAGGAGCAAGCCATCCGGGAGAATTGGTACCAGTATCTGCAATCTATCCCTACGCTAGTAGAAGACCGGGGGGAGGAATTTTTCGCCATTCAGGATATAGCCTACCGGCTCAACAGCGGGCTGGGTAGCTTGGGGGTGCTCAAGTTCTATGTGCTTGTACGGGGAGCTTCTGATCAGATTGAAGACCGAGAGGTATTGGAGATAAAGCAGCAGAGCTTACCCAGTATGTTTGCTTCCGATCTGCCACAACAGGGCCAAATCAGTGAGCGGCATTACCACCACTGGTTTGGTACCCATGGCCACCGTACATTGGCGGCAACCCACGCCTTGCTCCATAGCCCCAGCCATTTTTTCGGCACTTTACAGACTTTGAATCATTCGTTCTTTGTGCGCCGCATCTCTCCCTTCAAAACGGGCTTCAAGCCCAAGCACTTCAACCGCTCTTCAGAACTCAAAAGCTTTCTGAAGTACTCCGCCCAGGTGCTGGCCATGGGGCACGTGCGCGCCGGTGAGCATTTCGACCCCAAGTTTGTGCCCTACAACATCCGGCAGGGCATCCTGGATGCCATCCAGATTTGGCCCAAGGCAAAAACGACCATCCGAGAGATCAGCAAGGCCTACTCTGAGCTCGTGCACGGCGACTATATCTGGTTTAAAAGGAGGTTCTAGCTACGAATTGATAGTTGGCAGTTAAACATTATAGCGTATTGTTTTCTAGGGCAGTACCTTTATTGATATTGGTTTTGAATATCGATTAACGAATATCAAATTTCGGGCGGATCGAATCTTGAACCAACAATTTCGAGCCTAAGCAAATACCCAGCATAGTAGCCCGAGTGGGTACCCCTACCCTATTTTTTCAAAAAAATTCTGCAACTTTTATGTATTCCGGCATCTGGGGGGTACAACTGCTAGCAAAATGGCTTCTACTACGTACTGGAATCAAGTGTATACACGCTACGCGCCTACGATGTTGGGCGTTTGCCTGCGCTATGTGTCAGACCGGGCTACGGCCGAAGATCTGGTGCAGGAAGGCTTTTTGGTGGCCATGGCGAAGTATGACGGCTACAAGGGGCGCGGCTCCTTCGAAGGCTGGCTGCGCCGGATTATGATTACACAAGCCCTGATGTACCTCCGCAAACAAAAACGGCGCCCCACAGACGCCATGGAACCGGAAGCGGCCGCCCGTATTGCGGAGGCTACGCCGGACGAAACGCCCCGCCC
>DMST01000520.1:12549-12981 GCA_003454975.1 Cytophagales bacterium | reverse complement strand
CCCGCCGTACGGTAATTGAGCAGGCGGCATTTACTGAGCCCGAGTTGATGGCGATGCTGGACCAACTGCCCGAACATCACCGGGCGGTGTTCAACCTGCACATCATCGATGGGCTCAAGCACAAGGAGATTGCAGCCATGCTGGACATCTCCGAGAGCACCTCCAAGAGTCATTTGTTGCGGGCACGTAAAAAACTCAATGAGGTCATGTACGCCGAGGCGGTAAACCGCGAGCAGCAAGAACGAAGCAAGGTTGCTTTTTGGTGGTTTATCTTGCCCGGAAGTGCCTTCCCCGACCGGTGGTTTGCAACGTTACGGAACTGGGAGCCCGCCGGAGCAGGGGCTGGGGCGGGCTCCTCCCCTTTTGCAGGACTGCCTACCCAGGTGCTGCCCGCAAAATCCATCCTCGTCAAGCAGGCCGTGGGCTGGACAC
>DMST01000520.1:5631-12519 GCA_003454975.1 Cytophagales bacterium | reverse complement strand
ACCTTGGGTCACTACGGGGCTGGTAGCCACTACCATGGTGGTAGGCACGATGACCCAGACAACAAGGAATCCGGAACTCACCTCGAATGTACCGCTGGCCGATACTCTACAAGTAGACTCTGCCGAGGCAATACTGGCCTCTTCCGATAGCCTGGCTGCGCAAGACACCCTGCTGCTTGCAGCTACGGATTCGTTGGTAGCCCCCCCAGCAACCCTAGCAGCGGCTTTGCCCCAGCGCATACCCATCCAACCCGCGCCCAGGGATTCGGCTGCGGAAACGGAAGATGTAGTCATCCGGCATGTAACGGTGGTACGGGAACCCCTAGTGATCCGCGAGAACGATTCTACCCAACAAAAGGAATGAGGGTGAAAGCAAAGATATTGGTCTTCGTACTGATGAGTTTGCTCCGTCTTCCTGCTTGGGCGAACACCTATCCGGCCGACACCCTTCACGTGTACGATACGGTGGTGGTGTACGACACCATCCGAATTCAGGCGCCCATCCCCTCCTTATCACCCGTCTCGCTGCAAGGTTGGGGCATGACCCAAGAGGGATACCTTGTGCTACAAATAGACAAGCACCTGCAAGCTAAATTCTCCACTTTTTTGATTCCTGTAGCTGCAACTATTTCCGATACAAGCATCTCAGTGCCAGAACAAAAAAGCAATGCGATGCAATTAAAATCTATCACCTTTGCCACCTGGCTGGCGTTGGGAATCCAGGGCCTGGTAATGGCCCAATCCGAGACCGGCATACGGGTAGGCGCTACCTACCATATTTGGGAAGATTGGTCCACCAACATTTTGGCACCCCGCGTATGGGGCATGGAAACTGCCATTGACTACACGTTCCCGCTCAACGATAAACACCTGTGGTTCCGGACCGGATTTGAAGTCGGCCTGGATTTCCCAGGTGACCCCGTCTTGCGCAATACGGTAGGCAATCCCTTCACCGAGGCCTACAAGAGCTGGGCAGACCATCGCTTGGATAGGTTTTGGATACGAGGCAGTGCCCCGGCGGAGATTCTCCTGCGCTGGAACCGGTTTGCCTGGACCTCGGGCGTAGACCTCACCGTGCGACAAGGATTTGGCACGAATGCGCCAGCGGCAGAGTTCACCTTCGATGTGAGCACCGGATTCGAAGTAGCCCTTACGGATGCCATACAGTTTCGGGCCAACTACGCGTTCCCGATCAACCCCAGTGCCACCTTTGTTTCAGAATTTCCCTCCAACTTCAACAGTCCCAGTTTACCCAGGTTTATAGAAGCCAGCCACCACGCCATGCGTATACATGCGGGCATTCGGTACATTCTGCCCGATGCCAAAAAGGAGGAAGCGACGATAGAAGAATAGGGTAGGATGGTCGTAGAGGCGCGAGTATCAAATCAGTCCACGCGCCTCTACTACGGTCACAAGATACGCCCCTGCCCTATTGTCCCCACCACATTACCGAATGGGCTTACCCAGAGTTACCGTAGGTTGTAAATGTTCATTTCGCGGAAATAGTCCAGGGGATTAAAATCCTCATAGGCGGTATGATCACCTTCGCTGAACTCATGGCATACCGCGCAGGCCACACTGGTATTAAATAGCATCACCTGATTATCGTCTAGTACTTGGCCCCGCTCTACTTCCTGTCGAAACCGCTCCACATTGGTTTGCGCATTGGCAATCCGTTGCTCCAGCAGCTCCTGATAAGGCCACCGCTCGTACTCCGGTATTTGCTTCACAAGCTCATAGATCATCAGTCCTCGCTCCCAGTCGCCGGACTTCACCAGCATATCACCCATGTTGAGATAGTACCCTTCCAGATTATGGGGGGCAATCCAGCTATTCCAGCAGGCCCGCAGGCGGCGGTTATCAGTCTCCTGCGCCTCCAAGGGCAAGTAGGGGCCAATGTCAAAATTATCACGGTCTACCTGCTCACAATAGCAGATATCCAGCGTCTTCCACATCCAATCCACCGCGTCCTGAAATCGCTTTTCCGTATGCGGCTGCGCGCTTAGCACATAGCCAACAGTAAAGTAGTTGAACTCTGGCCATTGGCGGATGGACTGCTGCCCATCAAACCAGCCCTGTCGTTGCAGGCGTCCATCGTCGTTGATACTGCCCAAGGTCATCTGAGCATCGGCCAGAAAGCCTAGCACCCGCGGGTCACGCGGATTCATGTCATATGACTCACTGTAATACTTCAGGTTGAGAGTAGCATGGTCAATGATCGTCGGGGGAATCTCGTCTAGCCGCGCCCGTTCGGCCAGCTTCCACACGTGGGCAAAGCCCAAATGAGTTACCGTCTCCAGGTTATTTGGGTTGTCCGTATAGGACGCCGTCAGGTAATACAATACACTGTCTACCAGATCGTAATTTCCCGCATGAAATTGCTCCCAGAAGTAGTCGTTGGCAAACCGGCCCAGGTCGTCCGAGGCCAGTACATTTTCTGCATTCGGTTTGCTTTGGCTGATGCCATCGGCATCAAACCAATTGCAACCGACCAAGCCCAGTAGCGCAGCCGGTACTATCCACCTAAGAAATCGCATGTCAGAAGAAGGGGTTTTGTTACTCCATTAGCTTTCGTTTGTAGCGGGAGAAGGTCTCAGGGGTAATGTTGAGGTACGAGGCCAGGTACTTCTGGGGCACACGCTGAAACCACACCGGTTTGGCTTTCAGTAGCTGCTGAAACCGCATGTAGGGTGGGTCCATCAGCAATGCCTCCAGATGCATGGCTTGCTCAATATATAGCCCTTCGGCATTGAGCCTACCCAGCCGTTCACCGTCCTTAGACAAACCGTACAGCTGCTGCAAGTCCGCATGCCGCATACCGTACAGTACGGCATCTTCCATGGCTTCCAGGTACAACCGCGAGGGTTGGCCCGTCAAAAAAGAAGCGTAGGAAGACACAAACTCTCCCTGGAACCGGAAGGTGACACAGATCTCCTTGCCCTCCTGGAGCGCATACATGCGTACGCTGCCCCGCTCAATGAACGAGATATACTCTTCACGCTTGCCCGGTTGGGTGATGAGCTCCTGCGCAGCAAACTCGCGCACCACTACCTTGCTAGCGTATAGGCCCCATTCCTCATCGGAGAGGGGTTGTTGTCCATCGAACAGCTTTTTGAGCTGTGGGTAAGCAGAGGATGCTTCCAATTCTTAAGTCAAAGCTAAAATTCTCGATTGTGACGACACTTGATTCAAATCAAGATCGGTGGTTGCACATAAAATACGCTTTTGATCTAAAAGGGGGTAATTTTTCAACTACAATCCTAAGGTAAGAAAGTAGGCGGCGTGGGAGGAGAGCTGGCAAGACAGGTATATAAGATGAGGCACCACCAAGGAAAAGGGAGGCATAATGCCTCCCTAAAACCAAAAAAGGCATGCCCATGAGGCATGCCTTTTTTAAAATAGTAAGGTAAAAATCAAATAACTTATTCTATCAGCCTTCGCCACCTTCGTGGTCGGCCATCATAGCAGTATGGTCGGCTTCCATTTTCGCATGGTCCGCCAGCAACTGATCGTGATCAGTTTTCATCTGCTCATGCTGAGATTTCATTTTAGCATGCTGACTAGTCAATTCCTCTTCGGTGATTTCACCAGCCGCGTGCTTGTTTTCCAGCTCTTTGTGCTCCGCCACCAAAGCAGCGTGTGCATCCATCACCTCTTTGTGCCTGGCCATCAAAGCATCGTGCTCTGCTTCCATAGCAGCGTGTGCATCATCTTCTTCACCCGCTACGGCAGCATGGTCAGCTACCATTTTAGCGTGGGTTGCTTCCAAATCGGCATGGGCCTTTTCCATAGCTTCGTGCTCAATTACCATAGTCGCGTGGTCTGCTACTGCGGTTTTGTGCGCTTCACTCTCAGCAGGATTGCCGCTGTTACAAGCTACTGCCAGAGCCAAAAGGCCAGCAATGGCTATTCCATTCTTGATAAACATAATTTGGTTTGTTTACTATTACAGTAGATTCAAATTTGGACGAAATTAGCTAACCTTATGGACTTTAACCAAAAGGTCAAGAATTAATTATAATACCAGGATCACCGGCTCAATTCCCTCGATCGCATAGCCTTTTGCTATATTGTTATTATGATACTCCCTGGCATCCAATATTTTGAATCGTTTTTGGAGGAGGCCCCAGCACTCTTGGAAAACTTAGTGGCTCAAGCAGCCTGGGAAACTTCTATGCAGGCACGCTGGACGGCTAGCTACGGGGTACCTTACAATTACTCTCAAATGACCTATCCTGAGCGGGCTTTCTTGCCTCAGCTAGAAATCGTCCGCCAAAAAGTAGCTTTATCGGTGGGCTTTCAGCCCAATAATTGCTTATTAAACTACTATCAGGATGGTAAATCGAAGATGGGTTTTCACTCCGACGAGACGAAAAACCTGGTAACCGGATGTGGCATCGCCATCGTGTCCCTGGGCGGCACGCGTACCTTACGTTTTCGGCAGATTGCAGATCCTTCGGTGACCACCAACCTCTCCCTTGTCAGTGGCTCTCTGGTTTATATGAGCCAAGAGGTACAGCATACATGGCAGCATGCCATCCCTAAGGCCCCGGTAGCTTTGCCCAGAATTAGCCTAACCTTCCGCAGGTTCCAAAGGGAGAATTAAACGCTTGTATATAGGCCAAATAGTGTATTCGTTAAGGATGATTCCAAGATGAGGATCCATAAAAGGTCTGCTTGGCAAGGCTATCTAAATACTGCCTTAGGCAAGGTCCTATCCTGCCTTCAAAAAATATCATCGGGAGGCAATTTACCCTGCCACGACCGGATGATGCCACTTACCGTGCGTACGATAGCCACTGGAATAACTAATACCATGATCACCAACGCTATTATGGTAGTAAACCAGTTCTCTTTTTCAGGAAAGAAAAGAGCTCGGGAGCTATAGACACCGTACCTAACTTTCAAAGCCCCCCCTAAAGTATCTTCATTTCCCCGCGCCAGCCTAGTGTAGGGCACGGTATATGAGTAGGGCTGCATTCGTACCGAATCAAAAAAAGATATGCCTAACTGAGCATTCGTATTTGAGATGATCTCAGCATCCACTGATCGGGAGGCAAACATCAACAAAACCTTTGGCCCAAACCGATACACCCAATAGCCCTGAAACAACAGCATAACCAACAATAGTAATCCCAGTAGGAAAACTCGTCCCAGATCCATCGGAAAGGGTTCTTTGAAGTCCATAATTTGTACATCGAGATTTGAAACGGATAGTCTCGGATTTAGCACCAACCATCCTCACTCACCAATAGCCTACCACCAGCCGTTATTTATTATAGCCTGTATCTTTTCATAAGAATATATATACTCCACTGATTAGAGTATAATTCCAACCAATAGAATTACCAGCCAGGTTAGTTTGAGAAACCTGAAGACCTTAGGATACCTCAAACGAAAGCAAGGGACCGGATGGAATAACTCATACCACACAAAGCCCACGACCATTCCCCCGGTAGTCCAACCCAAAATATGAATTCGGTCTATGGTGGTAGCGGAATTTTCTAATAAAAAACCAAGTACAAAAGCCACGAAAATCGATATACCCATGGCCAAGCTGCACCAAGGATCACTAAAGGGAGATGACTTGAAGGACATATGGCTAGGAGTCTGGCAGGAAGTTTCCATACAACGGTTTTCTTAAGGATCCCTTCCGTTACTTTGCTTACTCTAGGGTTTGAATATAAGCATACAGGTTGGCCCCTTTCTCCAGACCCATCTTCTTGCGTAAGCGATAGCGGGCTATGCGGAGGCTATCCTGGGCGATGCCCATAATGGAGCTAATGTCCTTACTATTAAGATTGAGCCGGATCATGGCACACAGGCGCACCTCCGTGGCAGACAGGTCTGGGTATTGCCGATTGAGGGCATCAAAGAAAGCTTGGTGCACCTGCTGAAATACCGTTTCAAACTCCGACCAGTCTTTGTCCAGGTTAAAATTGAAATCGATGGACTTACTGAGGCCCTTCAGTTTTTTGGCCATCTCCTCCGGTTCGCCTTTTCTAATTTGCTTTAGCTCCTGCCGCAGGTCTTCCAGAAACTCATTCTTTTGAATAATATGCAGTGCACTGGTAGTGAGGGACTTGCTCTTGGCATCCAGTTCCTGTTGTAGCTGCTCTTCCCGCAGCTCAGTATTGGCCTTTTCCGCTTCGCGCAGCTCCCTTTCCGTCATGTAGAGCTGTCTACTTTTGCGGCTACGGCTACGAAACTGCATCACCACCAGCCCACCTACAAGCGCCAAGGCAATGGCTCCGCCCAACAGGGCTCGTTGTCGGGTCAGACTCAGGGCCTGGTCCTTCTCCAGCAGTGCAATCTGTTGTTCCTTTTGCCCCACCTCATACAACGCCTGGGTCTGCCCTATTTGCTGGGCTATTTCCCCACTGTATATCTCCGCATTCAAGTTGTAGGCGCTGTCCTGGTAGGCATATGCCGTAGCGTAGTCGGCCTGCTCAAAGTGGCTTTTCGCCAAGTCGCGGTAGGCACTACGCAGCTGGTACTTGAGGCCGTGTGTGCGCGCCTCTTCTAGTGCCCGCAGGGTATAGGCCAGGCCCTCTGCGGGCCTGCCCGTTTTGCGGTATACATCACCCAGGTTGTTCAGATTGATGATGGCTCCCTCCCAATAGCGCGCCTGTTGGTTGAAAAACCTTGCTTGGCGGAAATGGTACAAGGCAGTATCAAATTGCTCCAGGTCTTCGAAGATACTACCTACATCGTCGTGCGTGGCGGCCAGGCCAGTAATATTCTGGGCCTTGTGCTGCAAGGCAAGGGCGCGGCCCTGGTAGTAAAGTGCACTGTCGTACTGAGTCTCCTTCTCATAAAAGTGCCCCAGGCTATTGAACAAATCGGCCAGGCCGGAGCTATCCGTCTGCAAGGTGTAGAGACGAATGG
>DMST01000520.1:894-5573 GCA_003454975.1 Cytophagales bacterium | reverse complement strand
GCCCAGCATCCGATGGGCCTGGGCCTGGTGGGGCGTATCCCCTATCGCATCTGCAATGCGCAACGCCGCCAGCAGAGCTTCGATGGCCTTAGAAAAAACCGCTTGTTGTTCGTAGAGTTGTGCCAGAGTAAGCTGACTACCCAGCTCCCCCATGGAGTACCCACTGGCACGAGCAGTGCTCAATGCCTGCCGAGCCAGGGCAAAGCTACTATCGGGATAGGTGGTAAGCAGACGCTGCGCCTCTACCAACTGGTCTTGTACCAGGGCTTCCAGGGCTTCCGGTGCTACCTTGGGGGCAGGTGACGAACACCCCCATATCCATAGCAATATCCATAGCCAGCCTGGTCCCCTTTTTAGCATGTTTCAAGTATCGGGCGAAAACGGCAAACCCGCATCCCCTTCAGGCAAACTTAACCTGTAGATAATCTGAGCGTAGGGACGAGGAATTCGGAGGAGGATTGGCGTATGGGCTTACGGAATAAAACTGGTTTAGGAAGTTTCAATAGCACGTAAAGTACCGAATGAAAGTTTAACCGCCTCCTGTATTCCATTTGGTGCCAAGCTCCGGCAACTCAGTGCCTTTTTTGCCCTAGGTAAGTACCGGCCTCAGCACAAAAAAAGGTGCACACGCATTGTGGCACCTTTGCACTCATTAATGATTGGAGGTTTGAATTAAGCTTTCGGCGCAGCCGAGAGAATCTCAGGGCTACACTGGCTTTCAAACTGCTTGAAGTTGTCCAAGAACTTACCAGCCAGCAATTTAGCTTTGGCTTCGTAGGCATCGGCAGAACTCCACACGGCGGCAGGGTTCAGGATATCCGAAGGTACCTCAGGGCAGGACTGAGGAATAGACAGCCCAAAGATGGACTCGGTCTGGTATTCGGCCTCAGCCAAGGTTCCGTTATGGATGGCATTGATGATGGAGCGCGTATTCTTAAGTGAGATACGCTCTCCTACTCCGTAGGCACCCCGGATCCAGCCGGTATTTACTAACCACACCTTAGCATCGTGCTCACGAATCTTTTGGGCCAGCAGTTCCGCGTATTTCACAGGGTGCCATACCAGGAAGGCCGCTCCAAAGCACGCCGAGAAGGTAGCCTGGGGCTCCTTTACGCCCATTTCGGTACCCGCCATCTTAGCCGTGTAGCCGCTGATGAAGTGGTACATGGCCTGCTCAGGAGTCAGTCGGGATACTGGAGGCAATACCCCATAGGCATCACAGGTCAGGAAGATGATATTTTTCGGATGACCACCTACGGCCGGTAACTTCACGTTGTCGATGTACTCCAACGGGTAGGATGCGCGGGTATTCTCAGTAAACTGCTTACTGGTGTAATCGGCCTCTCCCGTATCGGGATCAATCAAGACATTCTCCAGCACGGTACCAAACTTAATGGCTTGGAAGATCTCCGGTTCTTTTTCCGCCGTAAGGTCGATGACCTTGGCGTAGCAGCCCCCTTCAATGTTAAACACCCCTTGGTCGTTCCAGCAGTGCTCGTCATCACCAATGAGTCGGCGCGACTTATCAGCCGAAAGGGTGGTTTTCCCCGTACCGCTCAGGCCGAAGAACAAAGCCAAATCCCCATCCATCGATTCGTTGGCAGAGCAGTGCATACTCAGGATATCCTGCTTAGGCATTAGGTAATTCATGATGGTGAAGACCCCTTTCTTCATCTCACCCGCATATTCCGTACCCAGGATGATCACCTCTTTGCGCTCGAAACTGAAGTCTACACTGGTGCGTGACTCCATGTGGGTGGTGTGGATGTTGGCAGGAAACTGCCCAGCATTGTAGATTATAAAGTCGGGCTCCCCGAAGGTTTTCAGCTGTTCTGCAGTAGGCCGAATGAGCATGTTGTGCATAAACAGAGCATGATAGGCCCGGGTACAGATCACCCGTATCTTCAGCTGAGTATCAGGGTCCCACCCCGCGTACCCATCTATCACATATACCCGGGTCCGGGTATTGAAGTAATCAATAGCCCGTTGCTTATTAATCACAAACGTGTGGTCGTCCATCTTAATGTTGATGTCGCCCCACCACACATCGTTCACACTGCTTTCGTGCTCAATGATTCGCTTGTCTTTTGGGCTTCGTCCCGTTTTTTCACCCGATTTTAGCGACAGGGCGCCAACGTTGGTGATTTCAGCACTTTCCTCATATTTGATTGCATAGGAATACAAGGCCGAAGGGCTGGGGTTTCGGATGATAATTCTGTCCGTAATACCGTAATGGGATAATAGATGCATGGTTTTTCAAAGCTTGTGAAAAGGAGCCCAGCACTCTAGCCAACCACCAGAAGTGACTCAGACTTCCAAAGGCCCAAATTAATCAAACTTGGCCTATTGCAAACGATACCGGAAGGTTCTATTCATAAGTAAGGAGGAAATAATTTCGGTAGTGAATGCTACGGGGGAAGCACCGTGGAGGGACCCTGCTCGTTCCCTTTGGAAAAGGTACTTCTGGGACTACAAAATGAGAGGCGGTGGCTGCCCATTTATCTAAACTACCCCTGCATTTATCCTAGGAGAGGGCTAGGAATAGTATCCTCATCGGGTGGTAAATACCTTTGTATCACCAGTAATATTCATGTAAAAACACAAGGTTATGCAACAACAAATCAAAAAGTTGATCAGCTTCAATGCAATGAATCATGAGGCTTTGAAAGCCCTACGGGGAGGAACCGGTTCCGGAAACGATGATCCTTCTAAGCTAGGAGAGATCGAGGTCTGATCTTATCCCAAGGTTAGAGACCACAATTTCTAACCAATTCGGGAAATCATGCAGGCAATTGAAAGTTCCATTGCCATTTGCGCTTGGTTAGCTATGGCAAACCCCAAGCCTGTATTTGATTTCGGGGAGGGGCGTTGATCCGTCCCTCCTATATCTTTCCATCCTCCACTTCATCCCCTTACTATATGAATTACCAACCTCTATTTCATCCCTTACCTCAAAAGCTCTGTCTGCAACTAAGAGCCGGAACTGGCAGTACGAACGGACAAGGAAATTCTGACGGTGACACGGGAGGTCCTCCTCCGCGATTAAACGGCTAAGAGTTCTTTACTCGAGCAATTTCGAGCAATATACCTTGACGGGGATAGCATAAATTCATCTGAAAAAGCCCGTAGGCATATCCAGCCCACACCCGCATTTCGCAACAATCACCTTGTACTAGGTGCCCCCAACTAAAGCCTAGCTTTTATTCCCTATCCTTACCATTCGGCAAAAGCCGCAGCGGCCAGGCCAGATGGAATTGCTAACTTTTTCAGCAGTCCCTATCGGGTTCCGTGCAATTCATTGGAAGGCTCCCTATGCCCATCAATCATCCATGGTTATCTAGATTCTCCCTACCACAGCTATTCAGTCCACCTCGGGCTGGTAAGTATTCAATAGAGTACTCGCCCATCCATTGTTCCATGCTTTTCATTGGGATAGTATGTTAGAAGTTTACCATGGAGTTATCGCTAGGGGAGAATCTTAACGGCAACCCTCTGAAACAAAACATCGATGGGGCTCTGTTGTACCTATTGGGGACCCAACCCTTTTGTTTGGGATGAATCCTATATTTACTCTTCTGCCTAGCCGCAAAACAAAGTACATAAGCAGACGAATGTTCCTTTGTACCCAAAACTATCGATATGTCCCACAACGTTTTTGGCGAACCACTCATCCCTTGTAGTACCGACCCCCTGACAGGATTTTTCCGAGACGGTTGCTGCGAAACGGGCCCACAAGACCACGGTACGCATACCGTATGTGCAGTAGTTACCAATGAGTTTTTAGAATTTTCCCGCTCGATGGGCAACGACCTCATCACGCCCCGGCCTGAGTATCGTTTCCCCGGGCTAAAACAAGGCGATAAGTGGTGCTTATGCGTCACCCGGTGGCTGGAGGCTTATCGCGCTGGACTCGCACCCCAAATTGTTTTGGAAGCCACCCATGAGAAAACTTTGGAGTACGTTGCCTTGGAGGAGTTGGTCCCCTTTGCCCATACTCCCACAACATAAGAAAAGGACCTTCCCTTGCGGAACGGCCCTTTAAAATAGGAAAAGATGACCTTGCTAGTGGCCATAATGTAGGACTGGTTTTCTCATTTACTCAATCACCAGTTGTTGCAATTGCGTCCCCTTTTCCGAGATCAAAGTAATCCAGTACACACCAGGCTTCACCCCTAATAAATGAACGGTATGCACCGTACTACCAGAGGCTAAGGGGCGATCATACACCCTTTGGCCTAGGAGGTTACTGACAGTTAAGGAGTAATCCCCCAACTCGGTTAGCTGAACCGTAAAGTTGCCTTGGTTCGGATTCGGATACACCTGGAAGGCAGGAATCACAGAGAGCAAACCTCTTTCCTCAGCTCCTCGAGCTCCAGAACAATCAGAACTACTCTGGGCAGCATTGGCTAGTGCTAATACATCAGCCGCGCTCAGGGCGTTTGTGAAGATTCTCACTTCGTCCAGCGAGCCTTGGTAGGCACGACCGGGTTTGAAGTCACCGCGCCAACCCAGCCATACCTCCGAACCGGGGTTAGCATTCACACTGCCCATCACCCCTGTGGTAGTTGCTTCGGCCACGCCATTCACATAGGTGGTTACCGTACCGTTGGCAAAGGTCCAGACCAAGTGGTTCCACGTGCCGTTAGCTACGTTGACCGGGGCCGTAAACGGACCCGGGT
>DMST01000520.1:0-846 GCA_003454975.1 Cytophagales bacterium | reverse complement strand
TTGCTTACGCCGCTGCCCAGGGCCAGTACAGGTTGGCCGTTGTCTAGCTGTACCGCATACGAGAAATCAGAACCTTGGCGGTTCTTGATCAGCAAGGTGCCCCGGGTAGTCTGCGTGGTATTGGCCCACAGGCTAATGGTGAACTCATTCCCTAGTTCAAGCCCCGAACCGCTGCCCAGGTTGAGGTAGTCGTTCACGCCATCGAAGCTGAGGCCCGCGCTGCGGTATCCCGTACTGCGTGTAACTCCCACCAGAGTACCGGGGTGGTTACCCAGCGAATCTACTGCCATCGGCGAAGCGCAATCATCAAACAGCCAGGCGGCCTCGGCCAGGTTGCCGCAGTCGGCCGGGCTGCTGCTTACGCGGGCTACCTCGGAGGCCATCGCCATGCCCGAGAGCGTCTCGTTGAAGATGCGCAGCTCATCGATACTGCCGCGGAAGCCGCGACTACCGTTGGGGTTACCGCCCAGATAGTGCTGACCACTGGGGCTAAAGTTGAGCGAACCCAGCAGGTTGTCTCGGGTCAGGATGAGACTACCGTTGCGGTATACACGCAGGCTGCCGTTGCCGTAGGTTACGCCAAGGTGCGACCAGGTATTGAGCGGCAAGGTGGAGTCGGCTGGCAGGAACTGAGCCCCAGCGGTGCCGCCCAGGTAAATCTCGGGCCGCAGGTTGCTCAGGAACATGCCCATACTGGCACTGCCATCTTCAACGCGGCGGATAATGACTTCGCGCTGCCCAGTAGCCTTGGTAGGGTACACCCACAAGCTGTAGCTGAGGGCATCCTCTACCCCCAAATCCCACAAGCTGTCGTGCAGGGCTAGGCGGTCGCAGTTCCCCTCGCAG
>DMST01000519.1:8347-12752 GCA_003454975.1 Cytophagales bacterium | reverse complement strand
GCGGCCCCTACCGCCCAGAATGGCCGCTACCTGCTGTCCGGCACCATACGTGCCGCTGGGGTCCTCCTCCACTACCCCCACCAACTCTATGCCGAGGATGCGGGGCCATTCTACGCCGGGTGAATCACCCCGACGGGTAAACAGCTCCGCACGGTTGAGGCCAAAGGCCCTCACTTGGATGAGCAACCAGCCCTCTTTGGCGGTAGGCTTAGGCACTTCTTTGATCTGGATGACCGATGGGTCTCCGGCGGTAGTAGCAACAGCAGCTTTCATAGATTGGGTAGGATTAATTTTTCAATGGTTTTTTAGAAGGTGCGGCTTACATTCCATTCTAATTACTGACGGCTACTTTCTTCATCCTTAAGCCGCTGAAATTCCTTGATAAGATAAAGTTTGAATTGAATTAGGCGTTTAGTCTATACCAAGATTTTACAAATATGGGTGGGTGGTTGCCCATCAATGTTTTGGTGAAATGACTTCATTTTATCTCCCCATGGAAATAGGATGTGCGGGGAATATGCGGTATTGATGAAGGAAACCCCTCCGTAGACACCACCCCTGTTCTCACCAGAACCAGAGCCACTACCATCAGGAGGTTTGAAAATTTGGTTCTACAAGAAATCAAGGCATTTCGTCTTTCTTGAGAAAGGAACTAGGATCAAATTGGCACAAAAAGACTAGAAATAACCCCAAAAGAACAACCGAAGGTGCACTCACTTTTGCTATGCAGCGATGGTCGGTGATTGCTGTAAGGAAGATAAAAGGCTTGGAATCTCTCCCAAGCCTTACACTGATTTCTATCTGCAGTTCACTTACTGATAATCTACGTTACAAGTAGCGTCGTAGCCACTGAACACCACTCCCCCAACAGTATTGATTTGTATATTTTGTACAGCCCTAAAGTCTACGTCAGCTTCCGGCGTACTAATGGGGTTACCGTCGTACAAAGTACGGCTCATGCGGGAACCCGGCACACCACTAGTGGTGGTAAATCCGAAACTACGGGTAGTTCCGCCCAGAATGTAGGAGTAGGAGCCACTAATTTGTAAAAACTCTACGGAAAAGGACTCCGAACCGCCCAGACACAAAGGCCCCAAACGGAAAGGACAATCGGTCCGTGAGTTGATCTCCGTCCAAAAGCGATGCTTGGTAGAGGGGGTATACACCCTAGGACAACAGGCAGATAGCTTTTGTTCGTAGGGCATGCCCGAAGTTTGGCTGTACCAGCAGTTGTAGTAGTCACTGTCATACGCACACTGATACTCGTACGAGTAGGTAGTGTAGGTATAGTGTTCTACTTTCCCGGTATGGTAAAGGACAAACCCGGCCTGGTCGCCGCGGCAGGTTAAAGCTCCTGTGCGGGCAATCTGATTACTTTGTGTCAAGGGATTAATCTCCAAAGTGCTCACCCGCACATTGGCCGAGGGGTCATCAGAAGTAGCGTGGAGGAGTTCGTTCAAGTGAGTAGGATTACCGTCTACCAGAAACTTCACTTGATCTCCGGTGTACTGGTAGATGGCACCGCCAGCAGAAATAACCCCCTCAGGACTAAGCAAATAGGCCAGCTCATGGTCTCTGACCTTAAGCGTGATAGTACCCGCCCCTTCATTGACATGGAGCCAATCCTGATTGGCATACACCACCGGGGCAAAAGGTGCGGGCGGGTTTTGCTGTAGTACCGCCAGCTCGTCCTCGCTCATCCCTTCTATTTTTTCCTGCCAGCCCTCCACGTAGGCTTGCTGAGCGGCCATCACCTCCTCGTACACCAGACCCATAGAACGGAAGCCCAGTTGTTGGGCCAATTCCCTGGGGCTTTGTGCGTCGGTGTCCTTCATAATGTAGGCATGGGCTACCTCACTATCCTCGTGGTATTGGAACAACCGTGTGGTCTCAAAATCTTCGTAGAAGGCAAAATCCAAATAGGGTCCTACGTTGCGTACCGTTTGGGTATTATTGTAGACCGGTTCAGACAAAAAGTTGAGCTGAGTGTTCGTTTCATCAGGCCCAAAAAGTGGGCTTTGCGGTTGACAACCGCCTAAGATCATGGTGCCTACTCCTAGAAGCAGAACTCCCGATTTTAATGGTTTCTTTAGGTATTTCATTTCTAAAAATTTAATTGTAATAATGTAATTAAGCGAAGTCATTTGACTTCGAACCATTTGGAAAATAGTGTTTTTCCGATGAACAACTAAGTTCTCGTTACCGATTTTCAGTCTATCGTTTAATACCAACCCAAAGATTAGAAGCAACTGATTAGTAGTTGAAAATTAACCGATACGAAACAATCATTTAATAAAGCCTGAAAACCTGCGCTACTCTCCATTATACCTTGGGTGCTTTGGTAACTATTTGATTAGCAATAGAAACGGGTAGCCGATATACCTCAATTTTCAGCTTATCAGGATTTGGCCATCCTCTTTCTTATCCTCCGGATCCGTAATTTAGCCATCCAGCCTATGCTAGTACCATGAACCATACTGATATACCCCTTGATACTCGCCACCTATTCCATCCCCTGGACCACAAGCTGGTGGAGCTTCTGCGTACCCTGAGCCCGGAGGACTGGCAGCGCCCTACCGTAGCGAAAGCCTGGAAGGTAAAAGATGTAGCCAGCCACCTGCTTGATGGCAGCCTGCGCACACTATCTATGCAGCGGGACCGCTATTTTGGCGAGGCCATGCCCCCCATAGAGGGATACCTCGACTTGGTAGCTTGGCTCAACCAGCTAAATGCAGATTGGGTAGAGGCTACCCAGCGGTTGAGCCCCCAAGTACTAACCCTCCTGCTGGAACTCACTGGCCCCATGGTCTCAGATTATTATGTGGGGCTGAACCTGGGACAGGAGGCCATATTCTCAGTGGCCTGGGCCGGGGAAGACACCAGCTATAATTGGATGCACGTAGCACGCGAATACACCGAAAAGTGGCATCACCAGCAGCAGATTCGCGAGGCGGTAGGCCAGCCAGGCATCCTAAATCAGGAATTCTACTTACCCGTGCTTCAAACCTTCTTTCTGGCCCTGCCACATACCTTCCGTCAGGTAGAAGCGCCTTTGGGTACGGTAGTTTCAGCAACTATCTCTGCGGAGGCAGGGGGCACTTGGCATTTGACCAAACAGGAAAAAGGCTGGGTCCTAACGGAACAGCCCGAACAAGAGGCCAGCGCCAAAGTAGAGATTCCCCTGGATGTCTCCTGGAAGCTCTTTACCAAAAGCCTGAGACCCCATGATGTGGAAGATCAAATATTAAAGACCGGAGATACCCGCCTGGCCCAGCAAGTGCTGGAAATGGTATCGGTGATGGCCTAACGAATTCGGCTCCGCTCGCCCATTGGTAGGTATCTGCAAAAGGCGTGTGGAGCCACCATAATCAGGCAGCGGAGGACTTGCCAGCTTATCTCCCCCAAACAGAAATCACATCAGAGAGGGACCAAATAGGGATTTCTCTGCAACCGGGGTAGGTTTTGACCATAAATCACCTTTTCTTCCAGCCCTGAAACCTCTACTAAGTCTACTTGTCGACTAGGCACTTTCTTTGAATTACCGTAGCTGAAAGACAACCCGCCCATGGCAAACCTTGATCACAAACAACGATGGCTGGACAAAGGGCATCACCTTTTGGGCCTCCTACTCATGGTAGCAGGCCTCTTGGCCCTCTCTTGTGCGTGGTTGGTTGAGCTGGAAATTCCCGTGTCCAGAGCCATTGCCGTTGGGGCCATCTTCTTGGTGATAGGCTTCACAATGTTCACCACCTATGCCGGCACCCAAATAAACACCACAGACCCAAGCTTTCGGCAATACCGGGCCCTGGTGGGCATCAAACGGGGTGAGTGGGAGCCACTACATGCGGTCAGCTCCATCCAGTTGTTAACCACCGAGCAAAGTTTTCAGACCTTGCCCGACGGTATCCACCCCAGTCTTAGCGGTAAGGTAAAGGAATACATAGTGCTGGTGTTAGGAGACCATGACCAGGAAGTCATCCTCCAGCTGAATTACCAAAGGAAATCCCGGGCTAAGAAAGTAGCCCAGCAGTTGGCTGAGCAATTGAATGTTGCCCTCGTCGAAGGGTGAATTGAGAGCATAGGCCTTGCCAATACCCAAGGAGGTGCCTGGATAAAAAGGAAAAGGATGGCCCGGACGTTGGTCGGCCCATTGGCAGAAATTCGAAGTGTGATTCCCCATCAATTTTTGTAGCTTTTTGGGGTAAATCATTCCTTCATTTTTGATTGTCCTACCCCATGAGTACTGATACTAAACAACACCCGGTCGACTCCCCTTTTGGCTACCGTACCACCGCCAAGGAAGCCCTTGCCCACCATGATCTAAGCGGAAAAACGGCCGTGGTAACGGGCGGTTATTCGGGCATTGGCCTGGAAACGGTAAAGGCCCTGGCAGGCGCCGGAGCCC
>DMST01000519.1:7430-8272 GCA_003454975.1 Cytophagales bacterium | reverse complement strand
GGCGGGCCGCCGCCAGGAGGTAGCCGACGAAAAGCTGGCGGGCATCCCCAACACGAGCTTCCTGATGCTCGATCTCGGCGATCCGGCTTCCATCGATGCGTTTGCGGACTCCTTGGCCCAACAAATCTCCAAGATTGATCTACTCATCAACAATGCGGGCATTATGGCCAACCCACTCACTCGTGATGCACGAGGCTATGAGAGCCAGTTTGCCACCAACCACCTGGGCCACTTCCAGATGACGGCCCGGCTGTGGCCACTGGTAAAAGCCGCTGGTGCCGGTGCCCGCATCGTAGTACTGAGTTCGGTAGCCCATCGGATGAACGGCCTGGACCTTGATGACCTGAACTGGGAATCGCGCGATTATCACCAGTGGTTCGCCTATGGGCAAGCCAAAACGGCCAACGCACTGTTTGCCCTACACCTGGACAAGCTGACCGCTCCCCACGGCATTCATGCCTACTCTGTGCACCCGGGCGGCATTATGACTCCCCTACAGCGGCATTTGAGCATGGAAGAGCAAACCGCCATGGGCTGGTACGATGAAAAGGGCAACCAAAACGAGATGTTCAAGACTGAGGAAGAAGGGGCCTCTACCACCATTTTTGCCGCTACTTCTCCCCTACTGGAAGACAAGGGCGGGGTGTACCTGGAAAACTGCAACGTAGCCGAGCAACGGAAGGAAGGCATGCCCGACTTCGTGGGCGCCTATCCGCACATCCGGGACGAAGCCACGGCCGAAACCCTCTGGAAGAAATCCGAAGAACTGACCGGGGTAACCTTTACTGGGTAACTCGAGAGCATAGGTGAACCATTCGAAAGTCTCGACCGCCATGGGTCAT
>DMST01000519.1:0-7397 GCA_003454975.1 Cytophagales bacterium | reverse complement strand
GTGGGTCATGCGGTCGAGCTAAGGGTGCCTGGCTTAAGCAGGCAATTCATCCAGCGTAGCCGAATCGATGTACTGCTGGATGGAGATCACCTCCCACCGTACCTGATCCAAATTAAAAGGAGTTGCATTTCCATCCTTATCCAGAGTTTGGACTGTAGGGTTGATAAACTCCAGGTAATAGGCAGTGCGTTTCTCCCATACCGATAGGGCTGTTTTTGCAGGCAGTGCTATGCTGGTGGCCGTAGAGTCGTCCTGGGTAGCAG
This sequence comes from Cytophagales bacterium, assembly GCA_003454975.1. Lineage (GTDB taxonomy): Bacteria > Bacteroidota > Bacteroidia > Cytophagales > Cyclobacteriaceae > DMST01. The sequence continues at coordinate 7,134 of DMST01000519.1, read as the reverse complement.
TGGCCTCAGAGGAGGAGCTGGTATCGGTCTCGGTATCGTAGGAAGCATCTACGGATGCACTTACCCCCCAGAAGGACAACCCTACAGAAGCGCTTACTGAAGCCGCTACCATGGAGGTAGCGCTCTGCGAATTAGTAATGGAAGTACTGGTAGCGGTAGTGATTTCTGTGTCAATATCCGCAGAGTTACCGTTAACCTGGGGAAGGTGAGTCAGGCTCCAATATTCCTGCGAAACCATTTGAGTCTCCAGGTAAGGATTCCCAGAATCATCCTTCGGAAGATCTACCCAGCTATTCTCCTGTAGCATCTGTACACTACCTCCTTCTTCATAAATAGTGCTCAGCAGGGAAGCCTTGCCGTTGGCATAGAGCAGGTTCACGTTCACCGTCATTGCGGCCGCACTGGGGCCGTAGATTTTCGGATTGTTGCCTACATAACTAATGCCTACCACTTTCATCAAAGGGGGAGTATTTGCTTTGTAAACCGGGTTTGTACCAGGAATAATAATCGCCATAATTTTACATGTTTAGAGTTAATAATTGCTAGTATAGTGGCCGGAAACCAATGCCCCGTCCACTCACAACTTTACAGCTAATACTCTCAGGATGATATACTTACTCCTACGACAAATACACGACAGGCATAAAATTAACTCGAAGTCTGGAACCTTGGACCCTATGAAAATTTGGGGTAGTTTACCCTTTTGGAAGAGAACATGCAGCGCAAAAGAATTGTCCCACCCGTCAAGCGGACTCTGGTTTGTTTAGGGCTGTTTTGGTGGGGGCTCACTCAGGTAGGGAATGCTCAGCCCCTGATCCACATCACTTCACCCGACAGTACCTACACCCTCTTACCCTACTGCCACTACGCTACGGATTCCACGGCTCTGATGCTTCCTACATCCTCTTCAGATTTAGCCTTCTCTTGGGATAGTCTAACAGGGAATACCCGGGACCACTGGTTGAAGTTTCGCCTGTATTCTGCGGTACCCAATCTCCCCACGCTGTACACCTCATCCGTATACGTAGACCGGGTAAAGGTATACCAACAGGGTGCTACCGGTGGCTGGCTAGCTCAAGACCTTTCTGGGTTTAGCGTTCCGCTAGCGGAAAGATCCTTTCCTTACGCCCGCATTCCGCAGGTGCGCCTCCACCTGCCTTCGCAGGATACTACCACCTATCTACTGCATTTGGTCAATACCACCCGGGGAGGGCAGAATACCCTTCGTTCCTCGCTCACTAGCGGGTTTCACCTGGACCCAGAACCGGTTTTTCATCGGTGGGACCGTCGCCTTACCCGGGTCCACCAGGCTATGCTGGGCATGGTAGGACTCAGCATGGTGTATGCGCTTTGTTTGTTTCTGCTGCTGCGCGACCCCGCCTACGGTTATTTGCTCCTTTACAACTTTGGTTTTTTCGCCTGGATATTCATCAACGGAGGTTTTATGGCCGAATGGGGCTTGATATCTTCCCCAAAACTAGAACGCATTCTGCGACACTTTGTGCCCTACGTGGGGGTAACGGCGGGCTATTCGTTCTTCGTTCTGCACTTTTATCAGCTGCACACCTGGAACCGCTGGTTGGCCCATGCCATACGGGTGCTGACCTGGATTTACATCCTGGCCGCTATCCCCTACGTATTTCAGGTATTCGAATGGCCCCTGACCATTCACACGCGGGTGAGCCCCATCATTATGCTACTGATCTGGATTGGGGCCCTCAGCGCCGTCATCCGCAAGCAGCCTTTCTCCGTACTCTTCTTTGTGGGCGCTACCCTGGTGACGGGCGCTCATTTGTACTTCATCTATGCCTACCTTACCCCAAACGTGCACTACGTACAGGGCCATTTGGTTCTCCACAGCGCCTACTCAATTGAGTTATTTCTATTCGCCCTCATGGTAGGCTGGGTGATTGTTCAAGAGCGAAGACGGTCCCAATTGTTCCAGACCATGATTGCGCGCCTGCAAGGGCAGCTGGAAGCCATGAACCGCAAACTAGCCAGCCAGGCGCTAATAGAGGCCAAACAAAAGGAAGCGTTGCAAGAACTAGCCCGGAAGGTACGCCACTCCGACCAGGACTTGCATCGGCGGGTGCGTAGCCTGGAGAGCAAAACCCAAGATTGGGACCAATTCAAAGTGCACTTTGAGGCGGTCCACCCCGATTTCTTCACCGAATTGCAATCGCGGTTTCCCAATCTCACCGCCAAAGAAGCGCGGCATTGCGCCTTCATCCGCATGGGCCTCCAAAACAAGGAAATAGCCACCTTGAACGGGGTAAGTGTTCGGGCAGTTGAAAAGGCTCGTGAACGCCTTCGGGACAAGCTCAAGTTGACCTCGGCCCGCGATATTCAAGGGGTGGTTTGTACCATTTAACAACAGGGATTGAAGACATGCTCAGTGAAAGTAAAACAGGACGGTAGGATACTATTTTCAATCCTATTCAATATCCCATCGAAGGCGGTTTTATGGGCCTCAAAGCATTTTCTGGGTTGGCAACCTAACCCAGACAAGTAAGTATTAAAAACAAGGAAATAGGCGCATCCTTGAGGAGAAATGGTCTAATCTATTTGGTCTTTGTTCTTCAAAAATTCATCGAACACTTTCCCTGAAAATGGGAGCCTAACCCATCCTTTTGTACATTCCTTTTATCTCAATATTCTATGATCAACCGTTGGTTACATAGCCTCTCCTCTTACTGCTTTCTCTTCGGGATTAGCCTATGTGTCTACACCCTTCCCCATGCCGCCTATAGCCAGCAGCGCGCTACCATAGATAGCGCACAGGCAGTGCTGGATACCCTTACCGGAGCCTCACGGGCCAAAGCACTCATTTTTCTAGCCGAGGAAATACGGCCTGTGGTTCCAGATTCCAGTTTATACTATGCCCGTGAGGCGAAGACCGTGGCCCAGGCGTATGGCCTGGACCGGGAATATGGCATGGCCGACGTTCATATAGGGTTTGCCTATTTTACCAAAGGAGATAACGCCTCGGCGACTACCTCTTTCCAGAAGGCGATGAAGTGGGGTACTCAGAAAGAAATCAACGAAGTACTGGCATATGCGCACTATGGCTTGGGCATGACCGGCGGGGTGACGGGTAATCTGATGGAAGCCATGGAACATTACCAAAATTCCCAAGCCCTGTTTGGGAGCCTGGAGGAAGGAGAAATGCTCCTCCTCATCACCAGCAATCTGGGCAATTTATTCTACAGCCAAAAAGATTACGCCACCGCTTATGGTTATTTTCTAAAAGCCTACCAACAACAAAATGAGCTAGGAGTTTCCTCGGCACACGCCTTGCTTAATTTGGGTACCACTGCCGGTGCCCTCGACAGCGTAGCAGAGGGCATCGTTTATCTCCATCAGGCCTTAGAGGAGTTTACTGAAGAAAACAACCAACACCGCATAGCCTGGACCAAGAGTGTCCTTGGCAGCATGTACAGGATGACGGATAGTTTGGCAAAAGCGGAGGTTTACTATCGGGAGGCGGAGGCGTTAGCACATACCTTCGACGGACAGCAGATTCTTGGAATATGCTGGACAGGGTTAAGCTTGGTGTATTATCAGAAGGGGCAGTTAGCAGAAGCCTACACCTACGGGCAAAAAGGCTTTGAGATGGCCACGGCTACCCAAAGGGCCGGTTTGATTGGAGAGGCTATGAGATCGCTGATCGAGATTCAGAAAGCCCGGGGCAACTATGCTGATGCCTTGGATTTGGCCGAGCGTAGGGCCAAACTCAACGACTCTATTGTTTCTAATGAGAATTTCCGGGCTACGGTGAGGAGGGAAAGTGAATTTGCTGCCCAGCACCGGGTAGATTCGGTGACTTATGCGCAGCAGGTAGAACGGTTGGCCTATCAAAACCGGGTACGGAAACAGCAATGGGGCTTGTGGGCCATTGGTGGTGGGCTATTTTGTTGCGGATTGGTGATCCTCCTGCAGATACGATTTTCTCGCCTTCGCCAACGCAGCGCCGATGAAATTGCGCTCAAGAATCAAATGTTGCAAGAGAGTAACGAGGAGATTGAACAACAACGGGACCACCTCGATAAAGCCAATTCCATCAAAGACCGGATTTTCTCGGTGATAGCACACGACCTCCGTAGCCCGCTCAATACCTTACAAAGTATGCTGGAATTGTTCGTTTTGGCTCCCGAGTTGGACAAACAGCAGCGCAACGAAATGATAGGCCAAGTGGGCAACCGGGTAAACTCCCTGTTGTATACGCTGGACAATCTCCTGAAATGGAGCATTACCCAAATGGAAGGCTCTTTGGAGTTGCAACCCCAGGGCATTGATCTAGAAACCATTGCCAACGAAACCATGGAGTTTCACCAGGACATGTCCATGCACAAAGGGGTAACTCTGGCGGTAGATTTGCCGGCATCTTTGCCCATGCTGTGGGTAGATATTGATGCGCTTAGGCTGGTATTGCGCAACCTGGTAGGCAATGCGCTGAAATTCACCTCACAATCGGGTAAGGTATCCATTTTGGCGGAGACCACCGGGAAGCACATAAAGGTATTGGTCACCGATACCGGCGTGGGCATGGATGCAGATACCCGAGATGGTATTTTTGGTCCTGGAGTCACCAGCAAGCTAGGCACCAACAATGAGAAAGGAACAGGTTTAGGGCTGGTATTAAGTCAAGAGTTCATAGAGCGTAGCGGTGGGTCTATTGGTGTAGAAAGTGCCCTGGGCATAGGGTCTACCTTTTGGTTTTTGTTGCCCGTGGCACCAGTGGAAACCAACACCCAGACAGAACTAGCATCATCCCTCCCCTAGAAGAGCCTTGCCCTGGTAATCCAACATTTTTTGGTTGAAATGGAGCTACTCTATGGTACCCAACCGAAGGAAAACGGGAAACTGAACCTCTTTCGTCTCCTCTCGCCAGAGGCTCCTCAAGCGGGCCTCTACTCCGTTTACCGGATCTTCTCCCCCGTGTGCATCCTTGTACTTCTGGGTGGCCGACCAGGAATGTAAAAAGGTCAGGAGCCGGTCTACATTCCAAGTATCGGCAATAGCGAAATCGGTAGGTGTTTCCAGCTCGGGGAAATCAAATTCCAACTCTTGATACCCCCCTTCTACAATGCGGCGCTCGGGGTCCCAATATTCGCCCAGTACCTCCTCGTAAAGTTCCCACACCAAAGCATCCGTAGCGGCATCTATGCGCATGAGTCCATACCCAAAAATACCGATGTGCCCGCCGGTCTTGCCCACCCGCTTCGCTTCCCGACTGAATTCGGCCATATCAAACCAGTGGGCCGCCTGCCCTACCGTAATCAGGTCGAAGGCATGATCAGGAAAAGGCGTATGTTCTGCCCGTGATTCTATGTAGCGGATGTTCGGACGATGCTCCGCCGCGGCCAGCTGCGCTCCACTGAGGTCAGAAGCCGTGACCAACTCAAAATGGTCCGCAAGAGCCACCGCAACCTGGCCATTGCCCGTGCCGCAATCCCAGGCCGTAGCCCGGCTTGGGCACTGAGCTAGCAAAAAATCATACAGTGCTTGGGGATAGGTAGGCCGACTGACTTTGTAGGTATCAGCCTGCTTAGAAAAGTTGTCGATGGCCTGCTTCATGGGGCGTTTCGTTACCCTATGAAGCTAGCCAATTTCCTCGTTTCAGCCACCGGATGGTTCAGCCTTTTTGAAAAATACGGAGAGTTACTGATTCTCGCCTACCAGCCTAGGCCGCCAGTTTGCTGGATGGGGTTGGAGAGTATGGAATATGTAGGGAGGCGTTTCATGAAACGCCTCCCTACATGTCCAAATAACCCTTCACCAATTCAACGAAGGGCCAATTTTTCCTCATTTTTCCTTATCCCAACCCACATCAGGGGTATAAAATCCATCCTCCTCCCAATTTTTAGGATTATTGACAATATAGTTTCGAATACGTTCCGCTTCACCTTCACGTAGCACATGGTCATGAAAAGATTTTTGCCAAGCAAAATCATAGCCCTTCTCACGAACGGTGCGGGTAACAGCCCCTTTGTATCCTCGAATAATTAAGCTCAAATCTCCTACTTTTGGGCTGATCTGGCTTAGGAATTGTACCGTATCAGGCTCGGCCATCGGCCGCATCTTAGGCCCCCATCTGGCAGTATTAGAATCCAGAATTTCCAGCAGTCCGTGTATATGATTGGGCATGACTACAAACGTTCCCAGCCGCACCATGGCATGATGTTGTGGAATTTCGTGCCAATAATCCCACGCTACCTGCCCAGCGGGCGAAAGTGCCATCTCTCCTTCCCGAATTCTACCAAAGAAATGCGCTCTTTGGTACGTGCATATCGTTACGAAATATTGACCCGGTTGTCGGTAATCTCGGGTTGTCAGCCGTTTAGAAACACGATAACCCATAACTTTCAAAAAATGAATGGAAGATGAAAATAGTGAATAATTCAACATCCATTTTCAGTAAGCCCACCTACACTAATAATTTCGATGAACAAGTCACCTCGAAACCATTACCTCTTCACCATGTCCTGCAACTGCTGCATGAGGGCACGGTAAACAAAGGGACCGTGGCTAATACGAGCTGCCCCACAGGCAGCTAGCTCGGTATGGCTGACAGCCTTGGGGCCATGCAGTACGTTCACGGGTAGGTCTACCGCTTGACATAGCTCAGTGATCAGCATAGGGGCATACAGCCCTACGGCAAAGAAGCCGCTGGAACCCGCTTCCTGGTATGCCTGGGCCCGGCGAATGGCTTCCGGCAACAGCCCGGCATGCTGGCTCTCGTCAGTAACTTGCAGGAAAAGGTCCGTACGGGCATTGATAAATAGTCCCATTTGACGGTTTTCCGCCACCCGGCGAACCGTGGCGATTCGTTCCGCCTGCTCCTCGATGGTATATACGCCCCCTTCCCCGATCCGCTGGTCTTCAAAGTTGATACCCACCGCTCCGGTATCTAGCAGGCGGTCTATGTTCTCAGCCAGTTTTTGGAGATCACTCCCCGCATAGCCGCTCTCAAAGTCCACGCTGACGGGAACATCAACGGCGCCTACAATCTGGCTTACGGTTTCCAGCAACCGAGCAAGCGGGATCACCTCCCCGTCCGGGTAGCCCTGGGCCGCCGCCAGCGGACTGCTGCCCGTAGCCAGGGCGGGCGCTCCAGCGGCCGCTACCGCTTGA